>JBKHYE010000047.1:0-34703 GCA_046565705.1 Actinomycetes bacterium
GCTCAGACCTACGACGAGCTCAAGGCCGGCTCGGGCAAGCAGCCGGTCGCCACCACGATGGCCTTCGTCCGGCTGCTCAAGGACCTCATGAAGGACAAGGGCATCGGCGCGCGGTTCGTGCCGATCATCCCGGACGAAGCGCGCACCTTCGGCATGGACTCGCTGTTCCCGACGGCGAAGATCTATTCGCCGTTCGGCCAGCGCTACGACGCCGTCGACCGGGACCTGCTGCTGTCGTACAAGGAGTCCGAGACCGGCCAGCTGCTGCACGAGGGCATCACCGAGGCCGGCTCGATGGGGTCGACCATCGCGGCGGGCACCTCGTACGCGACGCACGGCGAGCCGATGATCCCGATCTACATCTTCTACTCGATGTTCGGGTTCCAGCGCACCGGTGACCAGATGTGGGCCTTCGCCGACCAGCTCGGCCGCGGGTTCCTGCTCGGCGCCACCGCCGGCCGGACCACGCTGAACGGCGAGGGGCTGCAGCACCAGGACGGGCACTCGCTGCTGCTGGCCCAGACCAACCCCGCGTGCATCGCCTACGACCCGGCGTGGGCGTACGAGGTCGCGTTCATCGTCGAGGACGGGCTGCGGCGGATGTACGGACCTGACGCCGAGGACGTCTTCTACTACCTGACGGTCTACAACGAGCCGTACGTGCAGCCGGCTCTGCCCGACGTCCCGCGGCTGCGCGAGGGGGTGCTGCGCGGCATGTACCGCTACGCGCCGGCGGAGGGCGAGGGGCCGCGCGCGCAGGTGCTGGCGAGCGGCGTCTCGGTGCGGATGGCGCTCGACGCGCAGCGGCTGCTGCGCGAGGACTGGGGCGTGGCCGCCGACGTCTGGAGCGTCACGAGCTGGAACGAGCTGCGCCGCGACGCCGTCGCCTGCGAGGAGCACAACCTGCTCAACCCGGGCGACCACCGCACGCCGTACGTCACGAGGGCGCTCATGGAGGCGACCGGGCCGGTCGTCGCCGTCAGCGACTGGATGCGCGCGGTGCCCGACTCCATCAGCCGCTGGGTGCCGGGCGACTGGTCGTCGCTCGGCACCGACGGCTTCGGCCGGTCGGACACCCGCGCGGCGCTGCGCCGGCACTTCCGCACCGACGCCGAGTCCATCGCCACGGCGGTGCTGTCCGAGCTGGCGCGGCGCGGCGAGATCGGCGACGACGCCCCCAAGCAGGCGGTGGACCGCTACGAGCTGCGGTCCGAGCAGGTGCCGGCCGACAAGGACACCACCGAGGGCGGCGCCGAGTAGGCGGAGGTCAGGGCGCCGGGACGACCTCGAGCTCGGTCACGGGGACGTCGGCCGCCGGCGCGGCGCTGTCGTTCCCGGCCGCGGCGGTCGCCGCTCCTGTGGTGAGCAGCGCGAGCAGGAGAGCGCCGGGCAGCAGGGCCGACGGCCAGGAGGCTGCGGGGCGACGAGGTGCTGCGTGCATGAGGTCTCGATGCCCCTCGGGGCCCCGCTCGTACCTGTCTCCCAGGGCACAGATCCGTGCCGTGTGACGGCTCGGAGAGCGGGTAGTGGCGGCGCCATGGAGCGTGGGAGCGACAAGCACAGCGCACGGGTGGACGAGGCCCTCGGCGCCGAGGTCGAGGGCATGATGCGGTCCGGGCGCGAGACGCGCGGCGAGCAGTGGCACTCCGCCGAGCCGTCGGGTGAGGACCAGCCCGACGTCGACCTGGCGCCCGACGGCACCCTCGCCGGCGGCGTCCCTGACGGCATGACCGAGGCTGACGTCGAGCAGCGCGCGCTCATCGCGTCCTACCTCGGCAAGGAGGTCTGGCCGGCCGGCTCCGAGGCGCTCACCGCCAAGGCGATGGAGCTGGGCGCCCCGGACGACGTGCTCGACCAGCTGCGGCGGCTGCCGCCGAGCGCCGTCTTCGACAACGTGCAGGACGTCTGGCAGGCGCTGCAGGGCGGCACGGAGGCGCACCGCTTCTAGGACGGGGGCTTGTAGGACGAGGGCCATCGGCCGAACGGTCTGCCACATCGCCCGCTCTGCCGTCGCACCTGGCTCTTTCTGCTCATCTTCGGGGTCAGATCGGCCGCGCCTGCTCAGGTTCCGAGGCGTTCGTGCCGCACACTCTCTGCGAGGGACCCATTGCGGAGGGGCGTCAATGACGAGACGTGCAGTCGTCGAGCGGCTCGAGGACCACCCCAACCTCAGTGAGGTGCTCGGGGTGCTCGCCCAGCTCGCCCACATCAGCGACGACGACCTGCCCCACCTGGCCGCCGGCTGGACCAACACCGTCGCCGTGGCCGCGGCCCGCGACACCGCGCTGTCGCCCGACAGCCCGCTCGTGTGCGAGGTGCTCGCGTCCTTCGACGCGCTGGGAGCGCTGTTCGCGGAGGACCTCGCCGGCGGCGCCTCCTACCTGACCGTCGAGCCGGGCGTCGTGTCCACCGCGCTCAAGGCGGTGCGCGACGCCATCGCAGCGGCGTACGCCCGCCCGGTGCTCACCAGGGTCGAGCACACCGCGCTCATGGTGCCCTGGCGCGCCGTGTACCCCTCGGCGACCGTCGACGAGCCCGACCTCGGTCCGCAGAGCGAGCAGGTCAAGGCGCTGCTCGGGTTCCTGCCCGTGCTGGCCGGCCGTTGCCACGACGCCGGCGGTCAGGCCCTGTTCGACGCCCTCGTCGACCGCTCGTTCGCCCTCGAGTCCGAGCGTGCCGAGGCGGTGCGGGCGGCGTTCCAGGCGGCCGTGCTCACCTCCCGCCGGCGGGTGTGGGCGCTCGTGCGCCGTTCGGGGGCCGAGGGCCTGTCGCGGCCGTGCCCGGCCTGCCGCCGCTCCCCCGGCCGCTCGACCGACGACCGCGAGCACCAGCGGGTCATGACGCTGTGCCTCGATGCCGCATGCGCGCTGCTGGTCGCCGACACGCTGCCGGACGACCTCACCGCAGTGCTGACGGCGCCGGTCACCGAGCTCGTGCCGCTGCAGCGGCGCCCGGCCGAGAGCTGATCTCAGGCGGTCTCGCGCCGCGTCCAGGCCAGCAGCTCGTCGGCGCCGGTCGCGTTGACCACCATGTCCGGCGTGACGCCGCACAGGTGCGCCCGCTCGCAGCCCAGGTGCTGCCAGTCGAGCTGACCGGGTGCGTGCGCGTCGGTGTCGATGGCGATCCGGCAGCCGGTCTCGACGGCGAGGCGCAGCAGCCGCTTCGGCGGGTCGAGCCGCTCGGGCCGGCTGTTGACCTCGACCGCGACGTCGAACTGCGCGCAGGCGGCGAAGACCACCTCCGCCTCGAACTCCGACTCCGGCCGGCCCTTGCCGCCGCGGCCGTAGCCCTGCACGAACCGCCCGGTGCAGTGGCCGAGCACGTCGGTGTGCGGGTTGCTGATGGCGGCGACCATGCGGGGCGTCATCTCGGCCGACGGCATCCGCAGCTTGCTGTGCACGCTGGCCACGACGACGTCGAGCTCGGCGAGCAGCTCGGGCTCCTGGTCGAGCGTGCCGTCCTCGTTGATGTCGCACTCGATGCCGGTGAGCAGCCGGAAGGGCGGTGCGGCGCCGGCGTCCGCCTCCTCGGCGAAGCGCTCGTTCAGGTCCCGCACGACGTCGAGCTGCTGGCGGAGCCGCTCGGGGCTCAGCCCGCGCGCCACGGTGAGGCGCGGCGAGTGGTCGGTCAGCACCACGTACTCATGGCCGAGAGCGCGCGCACTGCGGGCCATCTCCTCGATCGGCGAGCCGCCGTCGGACCAGTCGGAGTGGGTGTGCAGGTCGCCCTTGAGCGCGGCGCGCAGAGCGGCGGCGCCCGCGGCTACCGGCCGGTCGCCGAGGGTGCGGACGCGCCGCAGGTAGACCGGCTCTTCGCCGCTCAACGACTCGGTGACGACCGTGGCGGTGACCTTGCCGAGGCCGGGCAGCTCGGTGAGCGTGCCGCTGCGGGCCCGGTCGGCGAGCTCCTCTGCGGGGGTGCGGTCGACCGTGGCGGCGGCCGTCCGGAACGCGCGGACGCGGTACGACGGCTCGAGCGCGCGCTCGAGGCAGAACGCGATCGAGCGCCGGTCGTCGGCCGGGTCCCGGGTCGGGGCCCCGGAGCCAGGAGAAGCGCTCACCGGCTCATCGTCCCGCCCACGCGCGTGCGCCCGCCCCGCCGGGTCGGGCGGGACGGGCGCAGCACGTGCGGTCGGTCGGTCAGGCAGGGCCTCAGGCCGTCGGCCGCCGGCGTGTGGCGGTCGCGCGGGTCGTCGCGCGGGTGGCGGTGGCCCGGGTGCGGCGCACCGGTGCGGACGGCTCGCCCTCGAGCTCGGAGTCCTCCGGCTGCGACCGCGCCTCCTGCTCCACCTCCTGGGCCTTGTCGCGGGCCTTGGCGCGCATGTCCTGGATGACCTCGCGGGCCGGCTCGATGCCGCCGACGCCGAAGGCGATGATCAGCGGCAGCACGATCAGCGCGAGCAGGGCGTAGAAGAGCCCGTTGACGATGTCCGGCGCGATCTGGAGCTGGTCGAGCGCGAAGAACACGCCGAGCGCGATGACGAACAGCGAGACGGCATTGGCCAGGGCGTTGCCGTAGGACAGCCCGCCCAGCATGCTGCTGATGAGCTCCTTGAGCGCAGCGGCGACCGCCGCCGCGATGACGAGCACGAGCACCGCGACGAAGATGTTCGGCAGGAACGCGATGATCTGGGCGAGGAAGTCGCTCACCGGGTTGGGGCCGAAGACGCTGAACGCGGCCGACAGCACGAGCAGGAAGATGAAGTAGTAGACGATCTTGCCGAGGATCCCTGCGGCGTCGTACTTGCTGCTCGCCATCGCCTTCTTGACGCCGCCGCGCTCGACTAGCTTGTCGAAGCCGACCCGCTGCAGCACCGTCGTGAGGATCTTGGCCACGAACTTGGCCAGGATCGCCCCGACGATGAGGATCAGCAGGAAGTAGCCGATCTTCGGCAGCAGCTGCGCGAACTCCTCGAGGCTGCGTTCGAAGCCGGCCTCGAAGCCGCTGTCTTGCGCGAGCACGTACATGCCTGTGTCTCCCGGAGATCAAGGGGGCGGACGTCGGGTCAAGCCTTGCCCCGTCTCTCCGGTCACAACCCTGCGGCCCTCGCTCAGACCACCTGGTGCAGCCAGGTCACCGGCGCGCCGTCGCCCGCTTCCCGGAACGGCTCGAGCTCGGCGTCCCAGGCGCTGCCGAGCACGCGGTCGAGCGCCTGGGCCAGCTGCGGGCCCGACGTCGTCGCGAGCAGCTCGCGCAGCCGGTCCTCGCCGACCTGCACGTCGCCGGTCGCGCCGACCGTCGCGCGCCAGGTGCCGAGGTCGGGCGTGACGGCGTAGCGCTCGCCGTCGAGACCGGGGCTCGGCTCCTCGGTGACCTCGAAGCGCAGCACCGTCCAGCCGCGCAGCGCGGCGGCGAGCCGGCCGGCGGTCCCGGGGCGGCCGCGCCAGCCGGTCTCGGCCCGCAGGGTGCCGGGTGAGCACGGCTGCTCGACCCACGTCAGGCGCACGCGCGTGCCCAGCTCGGCCGCCACCGCCCACTCGACGTGGGGGCACAGCGCAGGCGGGCAGGAGTGCACGTAGAGCACGCCACCGGTCGATCCCGGTCGCGCGCTGCTGGGCGTCCCTGAGAGCACGGTGCCTCCTTGGTCGAGGTGCGCCTTCCCCAGCGGCCTCGTCCTGCGGGTGCTCCGTGCTGTGCTGCGTCCGTCTGCTCGTGCTGTGACTGCTGCGGCACATGGTGCCACTGGTACACCCTCCGTGACCAGCCCTTCGCCCCACGTTTCCGCCCGGAGCCCTCCCGACGGGTTCGCCGGGCTCCGGAACCGCCGGGAGGGCTCCACCCCGAGCGGCACGGAGCCCTCCCGACGGGTTCGCCGGGCCCGGCAACCGCCGGGAGGGCTCCATGCGGTCGGGCGGTCGGGCGGGGCGGTCAAGGCGGCGGGGCGGCCAGCCAGTCGTCGACGGCGCGCTCGAGCCGGGCGCGCACGTCGTCCGGCGCCGCGCTGCCGCGGACGGCGCACCGCGCGAGGTCGGCCAGGTCGGCGTCCGACAGCCCGGCGCTGTCCCGCACCGCCTCGTACTGCGCGAGCAGCCCCGAGCGGAACAGCAGCGGGTCGTCCGCCCCCAGCGCCACCGCGACGCCGGCGTCCCGCAGGGCCCGCACCGGCACCTCCTCGACGGCGCCGGCCACCCCCAGCGCGACGTTCGAGGCCGGGCACACCTCGAGCACCACGCCGCGCTCGGCCAGCAGCTCGACGGTGGGCGGATCCTCGACGGCGCGCACGCCGTGCCCCAGCCGGGCGGCGCCGAGCACCTCGACGGCGCCGCGCACGCTGCGCTCGCCGCGCGTCTCGCCGGCGTGGGGGACGGCGATCAGCCCGGCCTCGCGGGCGATGCGGAACGCCTTGGCGAACTCCTCCGGCGGCCCGCGCGTCTCGTCGTTGGACAGCCCGAAGCCGACGACGCCCCGCTGCGCGTACCGCTTGGCCAGCCGGGCGAGCGTCTCGGCCTCGAACGGGTGCCGCGTCCGGTTGGCGGCCACGACCAGCGCAATCCCGACGCCGGTGACCGCCGTCGCGTCGGCCATGGCCGACAGGACCAGCTCGACCGTCGCCTGCAGCCCGCCCATCCGCGGCGCGTACGAGGACGGGTCGACCTGCACCTCCACCCAGCGGGAGCCGGCGGCCCGCTCGTCCTCGGCGATCTCCCGCACGAGCCGGCGGACGTCGTCCGGAGTGCGGACGACGTCGCGCGCCGCGTCGTACAGCCGCTGGAAGCGCGTCCAGCCGCGCCGGACGCTGACGTCGACGCGCGCGCCGGCCGGGTCGAGCAGCTCCTCGGGCAGCCGGACGCCGTGCCGGCCGGCCAGGTCGAGGAGCGTGGTCGGCCGCATCCCGCCGGTGAGGTGCAGGTGCAGGTGCGCCTTGGGCAGCGCCCGCAGGTCGCGCCGGCCGTCCCCGGCCGGCCGCGACGGCGCCCCCGGCGGCTCCACGCGGTGCACCATAGGGGCCGAGCCGCCCCCTCCCCCGTGTCGCTCCGCTGCCCGCGCCCTCGCCCGTGACAGCGTGAGACGGCTCGACGGCCGGCCCGCGAGCACGCCCCCCGACAGCACCACCCGAGAGGCAGGACCCGCCCGGTGACCAGCCCGGCCGCCCGCTCCACCCCGCGCTCCCGCAAGGGCACCGGCGAGTACACCGCGCACAGCCTGTCGGTGCTCGAGGGGCTGGAGGCCGTCCGCAAGCGGCCGGGCATGTACATCGGCTCCACCGACAGCAAGGGCCTGACCCACCTGGCCTACGAGATCGTCGACAACTCGGTCGACGAGGCGCTGGCCGGCCACTGCTCGCGCATCGAGGTGACGCTGCACGACGACGGCTCGGTCGAGGTCGCCGACGACGGTCGCGGCATCCCCGTCGACGTCGAGCCGCGCAGCGGGCTGACCGGCGTCGAGCTCGTGCTGACCAAGCTGCACGCCGGCGGCAAGTTCGGAGGCGGTGGCTACAAGACCTCCGGCGGCCTGCACGGCGTCGGCGCCTCGGTGGTGAACGCGCTGTCGGCGCGGCTCGACGTCACGGTCCGGCGGGCCGGCCGCGTGCACACGATGTCGTTCCAGCGCGGTGTGCCGGGCGTGTTCAAGGACGGCCGGGGCGGTCCGACGCCGGACGCCGCGTTCACGCCGCGCGACGGGCTGTCGGTCGCGGGCAAGGCGCCGAAGTCGTCGACCGGCACGTCGATCCGGTGGTGGCCGGACCTGGCGCTGTTCAGCAAGGGCTCGGCGGTCGACGTCGAGAAGCTGCACGCACGGCTGCGCCAGACTGCCTTCCTGGTACCGGGTCTCGAGCTCGCGGTCCTCGACCGGCGCTCGGGCGAGCTGGTCGAGGAGACCTTCCGCTTCGACGGCGGCACCGCCGACTTCGTCGAGCACCTGGCGAGCGACAGGCCGGTGCACGACCCGGTGCACATCACCGGCAGCGGCACCTACAAGGAGACAGTGCCGGTGCTCGACGACGCCGGGCACATGACCACGCAGACCGTCGAGCGCACCTGCGAGGTCGACGTCGCGTTCCGCTGGGGCACCGGCTACGACACCGTCGTCCAGAGCTTCTGCAACGTCGTCGCGACCGGGCACGGCGGCACCCACCAGAACGGCTTCGAGCGCGCGCTGCTGCGCACTCTCAACGACGCGCTGAAGGCCTCTCGCGTGCTCAAGGCGAACGACGACCCGGTGCTCAAGGACGACGTCCTCGAGGGGCTCACCGCCGTCGTCACGGTGAAAGTGCCTGAGCCGCAGTACCTCGGCCAGACGAAGGACGAGCTGGGCACGCCCGGCGTGAGCAAGATCGTGGCCGACGTCGTCGGCAAAGGGCTCAAGACCCAGTTCCTCGACAACCGCAAGACCAAGGCAGTCGCGCGGCAGGTGCTCGAGAAGGTCGCGGCCGCCGCGAAGACGCGCCAGGCCGCGCGCGCCTCGAAGGAGGCCGCACGGCGGAAGAACGCGCTGGAGACCTCGACGCTGCCGGCCAAGCTCGCCGACTGCCGCTCGACCGACGTCGACCGCACCGAGCTGTGGCTGGTGGAGGGGGACTCCGCCCTCGGCACCGGCAAGCTGGCGCGCAACAGCGAGTACCAGGCGCTGCTGCCGCTGCGCGGCAAGATCTTGAACGTCCAGAAGGCCGGCATCACCGAGATGCTCAACAACGCCGAGTGCGCCGCGATCATCCAGGTGGTCGGCGCCGGCAGTGGGCGCACGTTCGATCTCGAGCAGATGCGCTACGGCAAGATCGTCATCACCACCGACGCCGACGTCGACGGCGCGCACATCCGCTGCCTGCTCATCACCCTGTTCGCGCGGTACATGCGGCCGGTCATCGAGAGCGGCCGGCTGTACGCCGCCGTCCCGCCGCTGCACCGCGTCGAGCTCGTCGGCGGGCAGGTGCACTACACCTACACCGACAAGCAGCTGCAGCAGCTGATGAAGAAGCTGGACGCAGCGAGCAGGAAGGTGAAGGGCCAGATCCAGCGCTACAAGGGTCTCGGCGAGATGGACGCCGACCAGCTGGCCGAGACGACGATGCACCCCGCGACGCGCACCCTGCGCCGGATCCGGGTCGGCGACGTCGAGGCCGCCGAGCGCGTGCTCGAGCTGCTGATGGGCAACGACGTCGCGCCGCGCCGCGACTTCATCGTCAGCAGCGCCGGCCGCGTCGACAAGGAAGCCCTCGACACATGAGGCCCAGACAGTCGACGGCGCTGCGTCCGCCCAGGTGGCCACACGGCGCGGGCGCGGAGGCGGACGTACGAGGCGACGACGGCGGGACGTCCGCCCAGGTGGCCACAGCGGCCGCCGGGAGAGGCGGACTCAACGGCAGAGGGGTTCGGCGGTAGTGGCGAGGCGGAAGTCGACGGGGCGGGGCGGGGAGATCCCGCCGTTCGAGGGCGACGGGACGATCGTCGACACCGACGTCGTCGAGGAGCTCGAGCACAGCTACCTCGAGTACTCGTACTCGGTCATCTACAGCCGCGCGCTGCCCGACGCGCGCGACGGGCTCAAGCCGGTGCACCGGCGGATCCTGTACTCGATGGCCGACACCGGCCTGCGCCCCGACCGCGGGTTCGTCAAGAGCGCGCGCGTCGTCGGTGACGTCATGGGTCGCTTCCACCCGCACGGCGACAGCGCCATCTACGACGCCATGGTGCGCATGGCGCAGGGCTTCGCGATGCGGATGCCGCTCATCGACGGACACGGCAACTGGGGCTTCTCCCCCGACGACGCACCGGCCGCCAGCCGCTACACCGAGTGCCGCATGACGCCGGCCGCGCTGCTGCTCACCGACGGCCTCGACGAGGAGACCGTCGACACCGAACCCAACTACGACGGCTCGCTCCAGCAGCCGTCGGTGCTGCCGACCGCCTTCCCGAACCTGCTGGTGAACGGAACGTCCGGCATCGCCGTCGGCATGGCGACGAACATGATCCCGCACAACCTCGTCGAGGTGGTCGACGCCGCGCGCCACCTGCTCGCCGACCCCGACGCCGACCTCGACGACCTCATGGCCTTCGTGCCCGGCCCCGACCTGCCGACCGGCGGCCAGCTGCTCGGCATGGAGGAGGTCCGGCAGGCGTACGAGACCGGCCGCGGCGTCGTCCGGATGCGCGCGACCGCGGAGGTCTCACCGCTGGCTCGCGGCAAGTCCCAGATCACCGTCACGGAGCTGCCGTACGGCGTCGGCACCGAGCGCGTCATCGCCAAGGTGAAGGAGCTGGTCACCGGCAAGAAGCTGCAGGGCATCAGCGACATCAAGGACCTCACCGACCGGCACCGCGGCACCCAGCTCGTCCTCGAGGTCAAGGCCGGTTTCAACCCCCAGGCGGTGCTCGCCGAGCTCTACCGGCTCACCCCGCTCGAGGAGAGCTTCGGCATCAACAACCTCGCGCTGGTCGACGGGCAGCCGCGCACCCTCGGGCTGAAGGACCTCCTGCAGGTCTTCCTCGACCACCGGGTGGACGTCGTCACGCGCCGCTCGCGCTACCGGCTGCGCAAGGCGCAGGAGCGCGCGCACCTCGTCGAGGGCCTGCTGCTGGCGCTGGCGAACATCGACGAGGTCGTGCGCATCATCCGGGCCAGTGCCGACGTCGCCGAGGCCCGCGCGGCGCTGACCGCGGCGTTCGAGCTGAGCGACGTGCAGGCCGGCTACATCCTCGACATGCAGCTTCGCCGCCTGGTCGCGCTCGAGGTCGAGAAGCTCGAGACCGAGCTGGCCGAGCTGCGCCGGCGGATCGCCGAGCTCGAGGAGATCCTCGGCGACCCGACGGTGCTCCGCCGGGTCATCGACGGCGAGCTCGCCGAGGTCGCCGCCGAGCACGGCAGCCCGCGGCGCACCGTGCTCGTCGGCGGTGACCTCAAGGCGCTCGTGCAGCGCCGCGCAACCTCGCTCGAGGTGGCCGACGAGCCGTGCGACGTCGTTCTGTCGTCCGCCGGGCTGGTCGCGCGCACCCTGCTGCACGCCGACGGCGACGGCTCCGACGGCGGCGGCCGCAAGCGCCGCACCGGGCGGGTGCGCCACGACGTCGTGCTGTCGCGCGCCCGCACGACCACGCGAGGCACCGTCGGGCTCGTCACGAGCGCCGGTCGGGTGCTGCGCACCAACGTGCTCGACCTGCCCGACGTCCCACCGGTCACGACGGGTGCGCTGTCGCTGCGCGGCGGTGCACCGGTGCAGGAGTTCGCCCCGCTGGAGCGCGGCGAACGGGTGCTCGCGCTCACGTCGATGCCCGACGACGGGCCGGGGCTGGCGCTCGCGACCAAGCAGGGCGTCGTCAAGCGAGTCGTGCCGGACTGGTCGGCCAAGGGCGAGGCCGTCGACGTCATCTCGCTCAAGGCGGGCGACGAGGTCGTCGGCGCCGTCGAGCTCGAGACCGGCGAGGAGGAGCTGGTCTTCTTCTCCTCCACCGGCGACCTGCTCCGCTTCCCGGCCAGCGCGGTGCGCCCACAGGGGCGGGCGGCCGGCGGCATGGCCGGCATCAAGCTCACCGCCGGTGCGCAGGTCGTGGGCTTCAGCGCCGTCGACCTGCGCCCACCGGAGGGCGTGCTCGACGTCGTCGACGAGCCCGTCGTGGTCACCGGCGCCGGCCTGCCGCCCGAGGGCCGCGCGAAGGGGCCGACGCAGCAGGCCTGGGGCCAGGTGTCGAGCGTGAAGGTGACGCCGCTCTCGGAGTACCCGCGCAAGGGCCGGGCGACCGGCGGTGTGCGGGTGCAGCGGCTGCTGGCGGGCGAGGCGCAGCTGGTGCTCGGGTGGGCCGGCCGGGCGCCGGCGTGGGCCGCGGCCGCCGGCGGCGACCCGGTCGAGCTGCCTGCCTCGTACGCCCGGCGCGACGGCTCCGGTACGCCGGTCGACAAGCGCCCGACGGCCGTCGGACGCCCCTACCTGGGGGCCTGAGCAGGGCGTTCACCCGGTCGTCATGTGCGAGGAGCACCGATACCGGGCACCACCGGTGTCAACGCACCCGACGACGGAGGCACACATGTTCGGCTCGAAGGACAAGGACGACCACGGCTCGACCCGGACCGGGCACGGCGACCGCGCCCACGGCACGAGCACCGACGCCGACGTCACCTCGCGAATGGCAGGCACGACGCCCCGGCACGCGGCCGACCGCGACCACGACGGCGTCACCGACCGCGACCACGACCACGACGGCGTCGCCGACCGCCACGAGGGCGACCGCGACCACGACGGCGTCGCCGACCGCCACGAGCGCACCGGTGCCGCGACGACAGACCACGACGAGCGCTACGACGAGCGCTACGAGGAACGCCGGATCGTGCGGCCGGCCAAGACCAGCGCGGCCGCTGCGTTCGCGCTGGTCTTCGGTGTCGCTGCGCTGTTCACGGCGCTCACCGCGATCCTCGCGCCGGTGGCCGTCGTTCTCGGTCTCATCGGCCTGATCCTCGGCGTGGCCGGCATCAAGATGTCGCGCCGCGTCGGGGTGACCGGCAAGGGTGTCGCCATCGGCGGTCTCATCACCGCGCTGCTCGGCCTGCTGCTCGGTGCCGCGGTCATCGCGGGCGCCGCCGTGTTCGTGAACGACGAGCAGAACCTCGACCGGCTCGAGGGCTGGATCCAGGACGTGCGCAACGACCTGCCCAGCGGGAACGAGATCGTCGAGGAGATCCCGGGCTCGTAACGAGCCGCTCGGCCTCCAGCGCCCCGGCGACGTCGTCGCCGGGGCGCTGTCGTGGTCAGACGCCGATCAGGGCGAGGTCGCTGCCGGTGCGGCCCTTGCGCACGTGCACCTGCGTCGGGATGCGCTGGCGCAGCTCGGCGACGTGGGAGACCAGCCCCACGACGCGCCCACCCTCGCGCAGCCCGTCGAGGACGTCCATGACCTCCTCGAGCGTCTCCTCGTCGAGCGTGCCGAACCCCTCGTCGACGAACAGCGCCTCGGTGCGCGCGCCGCCCGCCTCGGCGGCGACGACGTCGGCCAGCCCGAGCGCGAGCGCCAGGCTGGCCAGGAACGTCTCGCCGCCCGACAGCGTGCTGGTGTCGCGGTCCTGACCGGTCCACGTGTCGCGGGCCAGCAGCCCGAGACCGGCCTTGCCGGCGCCGCGCCCCGCATCGGTGTGCACCAGGGAGTACCGACCCTGGGTCATGCGCAGCAGCCGCTCGCTCGCGACCGCCGCGACCTCCTCCAGCCGCGCGGCCAGCACGTACGCCGACAGCGTCATCCGCAGCGTGTTGGCCCCCTGGCCGTTCGCGAGGTCGGCGAGCGCCTTCACCTCGGCCGCCCGCTCGCCCAGCGGCGCGAGGTCAGCCAGGGCGGCGTCGAGCTGGGGCACGAGCTCGGTGAGCTGCGCCGCGCGGTCATCGAGCCGCCCGGCCTCGGCGACCGCGACGGCGTGCGCCGTGCGCACGGCGGCGACCGCGGCTGCGGTGCCGGTGAGGTCGGCCGGCGGCTCGAGCGCGACGTCGAGATCCGGGTCCAGCAGCGCCGCCCGGACGGCGGCCAGCGCCTCGCCGTGGGTGCGGACCCGCGCCGCAGCCTGCTCGCGCCACGCGGCAGGGCGGCGGGCCAGCCGGGCGGCGGCGACGTCGTCGAAGCCGGCGGCGCGGGCCGCCTCAGCGGCGGCCGCTGCGGCGCGCTCCGCCTCGCCGACAGCGACGGCGAGCGAGTCCTCGCCCGCGAGGACCGCCGCGACGGCGGCAGCCTCCTCCCGCAGCTGGTCGCGCGCCGACGCGAGGTCGACGGCCGCGCCGAGCTCCGCCTGCACGACGGCCAGCGCCTCCTGCGACCGGCGCAGCGCGGCGTCCTGCTCGGCGCGCGCAGCGGCCAGCTCGGCGTCGACGGCGGCGCGACGGGTGTCGAGCCGGGCGGCCTCGGCGTCGCAGGCCTCGAGCTCCCGCTCGGCGCCGGCCAGGTCTGCGGCTGCGGCGCGCGCCTGCACCAGCCGCTGCTCGAGCTCCGCCGCGGCGGCGGCGAGCTCGTCGGCGTCGCGGGCGCCGGTGCCCTCGGCGAGCGCCCGGCAGGTGGCCTCGAGCGCGGCGAGCTCGTTGCCGAGCCGCTCCGCCTCGGCCTGCAGCCGGTCCGCGTCCGCCGCGGCCTCGCGCTCGCGCTGGCGGTCGACCGCCTCGCCCTGCACCTCGGCCGGGTCCGGGTGCTCGAGCGCGCCGCAGACCAGGCACGGGTCGCCCGGAACGAGGGTCGCGGCGAGCTCGCCGACCATGCCCTCGATGCGCCGATCGCGGAGGTCCTGCGCGGTCTCGCGCGCGTCGACCGCGGCCTCGCGGGCAGCCAGGTGTCGCGCGCGCAGCGGCTCGAGCTCGGCGGCGCGGGTGGCGAGCTCGCGAGCGCGCTGCGCGTCGGCCGTCGTGCGCTCGAGCTCGGCGACGAGCGCGGGCACGAGCAGCTGCGCCTGGCCGGCAGCGGTCCGCCGGGAGTCGGCCGCGGCGCGGCGGGCCGGCAGCTCCTGCGCGGCCTCGGCGAGCTGCACCAGCTCCAGCTCGGCCGCGGTGGCGGCACCGCCGGCACGGGCGGCGGCGCGCTGCTCGGCGACGGCGCGGTCGGCGTCGGCCTGCAGCGCCTCCAGCCGACCGGCCCGGGCGCCCAGCGCCTCCCGGCGCTGCTGCAGCGCGGCGACGTCGGCGTCGCGGTGCTCCTCCGGCAGCCGGCGGCGCAGCTCGTCGACGTGCGCGGCGGCGGCGGTGAGCGCGTCGTCGCGCGCGGCGGCGTCGTCGAGCAGCGCACCGGCCTCGGCGGCGCGGACGGCGTCGTCGAGCTCGCTCGCGACAGCGGCGATGTCGGCCGCCTCCGCGGCGAGCCGGGCCTGCTCCGCCTCCGCCTGCCGTCGCCGGTCCTGCCGGTCGGCCAGCGCGGTGGCGGCCTCCGCCGCGGCGAGCGCCTGGTCGAGCGCGGCCTGGTGCCGCAGCGCCTCGCGCTGCGCCGCCCTGGCCGTCTCCGACGCGGCGGTGCACAGCGCGCCGGCCCAGCCGCCGACGACGTCGTCCGGCTCGTCGACGCCGGCGACCTGCGCGACCCGAGCCGCGAGGCGCGCGACCGTCTCGCGGGCAGCGTCGCGCGCCGCTGCGGTGGTGCGCCGCCGGTCGGCGAGCCAGTGCTCGACGCTGCGGAAGCGGTCGGTGCCGAACAGCCGCTCGAGCAGCGCCGCGCGCTCGTCCGACCCGGCGCGCAGGAACCGCGCGAAGTCGCCCTGCGGGAGCAGGACGACGGAGTAGAACTGCTCGGCGGACATGCCGACGAGGTCGGCGATCTCGCGGTCGGCCTCGCCGACGCGGGTGGACACCGCCTGCCACGTGTCGCCGACGAGCTCCTCGAGCAGCACCTTGGCGGGCTCGCGGGTCGTGCCCGTGCCGCGCAGCCGGGCGCGCTCCTGCTCCGGGCTGCGGGTGATGCGCAGCCGGCGGCCGGCCAGGCTGACCTCGAGCGTCACCGACGTGCGGACGTCGGGCGCGGCGTGGTCGGAGCGCAGCCGCTTGGCGGTGGCGCGGGGCCCCGGCACCCGGCCGAACAGCGCGAACCCGATGCCGTCCAGCAGCGTCGTCTTGCCGGCACCGGTCTCGCCGTGCAGCAGGAAGAGACCGCCCTCCGCGAGGGCGTCGAGGTCGAGCACGACGGTGCCCGCGAACGCACCGAAGGCGGTGAGCTGCAGGCGGTGCGGCCTCATGCCACGGCTGCCGGTGCGGCGTCGAGGTCGGCGCTCGCGTGCTCGGCTTCCCGGTGCGCCGCCGCCGAGAGCGCCTCGGTGAGCAGCGCCTGCTCGCCGTCGGTGGCCGGCGTGCGGCGCACGTGCTCGACGAACCCGGCGGCGACGTCGAGGTCGGACCGGCCGGCCACCCGCGCCCGGTAGCTGCCGGCCGGAGCGGCGCCCGACGGCTCCCACGACAGCGTGAGCAGGTGGGCGAAGCGCGCGGCCAGCCGGTCGAACGCGGCCTCAGGACGCGCGGCGTCGGTGAGCACGGCCGACACCCAGTGCGCCTCCTGGTCGGCGAAGCGCGGCGAGGCGAGCAGGTCGTCGAGCTCGCCGCGCACGACCGACAGCCGGCGGTGCTCCGGAGCGGGCACGTGCTCGACCCGCGCCAGGCCGGCGGCATCGAGCTCGACGAGCCACGAGCCCTTGACGTGCCCGGCCTCGGAGAACGAGTACGGCAGCGGCGACCCGCTGTACCGCACCTGCTCGCGCAGCACCTGCGGGCCGTGCAGGTGGCCGAGCGCGGTGTAGGTGAAGCCGTCGAACGCGCTGACCGGCACCCGGCCGACGCCGCCGACGGTGATGTCCCGCTCGCTGTCGCTCGCCTCCCCGCCCGACACCCAGGCGTGCGCCAGGACGACGGAGCGGGCGACTCCGCGCGCGGCGAGGTCGGCGCGCGCGCAGGCGGCAGCGCGCAGGACGACGCCGTCCTGACCGCGCGGTGCCGGCGCCGTCGGGTCGGCCGGGTCGGGCGGCAGGTCGGCGCGCACGGCGTCGGGCTCGAGGTAGGGCAGGCCGTAGACCGCCACCTGGCCGTGCTCGTCCTCGAGCAGGACGGGGTCGGCCACCCCGTCGGGCCGGGTGCGCAGGTGGACGCCGGCGCCCTCGACCAGCCGCGCGCCGAAGCCCAGCCGACGGGCGGAGTCGTGGTTGCCGCTCGTGACGACGACCCGCGCGCCGGTGCCGCGCAGCCGCACCAACGCGTCCTCCAGCAGCGCGACGGCGTCGACCGGCGGCACGGCGCGGTCGTAGACGTCGCCGCTGACGAGCACGGCGTCGACGCGCTCCTCGCGCGCCGTCTCGACCAGCGCGTCGAGGAACGCCGACTGCGCGTCGCGCAGGTCGGCGCGGTGCAGGGACCGGCCCAGGTGCCAGTCAGAGGTGTGCAGCAGGCGCATGCCGCGAAGGTAGGTCGGCCCTCCGACAAGAACCGGGCGGCGCGCCGCGCCTGTCCGGGGCGTCAGCCCGCGGCGCCATCCAGCAGCTCCTGCAGCCGCTCGACGTGCCGCTGCTCGGTCCACGTCGCGCCGACCGAGACGCGCAGGACGAGCCTGCCGGCGACGCGGGTGTGCGTCACGAACGCCTCGCCCGAGTCGTTCACGCCGTCGAGCAGTCGCTGAGTCGCGGCGTCGCCATCGACGTGCGCGAGGCAGACCAGGTTGAGCGGCGCGGGCGCGACGCGCCCGAGCTGCGCGTGCGCGTCGACCCAGCCCGCGAACGCCTGCGCCAGCTGGACGTGCCGGCGGACGTGGTGGCGCAGCCCCTCGGCCCCGTACCAGCGCAGGACGAACCACAGCTTGAGCGCGCGGAACCGGCGGCCGAGCGGCACCATCCAGTCGCGGTAGTCGATGACGTCGCCCGACTCCGTCGCCGCGTTGCGCAGGTACTCCGGGACGATCGACAGCGCCGAGGTGAGCGCTGCACGGTCGGCGACCCAGAACGCCGAGCAGTCGAAGTTGGTGAACAGCCACTTGTGCGCGTCGACGACGTAGCTGTCCGCCAGCTCGACGCCGTCGTGGGTCCAGCGCAGCTCCGGGCACAGTGCCGCGGCGCCGTGCATCGCGGCGTCGACGTGCAGCCACGCGCCGTGCTGGCGCGCTACCGCGCCGACCTCGCGCAGCGGGTCGAGCGCACCGGTGCCCGTCGTGCCGACGGTCGCCGCGACGAAGAACGGCCGTCGTCCGGCACGGGTGTCCGCGTCCATCGCGGCGGCGAGCGCGGTCGGGTCCATCGCCAGCGTCGACGGGTCGACGTCGACGACGCGCAGGTTCGTCGACCCGATGCCGGCGACCCGCGCCGCCTTCTCGATCGAGCTGTGCGCCTGCGACGACGTGTACGCGACGAGGCCGGCGTGCGCGGTCCCGTCGCGGTTGGTGGCGCCGCCGGTCGCGCGCTCGCGCGCCGCGAGCAGCGCGACGAGCGACGAGCTCGACGCGCTGTCCTGGATGACGCCGCCGCCCGGCCCGTCGGAGCCGAACGCGGCGGGCAGCCCGAGCAGCTCGGCGAGCCAGTCCAGGACGTGCGTCTCGAGCTCGGTCGCCGCCGGCGAGGTCGCCCAGAGCATCCCCTGCACGCCGAGCCCGGCGGAGAGCAGGTCGCCCAGCACCGAGGGCCCCGACGCGTTGGCCGGGAAGTAGCCGAACCAGCCCGGCGACTGCCAGTGCGTGAGGCCCGGCAGCACGACGTCGTCGACGTCCCGCAGTACCGCCGCGAACGGCTCGGGATGCTCGGGCGCGTGCGGCGGCAGGGCGGCGCGGACGTCGCCGGGCTCGGCGCGCGAGAGCACCGGCAGCTGCTCGACCCGCTCCATGTAGTCGGCCACCCAGTCGACGAGCTCGCGGCCGTGCCGGCGGAACTCCTCCGGCGTCATGTGGAAGCTCTCGCGCTCCCCCGGGTGCTCAGCCACCTGTGACGAACAGCCCCCCGTCGTCCGGCGGCGCGTCGGAGTCGGCCGACTCGCGCCAGCCCTCCGGCAGCGACACCTGCTTCGGACCCTGCGAGTGACCGCGCGGCAGCGCGTCGTGGCCGGGCGGCAGCGTCACCGTCGGGTCCAGCCGGTCGAGCAGCGCATCGAGCTCGGCCAGGGACGACGCCATGGACAGCGAGCGGCGCATCTCGCCGCCGGCGGCGTAGCCGGTGAGGTACCAGCCGGTGTGCTTGCGGAAGTCGCGCACGGCCCACGCTTCGTCGCCCTTGTGCTCGACGAGCAGCCGGGCGTGCCGCTTCATGATGTCGACGACCTCGCCGAGGGCCGGCGGCGGCTGCACCGGACGGCCGGCGGACGCGTCGGCGAGGTCGCGGAACAGCCACGGCCGACCGAGGCACCCCCGCCCGACGACCACGCCGTCGCAGCCGGTCTCGCGCAGCATCCGCAGCGCGTCGTCGGCCCGCCACACGTCGCCGTTGCCGAGGACCGGCACGGTCGTGACCGTCTCCTTGAGCCGTGTGATCGCCGACCAGTCGGCGCGGCCGCTGTAGAGCTGCTCGGCGGTCCGCGCGTGGAGGGCCACGGCGGCGGCGCCGGCGTCCTCAGCCGCGCGCGCAGCCTCCAGGTAGGTGACCGTCTGCTCGTCGACGCCCTTGCGCATCTTCACCGTGACGGGCACCGCGCCGGCCGACCGCACCGCCGCCGCGACGATCGCGCCGACCAGCCGGGGACGGACCGTGACCGCTGCTCCCCCGCCGCGCCGCGTGACCTTCGGCGACGGGCACCCCATGTTGAGGTCGACGTGGTCGACGCCGCGCTCGTCGACCATCCGCGCCACCGCGGCGCCGACGACGGCGGGGTCGGTGCCGTACAGCTGCAGGCTGCGGACCGGCTCGTCGTCGGCGAACGACGCGAGGCGGTGCGTCGTCTCGTCGTCCTGCAGCAGCCCCCGGGCGGACACCATCTCGCTGACGTACAGCCCGGCGCCGAACGACCGGCACAGCCGGCGGAACGCCGGGTTGGTGACGCCGGCCATCGGCGCCAGGACGACCGGCGGGTCGACGACGATCGGCCCGATCTTGAGCTCGCGCGCGGTCACCGCCACAGCGCCGTCACCTCCACGTCGAGCCGGGCGAGCAGTTGCCGCAGCAGCGGCAGCGACAGGCCGATGACGTTCGAGGGGTCGCCGTCTATGCCGTCGACGAACGGCGCCGACCGGCCGTCGAGCGTGAAGGCGCCGGCGACGTGCAGCGGCTCGCCGGTCGCGACGTAGGCGTGCACCTCGGCGTCGGACGGGCAGCCGAAGCGCACCTCGGTCGCGGCGACGTCGGAGACCGAGCGTCCGCCCGCGACGTCGACCACGCAGTGGCCGGTCATCAGCGTGCCGGTGCGACCACGCATGCGCTGCCAGCGCCGCACCGCCTCGTCCGCGGAGGCGGGCTTGCCGAGCACGTCGCCGTCGAGGACCAGCATCGAGTCGCAGCCGACGACCACCTCGTCGCCGGACAGCTGCGCCGCGACGGCCGAGGCCTTCCGCTCGGCCAGCTCGCGCACCGTGCCGGCCGGGTCCTCGGGCCGCACGTCGTCCTCGTCGACCCCGCTGACGACGACCTGCGGCGCGAAGCCGGCATCGCGCAGCAGGCGGAGCCGCGCGGGCGACGCGGAGGCGAGCACGAGCGGGCGGGACGGCACGGGGAATCATGCTAGGGACCGCTCCATCACCCGGACGGATTGCGCGTCCCACCCGAAGGGGTCATCAACCGCCCGGCACGACCTGCCGATCGCGCTCCCATGGAGCAGGAAGACCCTGTCCTCGCGCAGCTGTTCGAGCGGTACCGCGCGGCCTACGCCATGACGAGAGCCGGCCGCTCGGACCTCCAGGCGGTCGACGCGGTGCTCGAGGCGCGCGTCGCCCTGTTCCAACACCTGGTCGCGACCGGCTGGGACGCGCCGGAGGCGGTGCGCCGCCAGATCGCGGTGGACGCGATGCTCCTGGAGCAGCCGCCGTCCGCGCTCGCCGGCTGAGAGACGAACCGGGGCATCCCGGGCAGGAGACCTCGCGCCGGCGTCGAAGTCCCCGCGCATGCGCCGTCCTGCGATCGCCGCCGCCGCCACCGCCCTCGCTCTGCTCGGCCCCGCCGCGCCGGCCCTGGCCCACCCGGGCATCGCGCTCGACCCCACGCTGCCGTTCGACGTCACCTACTCGGCGACCGACAACGTCGAGCACCTGGGCCGCTTCCCGGAGCACTTCGGGACGGCAGGCGGGCGCCCGTCGGCCGACGGCACGCTCTTCTACCTGACCGACCCGCGCGGCGTGTACGTCTACGACACGAGCAAGCCCGAGGACCCGACGCTGGTCGGCTCGCTGCCGCTGTACCAGACCACCACCGGTGTCGCGCTGGCGCAGGAGGACCCCGACACCGACGGCGAGATCCTGCTCGTCGACGCCGCGCTGTCGCCGGCGTCCGCGTCGTCGCAGCTGCGCGTCGTCGACGTCTCCGACCCGACCGAGCCCGAGCTGGTCGGGAGCGCCCCGGTCACCGACCACACCTGGAACTGCGTCAGCGACGTGCTCGACGACGGCACCGTCGACACCTGCGCGTACGCCTACGGCCGCACGGGTCACATCGTCGACCTGCGCGACCCCACGAAGCCGGCCAAGGTCGCCGACTGGCGCAAGGCGATCGGCTACACGCCCTACACCCACGACCTCACCGAGATCCGCCCCGGCCTGGTGATGACGGCGGGGGCGAGCTCGGTGCTCCTCGACACCAGCGACCCCGAGTTCCCGGTGCAGCTGGCCGAGATCGGCGACCCCGCTCGCTTCAAGACGACCGGCCTGGGCTACCACTCGGTCGAGTGGGCGCGCGGGGGCCACGACCACTTCGTGGTGCTCGGCACCGAGATCGCACCGGGCGCGGTCCCCGGCGCCCCGAGCAACACGGCCGGCAGCGACTGCGAGGGATCGGAGAGCGTCATCGAGACGTGGGACGCCCGCAAGGTGAAGGAGGCGCTCGAGGTCTACGCCGAGACCGGTGACGTCGCGGCCTTCGACGGCGTCGAGTTCACGAAGGTGGACTCGTACTCGGCCTCCGGCCGCGGCCTGTTCGTCGACGGGAAGGCAGCGGCCTCGCAGCTGTACTGCGCGCACTGGATGGAGCCGCACCCCGACTTCCACAACGGCGGCCTGCTCGCGGTGGCCTACTACAACCGCGGCACCCGGTTCCTCGAGGTCTCGCGCGACGGCATGATGACCGAGATCGGCTGGATGACGCCGGCCGAGGGCTACACCGGCTCGCCGCAGTGGATCAGCGACGACGTCGTCTACGCGATGGACTACCGGCGCGGCCTCGAGGTGCTGCGCCTCAAGCCGGCCGAGGCGACGAAGGTGGTCGAGCGCTCGACCGACCTCATCGCCCCCGCGTCGACGTTCGAGCTGCCGCCGGTCGACCCGATGACGCGCGAGATCGTCGTCGGCGGCTCGGTGCTGCTCCTGCTGCTGCTCGCCGCTGTCGAGCGCGTCGCTCGCCGCCGGGCGGCAGTGCGCGCAGCCTGACCCGCCGCTCCGCGGAGCGGCGCTGCGACGAGGGCCGGGGGTGCGGGGGCGCCCCCGGCCCTGTCGCGTGCGTCAGGCGGCGGCGGGCCGCAGGGCCGCGAGCAGTCCGCGCAGCACGTCGCGCTCGTCGCGCAGCTCCTGCCGCACCCGTGGTGTGTCGGTGTGCCGGATCTCGCTGGACAGGTTGCCCAGCCGGGTCTCCAGCAGCTCGCGCATCGCGGCGCACTGGGTGGTGTCGAGCTCGAGCAGCATGGCGTCCTCCTCGGGGCCGTGACCCAGCCTGCGCCTGCGGCGGCTCTTGGTCCAGCCGGAAGACCCGCATCGGGGGTCTTGTCACAGGTCGGCCACAGGTCCACTCTGCGCCGAGAGCGAGGGGGGACCGACATGTCCGACGTTCTGTGGCTGCGCAACGTCCGTGCGCGGTTGTGCCAGCAGTACCCGCGGGTGCCTGCCGACGAGGTCGACGCGATGCTCGCGCTGTGGCTGCGCGTGCTGGAGCCGGAGCTGCCGGCCGCCGACCTGGGTGCCGCGGTCGAGCAGCAGGTGCGCGCGGCGCTGCGGAGCATGAGCTCGGCGCTGCCGACGCAGCGGCGCAGTACAGAGAACGCGACGGCGAGCTTCTGACGCACCGGACCCCGCGCTGGCGCAGCATGGGGGCATGACCGCGTACTGGATCAACACCTTCACCGCCGTCCGCGACGAGCAGCGGCTGGCGGACTACATCGCGCTGGCCGGTCCCGCGATGCGAACGGCCGGCGGGCGGTTCCTGGCCCGTGGCCTGCCCGAGCACGTCTTCGAGGGAGCGTCCGCGCTGCGGACCACGCTCATCGAGTTCCCGAGCGTCGACGACGCGCACCGGGCGTACTACAGCGACGCCTACCAGGAGGCCCTCGAGGTGCTCGGGGACGGCGCGGACCGCGAGATCCGCATCATCGAGGCGCTGGACGAGGGCTGACGGCGGGCGGGCCGCTGCGGCTGGCACGCGCCACGCGTGGGGCGGGTGGGGCTCGAACCCACGACCGACGGATTATGAGTCCGCTGCTCTGACCGGCTGAGCTACCGCCCCGGCTCCCGACAGTACCGACGAACGCGGCCGTGACGGGCACCAACCGCGCGAGCACGCGACGGGTCAGCCGGCGCGCGCCTGGGCAGGGAGCGGGCGTCGCACGCACCGAGGAGGAACCCGTGAGCGAGACGCCCGCCGAGCAGGACCTCGACGGCAAGACCCCCGACGCTCCCGACGTCGACCAGCCCGACGGCGGCACCGGCGA
The DNA here is from genome assembly GCA_046565705.1 of Actinomycetes bacterium. Lineage (GTDB taxonomy): Bacteria > Actinomycetota > Actinomycetes > Mycobacteriales > SCTD01 > DATLGD01. Next base: position 23,177 of record JBKHYE010000047.1, read on the forward strand.
CTCCGGCCGCACGCCGGACAACCCGGACGCCGACCAGCCCGACGGCGGAGCCAGCGCCTGAGCTGACCCCGCACTAGCGTCTCCGCCATGACATCCGACGCCCCGCTCGACGTCGTCGTCTACGGAGCCACCGGCTTCGTCGGCCGGCTCACCGCCGAGCACCTGGTCGAGCACGCGCCGGACGGCGTGCGCATCGGCCTCGCCGGCCGCAGCCTGCAGCGCCTGATGGCGGTCCGCGACGGGCTCGGCCCGCGCGCGGCCGACTGGCCGCTGCTCGTCGCCGACTCGGGCGATCGCGCTGCGCTCGACGAGATGGTCGCTCGTACGAAGGTCGTGGCGACGACGGTCGGCCCCTACCTGAAGTACGGCGCCGAGCTCGCCGCGGCGTGCGCCGAGAGCGGCACGCACTACTGCGACCTCACCGGCGAGACGCTGTTCGTGCGCGAGGTCGCCGACCGGCACCACGAGACGGCGGCGCGCACGGGGGCGCGCGTCGTCAACGCGTGCGGCTTCGACTCGATCCCGTCGGACCTCGGCGTCCTGATGCTGCACGAGCGCGCAGTGGCCGACGGGGCGGGCGAGCTCGAGGACACCGTGCTGGTCGTCGAGGCGGTGCGCGGCGGGGTCTCCGGCGGCACGCTCGACTCGATGCGCACCGTCATCGACGAGTTGAAGGCCGACGCCGCGAAACGCCGGCTGCTCCTCGACCCCTATGGCCTGTCGCCTGACCGAGACCGCGAGCCGGACCTCGGCGAGCGCGACCGCATGGGCGTCCGCCGCGAGGCCGATCTCGACGGCACGTGGACCGCGCCGTTCGTCATGGCGGTCTTCAACACCCGCATCGTGCGCCGCAGCAACGCGCTGAAGGAGTGGGCGTACGGGCGGCGCTTCCGCTACCGCGAGGTCGTCGGCACCGGGCAGAGCCCGCTGGCGCCGGTGCTCGCCGGCGCCACGGCAGCCGGCACCGCCGGCCTCGGCATCGGCATGGCGCTGCCGCCCACGCGCTGGCTGCTCGACCGCGTCCTGCCCTCCCCCGGCGAGGGACCGAGCGAGAAGACGCGCAACAGCGGCTACTTCCGCGTGCGGGTCCGCACGCGGACGTCGTCAGGCGCCAGGTACGACAGCGTCGTCGCGGCGCAGGGCGACCCCGGCTACGCCGCGACCGCGGTCATGCTGGGCGAGAGCGCGCTGTGCCTCGCGCTCGACGGCGACCGGCTTCCCGCCGCCGGCGGCGTGCTGACACCGGCCACCGCATGGGCAGCGCTCTGGTCGACCGGCTACGGGCAGCGGGGTTCACGATGGCCGTCGAGCCGGTGGCCTGACCCGAACGGCGAGCAGGTGCTCCCGCGCCTGGACTTGAACCAGGAACCCTTCGATTAACAGTCGAATGCTCTGCCGATTGAGCTACGCGGGACCGCGTCGGCAAGGCGGCCGACGACGCGCAGAGACTAGCGCACAGCGGGCCGCCGCCCGGGCGTCCCGACGGCTTCGCGTACCGCAGCGCCACAGCGGTGCGACGGCGCGGTGACATCTGCCGGACCGTCTGGCGAAGCGCCCGCCGGAGCGGCACGTCTGACGCACACTGGGCACCGTGCTGACCCGTGCCGAGCGCGTCGTCGCCGCGTCCGCAGCGGTCGTGGCGCTGCTCGGGCTGACCAGCGCGAGCGCGGTCGAGGGCCAGCGCGTGACGCCGGTGCGCGACACCGCCGCCGTCGCGACGCCGTCGTCCTCGCCGAAGGGAGAGACGCAGGCAGCACCGGCCGTCCCGGCACCGCCACCGGTGCCGACGACGCCTCCTCCCCCGCCGCCTCCGCCGGCCGGGCCGCTGCCCGCACCGCCGGAGCCGCCGCAGGCCGGCTGCCCGGTCTCGGGGCCGCCGGGTGGCTTCGGACCGCCGAAGCCGCTGCCGCCGCCCGCCGTCGCCGAGGACCAGCTCCCCGCGCCGCTGGCGTCGGGGCCGAAGGCGGCCGACCTGACCGCCGTGCAGGACCGCAGCGTCTGGGTCACCAACTGGCCGGAGACCGACCTCGACATCCCCGGTCTGGTCGAGCGGGTCCGCGCCGCGGGACTGCGCAGCATCTGGGTGCGCACGGGCGGCACCCGGCAGGGCTACTACGGCGACACCTTCCTGCCGGGGCTGGTGCCCGCTGCCCACGCCGCCGGGCTCAAGGTGGTGGCGTGGGACTTCCCGTTCCTGTCCGACCCCGTCGCCGACGCCGAGCGCGCACGGGCGGCCCTGGCCGCCGGCGTCGACGCGATTGCTCCCGACGTCGAGACCGAGTACGAGGGCACCCACGCGACCCCGCGCCGCGTCGAGCTGTACCTGTCGCTGGTCCGCTCCTACGCGGGCACGCGGCCGATCGCCGCGACCGTCCCGCGACCGACCGAGCGGCGCCTCGCGACGTTCCCGTACGCCTCGTTCCCGGCGTACGCGGACCTGTTCGTGCCGATGGTCTACTGGTCGTGCCACGAGCCGGGCAAGCTGGTCGCGGAGTCGATGCAGCACCTCGGCGCGATGCTGCCGGTGCACCCGGTCGGGCAGGGCTACGACATGGGCGAGGAGGGGGGCCGTCCCGGGCTGCCGACCTTCGCCGAGACCTGGCGGTTCCTCGACGCCGCGAAGCGCGGCGGCGCCGTCGGGGCCAGCCTGTGGACCATCGAGCGGCTCGGGCCCCAGCAGTGGGAGGCGCTGCGCCTGTACCCCTGGGCGCAGGTCACGCCGTAGGCGGCGCGCGAAGATCTTCTGGGAGTCCACACGGCCCTACCCGTGTGGATGTGCAGAAGATCTTGCCCGCGGCCGCCGGACGTCGCCCGACCAGGGCCCAGGGCCAGGGGCGCGGCGGACGGTGTCGTCGCCCACGGTGCAACGCCGGGCGAGCGGGGTAGGGAGCCACCGACCCCGACCCCCGGAGGACCCACCATGCTGAAGAAGCTGACCCTCGCCGCCGGCTTCGCCGCCGGCTACGTGCTCGGCGCCAAGGCCGGTACGCAGCGCTACGAGGAGATCGTCGCCAAGGCTCGCGAGATCGCGGGCATGCCCGCCGTCAAGAACGCCACGGCGACCGTTCAGGACACCGCCGGCAGCCTGGCCGAGAAGGCCAAGGACACCGTCAACGACAAGGTGTCGAAGGGCAGCGACGGCGACGCATCGGATGTCGCCGGCGCGACCGGCACCGGCGCGAGCACCACGCCGCGCACCACGACCCGCACGACGGCCGCCGCCGGCGCCGCGCCCAGCGCGACCGCGCCCGTCACCCGCCCGTAGCAGCTCCCCACCCGTCCCCTGACCCTGACGAGAGAGGAACAGCCATGGGAACCGTCGCGCACTACCTCGAGGTCAACGCCCCGGCCGAGCAGTGCTACGCCTGGTGGCGAGGGCTGACGAACCTGCCGCAGATCATGTCCGACGTCGAGTCGGTCGAGCCGCTGGGCGGCTCCACCGAGGTGACGCGCTGGAAGGTCTCCGGCCCGCTCGGCAAGACCGTCGAGTGGGACGCCCGCATCGTCGAGGACGTGCCGGGCTCGAAGATCGCCTGGGCCACCGTCGACAGCAGCGGCACCGAGGTCAGGAACTCGGGCGCCGTCCGCTTCGACGACCACGGCGGCACCACCGGCGTCGAGGTCAGCCTGGCCTACGACCCGCCGGCCGGGCCGCTCGGGGAGGCCGTCGCCACGCTCTTCTCCGACCCGCAGGCCAAGGTCGAGGAGGCGCTGCAGGCGTTCAAGCAGACCATCGAGGGCGCGACCCCCGGCCCGGGTGGTCCGACGGTCAAGCAGCACTGATCGGCGCCGTGACAGGGGCCGCTCCCCCCAGAGCGGCCCCTGCCGCGCGACCGACCCTCACCGCTCAGCACCCACCCGCCAGGAACCGCCAGGAAGGCCACGCCATGACGTCCCGCATCCCCGAGCCGCCGTCCGACTTCGAGGCCGAGGGCGTGCCCGATCCCGGCGTGCTCGCCGAGAACGAGACGAGCACCGGTCAGGCGGAGGGGACGATGGAGCCGCCGCGCGACCGCCCGACCGCCGCCGACGACTACGGCACCACCGCCGCCGAGATGGGCGCGGACGAGCCGCTCGACGGCCGGCTCGCCCGCGAGGAGCCCGACGTGCTCGACGGCGCCGATCGGCCGGCCGACGAGAGCCACAACGCCGACACCCCGTTCTCCGAGGCCGCCGGCCAGGGCATCGGCCGCCTCGTCGAGCCCGACGAGGGCGCGCGCGCCGACACCGAGAAGGACATGGTCGCCGAGGACGTCGGAACCGACCTGGGCGGCTACACGGCCGAGGAGTCGGCCATGCACCTCGAACCGGAGGCCTGAGCGGCGCTCGCCGCCGTTCCGGCTGATCCGCCGAGGGGTACAGGGGCGCCGTGACCCGCCTGCGCCGCGTCTCGTGCGCCGCCCCCGGCCTGACCCGGCGCCGGCACGGCAAGGGCTTCGTCTACCTCGACGCCGCGGGCAACCGCGTCACCGACGAGGCGACGATCGAGCGCATCCAGAGCCTGGTCATCCCGCCGGCGTGGGAGGACGTCTGGATCTGCCCGATCGCCAACGGGCACGTCCAGGCGACCGGTGTCGACGCGCGCGGTCGCCGTCAGTACCGCTACCACGACGCCTGGCGCACCAAGCGGGACCTCGAGAAGCACGACCGCGTCCTCGAGTTCGCCGCCCGGCTCCCCGCGGCGCGCGAGCGGCTGCTCGAGCACCTCCGCAGCACCGACGAGCTCACCCGCGAGCGGGTGCTCGCGTGCGCGGTGCGGCTGATCGACGTCGGATTCTTCCGCGTCGGCGGCGAGCAGTACGCCGAGGAGAACGGCTCGTACGGCCTCGCGACGCTGCGCAAGGACCACGTGCGCGTGCTCGCCGACGGCGTCGTCGAGCTCGAGTTCGTCGGCAAGAGCGGCAAGCTCTGGCAGCGTTCGGTCGTCGAGCCGGAGGTGGTCGACGTCCTGCGCCGGCTCAAGCGCCGCCGCGGCGGCGCCGAGCTGCTCGCCTACCGGCGGGACGGCGAGTGGGTCGACGTGAAGAGCGGGGACATCAACGCCTTCCTGCGAGAGGTCACCGACACCGACGCGACGGCCAAGGACTTCCGCACCTGGTCGGCGACGGTGCTCGCCGCCGTCGGACTGGCCGTCTCGACCCAGGCCGCCACCAGCCCGACGGCCCGCAAGCGCGCGGTGAGCCGGGTCGTCAAGGAGGTCGCGGAGCAGATGGGCAACACACCGGCGGTGTGCCGGTCGTCGTACATCGACCCGCGGGTCATCGACCTCTACGAGAACGGCACGACCATCGCGGCTGATCTCGGCGTGCTCGGCGCCGACGCGGCCTACGGCGAGCCGGCGTTCCAGGGGGCCGTCGAGAGCGCGGTGCTCCGGATGCTGAGGGACGACCCTGCGGAGCAGCGGCTGGCCGGCTGACGGTTCCGCCGCAGCGCTGTGCGGGTCGAGCCAGGCTCGGATGACGGGCTCCGCCTGACGGTGCGGTGACCTTGTACTTACGGAAGGAGGCTCTTCCCCTGCGGCTGTTTCGCTCAGAGAGGCACGGGGAGTCGCTTTCGCGTGGGAGATCGTGAGCACGCCGTCGCGCCACCCGAGCGGCCGGCCGCCGTGCTGTTCGACCGCGACGGGACGCTCGTCGTCGACGTCCCCTACAACGGCGATCCCGACCGGGTCGAGCTCGTGCCCGGCGCCCGCGAGGCGCTCGACCGGCTGCGCGCTGCCGGCATCCCGACCGCCGTGGTCTCCAACCAGAGCGGCATCGCCCGCGGCCTGCTGACCCGCGCGCAGGTCGACGCCGTGAACGCGCGGGTCGCGGAGCTGCTCGGTCCGCTGGGGCCGGTGCTGGTCTGCCCGCACGGCCCTGACGACGGGTGCGACTGCCGCAAGCCCGCCCCTGGTCTGGTGCTGCAGGCCGCCGCCGCGCTCGGCGTGCCGCCCGAGCGGTGCGCCGTCGTCGGAGACATCGGCGCCGACGTCGGTGCGGCGCTCGCCGCCGGCGCTCGTCCCGTCCTCCTCCCGACACCGGTCACCCGGCCCGGCGAGGTCGCCGCCGCGCCGGAGGTCGCCCCCGACCTGCTCGCTGCGGTCGACCTGCTGCTCGGCGCCGTCCACGCGGGGAGCCCGCAATGACCGGGACCGTGCTCGTGGCCCGCCTCGACAGCGACGGCGACGTCCTGCTGTCGGGACCCGCGGTGCGCGCCGTCGCGACCGGCGCCGACCGCGTCGTGCTGCTCGCCGGGCCGCGCGGCGCGGCCGCCGCCCGGCTGCTGCCCGGCGTCGACGAGGTGCTCGTCTGGCACTGCCCGTGGATCGACGCCGAGCCGCAGCCCGTCGACCCCGCCGACGTCGACGACCTCGTGCACGACGTGCACGCCCGTGGCGTCGACCGGGCGCTCGTGCTCACCTCGTTCCACCAGAGCCCGCTGCCGCTCGCGCTGCTGCTCCGCCTCGCCGGCGTGCCGTGGATCGGCGCGACGAGCGTCGACTACCCCGGCTCGCTGCTCGACCTGCGCCACCGGCTGCCGGAGACCGGGCTGCACGAGTCGGAGCGGCAGCTGTCGCTCGCGCGGGCCGCCGGCTTCGAGCTGCCGCCCGGCGACGACGGCGCCCTGGCCGTCCGGCATCCGCTGCCCGACGCGTCTGACCTGACCGGCGACGGCCCGTACGTCGTCGTCCACCCCGGCGCGTCGGTGCCGGCCCGCGCGCCGTCACCGGCGCGGGCGGCCGCGCTCGTGCGGGCGCTCAGCGCGGCCGGCCACCGCGTCGTCGTCACCGGCGGCCCGGGCGAGCGCGAGCTGACCCGCGCCGTCGCCGGCACGCACGGGGTGGACCTCGGCGGCGCAACCGACCTCGCGGGCCTGGCCGACCTGCTCGAGCGCGCCAGCGTCGCCGTCGTCGGCAACACCGGGCCGGCGCACCTGGCCGCCGCCGTCGGCACGCCGGTCGTATCGCTGTTCGCCCCCGTCGTGCCGGCCGAGCGGTGGCGGCCCTACGGCGTCCCGTCGGTGCTGCTGGGTGACCAGTCCGCCGCGTGCGCGCTCACCCGCGCCACGCACTGCCCCGTCGTCGGCCACCCCTGTCTCGACGGCGTCCCGGTCGCCCGGGCCGTCGACGCCGTGCACGAGCTGCTCGACACCGCGCCAGCCCTGTCCCGCCGGAGCGATCCCTCCGTGGAGGTGCGCGCATGAAGGTCGCCATGGTCTCGGAGCACGCCTGCCCGCTGGCCGTGCTCGGCGGTGTCGACGCCGGCGGGCAGAACGTGCTCGTCGCGGCCCTCGCGACCGCGATGGCCCGGCGCGGCGCCGACGTCGTGGTGCACACCCGCCGGGACGCCGTCACCCTGCCCCGGCGGGTGGCGATGGCGCCGGGCGTCGTCGTCGACCACGTCGCCGCCGGGCCGCCGGAGCAGGTCCCCAAGGACGAGCTGCTGCCGTACATGGACGACTTCGCGATCGACCTGCACCGGCAGTGGCGGCTGGACCGCCCCGACGTCGTGCACGCGCACTTCTGGATGAGCGGCAAGGCGGCCCTGGCCGCCGCCCGGCCGCTGGGCATCCCGGTCGTGCTGACGTTCCACGCGCTCGGGCACGTCAAGAAGCGGCACCAGGGCGACAAGGACACCAGCCCGCGCGGGCGCCTCGAGATCGAGCAGACGCTCGTGCACGAGTGCGACCGCGTCGTCGCGACGTGCACCGACGAGGTGTTCGAGCTGCTGCGCATGGGCGGCGACCGGCACCGCATCTCGGTCGTGCCGTGCGGCGTCGACTACTCCCTGTTCCGGCCCGACGCGCCGGCGGAGCCGCGCGTCGACGGCCGGCACCGCATCGTGGCCGTCGGGCGGCTGGTCGAGCGCAAGGGCGTCGGCAACGCGATCGCCGCGCTGGCCGCGCTGCTGCGCGACGGCGGCCCCGACACCGAGCTCGTCATCGCCGGCGGGCCCGACCTCGAGCACCTCGACGACGACCCGGACGTGCGGCGGCTGCGCACGGTCGCCCGCGCGCACGGCGTCGAGGACCGCGTGGTGTTCCGCGGCCGTGTCGGCCGCACCGAGCTGCCGGCGCTCTACCGGTCGGCCGACCTCGCGGTGTGCGTGCCGTGGTACGAGCCGTTCGGGATCGTGCCGCTCGAGGCGATGGCGTGCGGCATCCCCGTCGTCGCCTCGGCGGTCGGCGGCCTGGTCGACACCGTGGTGCACGGCCACACCGGGCTGCACGTCCAGCCGCGGTCGGTCGAGCAGCTCACCGGCGCGCTGGCCGAGCTGCTGGCCGACGAGCCGCGACGCCGTGCGCTCGGCACCGCCGGTGCCCGCCGGGCCCGCAGCCGCTACTCGTGGGACCGGGTGGCCGCTCAGACGCTGCACGCCTACGCCGACCTGCTTCCCCTGCCGCTGGCCTCGCTGCTGCCCGAGGGAGCCATGTCATGACCGAACCGCTGCTGTCGGGCGCCGCGCACGTGCGCGCGCTGCTCGACGCCCTCCCCCGCCTCGACACCGACCGCCTCGACAGCTGGGGCGAGCGGCTCGCCGCCGTCCTCGTCGGCGGCGGCCGCCTGCTGGTCGCCGGCAACGGCAGCAGCGCTGCCCAGGCACAGCACCTCACCGCCGAGCTGGTCGGCCGCTACCGCGACGACCGGCCGGCGCTGTCGGCGATCGCGCTGCACGCCGAGACGTCGTCGCTCACGGCGATCGCCAACGACTACGGCTACGACCACGCCTTCGCCCGTCAGGTCCAGGCGCACGGACGGCCTGGGGACGTGTTCCTCGGGCTGTCCACCAGCGGCCGCAGCCCGAACGTGCTCGCGGCGATGGGCGCCGCCGCGGCCGGTGGGCTGAAGGTCTGGGCGCTGACCGGCCCGGGACCGAACCCGATGACCGACGCCGCGCACGAGTCGGTCGTCGCCGACGCCGCGGCGACCGCCACCGTGCAGGAGGTTCACCAGGTCGCGGTGCACCTGCTGTGCGCCGCGGTCGACCTGCAGGTCGGCGCGGACCGCGCCAGCAGCGCGGTGACCGTCGAGCGGTCGGCGGTGCGCGCCGGCCGCCGGCTCCCGCCGATGCCGCTCGACCCGTACCCGTCGCACGCATGAGCCGGCGCACGGGACCGCTCGTCGTCGTCGGCGACGCGCTGCTCGACCGCGACCTCGACGGCGCGGTCTCGCGGCTGTCTCCCGACGCCCCCGTGCCGGTGGTCGACTCGCCCGTCGACACCCCGCGCCCCGGCGGCGCCGGACTGGCCGCGCTGCTCGCAGCGCACGACGGCCGCGACGTCGTGCTCGTGACGGCGCTGGCCGACGACGCGCCGGGACGCGAGCTCGGGCAGCTGCTGCGCGACGCCGGTGTGCGCGTGGTCGACCTCGGGCTGGACGGCGCGACGCCCGAGAAGGTGCGCGTCCGCAGCGCCGGCCGCAGCCTGCTGCGGCTGGACCACGGCGGTGCGGCGGGCACGCCCGGCGACCTGACCGACGACGCCGCACGTGCGCTGGCCGGCGCGGGTGCCGTGCTCGTCGCCGACTACGGGCGCGGCGTCGCGGCCGGCCCCGGCGTGCGCGCGACGCTCGCGCAGCTCGAGCGCGTGCCCGTCGTCTGGGACCCGCACCCGCACGGGCCCGAACCGGTGCGCGGCGTCACCCTGGCCACCCCGAACAGCAGCGAGGCGCAGCACTTCGCGCCCGGCCACGGCGGCGCGCCGCTGTCGGCGACGACGGCGCGCGCCCGCGAGCTGGTGCGCCGCTGGGGCGCGACCGCCGTCGCGGTGACGATGTCGGGCAGGGGCGCGCTCGTCGTCACCGGTGGCGCGCCGCCGCTCGTCGTCCCGGCGCCGCAGGTGCCGTGCCCCGACCCGTGCGGCGCAGGTGACCGGTTCGCGTCCGCCGCCGCCGGCCTGCTGGCGGACGGCGCGCTGCCCTCGGAGGCGGTGGCCGGTGCGGTGCAGGCGGCCTCGGCGTTCGTCGCTGCCGGTGGCGCCGCGTCGGTGCGCGTCGAGCGCCCCGTGCCGTACCCCGACGCGGCTGCTGCCTCGGCCGACGACGTCGTCGCGCGGGTGCGCGCGGCCGGCGGCACGGTCGTCGCCACCGGCGGCTGCTTCGACCTGCTGCACGCCGGCCACGTCGCCGTCCTGCAGCAGGCCCGCCGGCTCGGCGACTGCCTCGTCGTCTGCCTCAACAGCGACGACAGCGTGCGCCGGCTGAAGGGCCCGTCGCGCCCGCTGCAGACCGCCGACGACCGCGCCGCGGTGCTGCTCGCGCTCGGCTGCGTCGACGCCGTCGCGGTGTTCGACAACGACACCCCCGTCCCGCTTCTTCGGCGGCTGCAGCCCGACGTGTTCGCCAAGGGCGGCGACTACGCCATCGCCGACCTGCCCGAGTCCCCCGTGCTCGAGAGCTGGGGCGGCCAGTGCGTCGTCCTGCCCTACCTCGACGGCACGTCCACCACCCGACTGATCGAGAGAGCGAGAACCCTTGACCTCCGCTGACACTCCGCTCGGGACCGTCCTCGTCACCGGCGCGGCCAGCGGCCTGGGGGCCGCCGTCGTCGCCGCCGTCCGCGCGGCCGGCGGCACCCCGCTGGCGCTCGACCGCGTGCCCGTCGACGGCGTCCCGCACGAGGTCGTGGACCTGTCCGACACCCGCGCGGCGGAGGGCGCCGTGCGGCGCGTCGTCGACACCGCCGGCGGCACGCTCGACGCCGTCGTCACCGCAGCGGGCACCGACGTCCCCGCGCCGTTCGAGAAGCTCGACGGCGCCGACTGGGACCGCATCGTCGCGGTGAACCTGCTCGGCACCGCGGCGACGGTCCGCGCCGCGATGCCGTACCTGCGCTCGAGCGCGAACCCGCGGATCGTCACGGTGTCGTCCACGCTCGGGCACCGCGTGTTCGGCGACGCCACCGCGTACACCGCGAGCAAGTTCGGCGTCGTCGGCTTCACCCGCGGGCTGCAGGCCGAGCTCAAGGGCCAGGTGGGCGTCACGCTGCTGACGCCCGGCGGCATGCACACCGCGTTCTTCGACGGCCGCGACGAGCAGTACAAGCCCGGGCCCGACGCCAAGCTCAACCGCGCGGAGGACGTCGCCATGAACGTCGTGCACGTGCTCACGCAGCCACCGGGGTGCCACGTCTACGAGCTCGTCGTGGCCTCGCTCTGGGAAGACAGCTGGCCGGCATGAAGGTCCTCGGGATCAACGCGGTCTTCCACGACCCGGCCGCGGCGCTGCTCGTCGACGGCGTCACCGTCGCCGCGGCGGAGGAGGAGCGCTTCAACCGGCGCAAGCACGGCCACGACAACGTGCCGTTCGCCGCGTGGGAGGTGCCGGAGAGGGCCGCCCGCCGGTGCCTGGAGACGGCCGGCATCGGCGCCGACGAGCTCGACGCCGTCGCCTACTCCTACGACCCGTCGCTGTGCCCCCCGATCGAGGGCATGACGCTCGACCGCGTGATGGAGGACGGCTGGGAGCCGATGCGCACGCTGTACGCGCAGCGCGCCCCGCTGTTCCTGCGCACCGCGCTGCCGGGCCTCGACCCGGGCATCGTGCGGT
>JBKHYE010000048.1:0-9327 GCA_046565705.1 Actinomycetes bacterium
CGGCACGAGGACATCTTCAAGTCGGCGATGGGCGGCGGTGACCTCACCCAGGGCGGCGACCACGTGGCCGACCCGGCCGAGCTCGCGCAGCGGCTGCCGGAGAACGGCATCACCGCGCTGGCCGCGCCGCCGCTCATGCACGCCGCCGCGCACTGGCTGGCCTTCCACCAGCTGTTCACCGGCGGCAAGCTCGTGCTGATGCCGCTCGGCCGGTTCTCCCCGCCCGACGTCTGGGAGACGATCGCGCGCGAGGGCGTCTTCAACATCGTGCTCGTCGGCGACGCGATGGTGAAGCCGCTGCTCGACCACCTCGCCACGCACGACGACGTCAAGACCGACAGCCTCTGGGTGATCGCGTCGTCGGGGGCGCCGCTGTCGCAGCACACCAAGGACCGCATCGCCGAGCTCCTGCCGGGCCGCATGCTCGTCGACTCGCTGGGGTCGTCGGAGACCGGCGTGCTCGGCCCGAAGAGCGGCCAGGGTGGCGCGACGTTCACGCTCAACGAGCACACGTCCGTCCTTCAGTCGGACGGCACCCCGGTGGCGCCGGGCAGCGGCGAGGTGGGCCGCGTCGCGCGCAAGGGGCACGTGCCGCTGCGCTACCACAACGACCCCGAGAAGTCGGCCGCGACGTTCCTCGAGCGCGACGGCGTGCGCTGGGCGCTGACCGGCGACGAGGCCACGCTCGAGGAGGACGGCACCGTCCGGATGCTCGGTCGCGGGTCGCAGTGCATCAACAGCGGCGGCGAGAAGGTCTACCCCGAGGAGGTCGAGGAGCCGCTCAAGGCCCACCCCGCCATCGAGGACGCCCTCGTCGTCGGTGTGCCGGACGAGCGCTGGGGCGAGCGGGTGGTCGCCGTCGTGCAGCCGGTCGACGGCGCGTCGCCGACGCTGGAGGAGCTGCAGCAGCACCTGTCCGACCACGTCGCGCGCTACAAGCTGCCGCGCGACCTGGTGCTCGTGGACCAGGTGGTGCGGTCACCGGCCGGCAAGGCGGACTACCGGTGGGCGAAGTCCGCCGCGGTCGAGGCGCTGGGCGGGTGACGTGGAGCAGCTGAGCGCGATGGACGCGGCGTTCCTCTACATCGAGACGGACACGCTGCCCCAGCACGTGCTCGGCATCATGCTCCTCGACGCCGAGGGCTCGCAGGGCCGGTTCACCGCGGAGCGGTTCCGCGAGGTCACGGAGCAGCGGCTGCACCTCATGCCGGCGTTCACGCGCCGGCTCGCGCAGGTGCCGCTGAACCTCGACCACCCGTACTGGGTGCCGCAGGACGACGTCGACCTCGACGAGCACATCAGCGTCCTGCGGTGTCCCGAGCCCGGCGACCTCCGCGCCCTCGGCGACCTGGTCGGCGAGCTCGGCTCGGTGCCGCTGCCGCGCGACCGGCCGCTGTGGCAGCTCTGGCTGGTCGAGGGCGTCCAGGGGGGCCAGGTGGCGCTCGTCGCGAAGCTGCACCACTCGACGCTGTACGGCGCCGCGGGCGCCGACATGATGGCCCAGCTGCTCGACCTCGAGCCCGAGCCGCGCACCGTCGAGCCGCCGGACGACGAGCCCGCCGGCGAGGTGATGCCGTCGACCGTGTCGCTGCTCGGGCGGGCGGCCGTCAACGGTGCCCGACGGCCCCTCACGGGTGCGCGGAACCTGCTCGGCGCGGCCCGGCGCACGGCCGCCGTCGGCGGGCACGTCGCCCGCGCCGCGGTGAGCCGCAGCGCGGTGGCGATGCCGTTCAGCGCCCCACGCACCCCGCTCAACGGCCGGTTGACGGCGCGCCGGCAGGCGGCGTTCACGACCGTCGCCTTCAGTGATGTGCTGGAGGTCAAGCGCGCGTTCGACGTCAAGGTGAACGACGTCGTCCTCGCCGCCGTGACGGCGTCCCTGCGCGACTACCTGCTCACCCACGGCGGGCTGCCGACGCGGTCGATGGTCGCCAGCGTGCCGATGAACCTCGGTGCCGGTGCGGTCGAGGGCACCGACCGGATCACCGCCTTCATGGTGCCGCTCCCCGTGCAGACCGCGGACCCGGTGCAGCAGCTGCAGGAGGTCGCGGAGGCGACCCGCGACAGCAAGGGGATGACCGACGCGCTCGGCCCCGAGACCGTCGGCGACGTCGCCGAGCTGATCCCGCCGCTGCTGATGGTCGGAGGGTCGAAGCTGTACGACGGGCTCGGCCTGTCCCGGCTGCACCCGCCGCTGCAGAGCGTCGTCGTCTCCAACATGCCGGGGCCGCCGATCCCGCTGTACCTCGCCGGCGCGCGGGTCAACGCCGTCTACCCGTTCGGCCCGCTGCTGCCCGGTTCCGGCCTCAACGTCACCGTCCTGTCGAACATGGGCGACCTCGACGTCGGCATGTTCGGCTGCCCCGACCTCGTGCCCGAGCTGTGGTACCTCGCCGACGCGTTCCCGAAGGCCGTCGCCGAGCTGCTCACCGCGGCACGGTCGTTGTCGGATCGGGACGTCCAGCCCGGCTGAGCCGGTGGTAGAACCTGTTCTACGTGTGAGCCTGCTCACGGAAAGCAGCCCGCGGTCCCGCGGTCCCGGTGCAGACTGCGCGGACGAGTGGACGGAGGAGCCGTGGCTGCCGCGACCGACGTCGTCCGTGAGATCGGCAAGTTCGGCGCGTTCACGGTCGACACGGCGCGCGCGGTGGTCCGCCGGCCGTTCCAGTGGCGCGAGTTCCTGCAGCAGTCGTGGTTCGTCGCCAGCGTCTCGATCCTGCCGACGACGCTCGTCGCGATCCCGTTCGGCGCCATCATCTCGCTGCAGGTGGGCTCGCTCATCCGCCAGCTGGGCGCCAACTCGCTCAACGGCGGTGCGTCGGTCATCGCGGTCATCCGCGAGGCCGGGCCCATCGTCACCGCGCTGCTCATCGCCGGCGCCGCGGGCTCGGCCATCTGCGCGGACCTCGGCGCGCGCAAGATCCGCGAGGAGATCGACGCGATGGAGGTGCTCGGCGTCGACCCGCTGCACCGCCTCGTCGTGCCGCGCGTGCTGGCGGTGGGGCTCGTCGCGGTGCTCCTCAACGGGCTCGTGTCCGTGGTCGGCGTGGCCGGCGGCTACTTCTTCGCCGTCGTCGTGCAGGGCGGCTCGCCCGGCCCGTACATCGCGTCCTTCACCGCGCTGGCGCAGCTGCCGGACCTCGTGCAGGCGGAGATCAAGGCGCTCATCTTCGGGCTGGCCGCGGGGCTGGTCGCGTCCTACAAGGGGCTGACGGCAGGAGGCGGGCCGAAGGGCGTCGGCGACGCCGTCAACCAGTCGGTCGTGTTCACCTTCATGCTGCTGTTCGTCATCAACTTCGTGGCGAGCTCGGTCTACAGCGAGGTCGTTCCGCAGAAGGGGCTCGGGTGAGCCCGCGATGACGGCGCGGAGCAGCCTGCCTCCGGAGCCGTACTACAACCTGCCGGTCCGGCTGCTGCGCCGTGCGACCAGCGGCCCGCTCGGCGCGCTCGAGGAGCTCGGCCGGCAGGTCGCCTTCCACGGCCGGTCGTTCGCCGCCATCCCCGTCGTCGCGCGCCGGTACCGCAAGGAGACGGTGCGGCTGCTGTCGGAGGTCGCCTTCGGCACCGGCGCGCTCGCCGTCATCGGCGGCACGGTGGTCATCGTCGTCTTCATGACCTTCTTCACCGGGCTCGAGGTGGGGCAGCAGGGCTACAAGTCGCTCAACGCGCTCGGCGCGTCGGTGTACACCGGCTTCATCAGCGCGTACTTCAACACCCGGGTGCTCGCCCCGATCATCGCCGCGATCGCGCTGTCCGCCACCGTCGGCTGCGGGTTCACCGCGCAGCTGGGGGCGATGCGGGTGAGCGAGGAGATCGACGCGCTCGAGACGATCTCGGTGTCGCCGGTGACCTACCTCGTGACGACCCGGCTGCTCGCCGGGTTCGTCGCCGTCGTCCCGCTGTACGTCCTCGGTCTGCTGTCGTCGTACGTCTCGACGTCGCTCATCACGACGCTGCTGTTCAAGCAGTCGTCCGGCACGTACACGCACTACTTCGAGCAGTTCCTGTCGAAGGAGGACGTGCTCTGGTCCTTCGGCAAGGTGCTCGTCTTCGCGACGATCATCATCCTCGTCCACTGCTGGTACGGCTTCACCGCGAGAGGCGGGCCCGCCGGCGTCGGCCGCGCCGTCGGCAAGGCGGTCCGCACCACCATCACGCTCGTCGTCATCGTCGACCTGCTGCTCGACCTCGCCATCTACGGCTCCAACGTCACCGTCCGGCTGGCCGGCTGATGCTCGGGCTCAACCGGTTCCACGGTCTCGGTGCCGCCGCCACGGCGGCGGGGCTCGCCTTCGTCGTCTTCTGCGTCGGCGCCTACAACGGCTGGTTCACCGCGACGGCACCTGTCACGCTCGAGATCGAGCGCGCGGGCCTGCAGCTGCTGCCGGGCTCCGACGTCAAGCTGCGCGGCATCATCGTCGGCACCGTCCGCGACATCACCTCCGACGGCGACGGCGCCTCCATCACCCTCGACATGCGGCCGGAGGCGCTCGAGCTCGTACCGGCCAACGTCCACGCCCGGCTGGTGCCGAAGACCCTGTTCGGCGAGAAGTACGTCGACCTCGTGCTGCCCGAGAAGGCGGCCGGCGAGCGGCTGGCCGCGGGAGACGTCATCCCGGAGGACCGGTCGCAGGCCGCGCTGGAGATCAACCGCGTCCTGGACGACGCGCTGCCGCTGCTGCGCGCCGTGCGGCCGCAGGACCTGTCCATGACGCTCAACGCCCTCGCCACCGCCGTGTCGGGCCGCTGCGACCAGCTCGGCGAGACGATCGAGTCGGCCGACGCCTACCTGCGCTCGATCAACCCGCTGCTGCCGCAGCTGCAGCGCGACCTGGCGGCCTTCGCCGAGGTCACCGCCGTCTACGACGAGGCCGCACCGCACCTGCTGCAGGTGCTCGACGACCTGCGCACCACGGCGACGACGGTCATCGACTCCGAGGAGGCGCTCCGCACGATGCTGCAGGAGGTGACGGGAGCCGCCGGCCGCACCCGCGTCCTGCTCGACGACGTCGGCGCCGACGTCGTGCGGGTGAACGCGGTGAGCCGGCGGGTGGTCGAGCTGGTCGAGGAGTACTCGCCGATCTTCCCGTGCTTCTTCCGCGGCTACGCCATCCTCGAGCCGAACATCGCCGGGGCCGTCGGGCAGACCGAGGAGACCGAGAACTTCGCGCACATCGTTCGTGCCGCCGGCACCCGAGTACCGGTACCCCATCGACCTCCCCGAGTACAACGACAGCAGCCCGCCGAGCTGCTACGGGCTGCCGGACCCCGGCGGCCCGATCCCGAAGCGGCAGTTCCGCGACGGCACCGAGGACGACCCGCGGTTCACCAGCCGGGCCACCGAGGGCGCCACGACGACCACGGTGCGGCCGAGCGCCATGCGCGGCGGCCTCTCGCTGGACGTCGACGCGGTCGACGCCGTGCTCGCGCCGGCGCTCGGCGTCCCGGCGGCCGACGTGCCGGCGATCGGCGGGCTGCTGTGGAGCCCCGTGGTGCACGGGACGGAGGTGACGCTGCGATGAGCTCGGCGCTCCGGGTCGGACCGGCCGTCGTCAAGCTGGCCGTGTTCGCCGTCGTGACGCTGCTGTGCACCGCCGTGCTCGCCGTCGCGATCACCAACGCGAACTTCAGTCCGAAGCACAGCTACCGCGGCGTGTTCGTCGACGCCGTCGGCGTGCGACAGGGCGACGACGTGCGCATGGCCGGCGTGCGGATCGGCTCGGTCGAGAAGGTCGAGCTGCACGACAACGAGCTCGCGCTGGTGACGTTCCAGGTCGAGAAGGCGGTGCCGCTCGGCGAGAGCACGCGCATCGAGGTGCGCTACCGCAACCTCATCGGCCAGCGCTACCTGGCGCTGACGGAGGAGCCCGGTGACGGCACCCGGCTCGAGCCGGGCTCGACCATCCCGCTGACCCGCACCCGCCCGGCGCTCGACCTCAACGTGCTGTTCAACGGGTTCAAGCCGCTGCTCGTCGCGCTCGACCCGGAGCAGGTCAACACGCTGGCCTACGAGCTGGTGCGCGTGCTGCAGGGCGAGGGCGGCACGGTGACGTCACTGCTCGGGCGGCTGTCGAGCCTGACGAACTCGCTCGCCGACCGCGACCAGCTGATCGGCGAGGTGGTCGACAACCTCAACGCGCTGCTCGGCCCGGTGGCGCAGCACAACGCCGAGCTGTCGGCGCTGGTGCTGCACCTGCAGCAGTTCGTGTCCGGGCTCGCGCAGGACCGGGAGGCCATCGGCAGCTCGCTCGCGAGCATCGGCAGCCTGGCCGGGACCACGGCCGGCCTGCTGGAGGAGGGCCGCCCGGCGCTCCAGACCGACATCGCCCAGCTGGGCAAGGCGGCCGCCGGGCTGAACACGCCGACGAACCGCGACCTCATCCAGTACAACCTCGACGAGTACCCGAACAAGCTCAAGGTCACGGCGCCGCTCGTGTCCTACGGCTCGTGGGTGAACTTCTACCTCTGCGCGGTCAACTTCAAGTACGGGCCGTCGAACGAGGACGTCACCCCGGTGATGCTCAACTCCGAGCCCAGGTGCCAGCTGTGATGCGCCCGGTGCGGTCCATGAACCCGATGCCGATGGGCATCGGCGTCGTCGTGCTCGTCGTGGCGCTGATGTGGACCGCGCTGAACATCGGGCGGCTGCCCTTCCTCGGCGGCGGCACGGAGTTCTCCGCCGCCTTCTCCGAGGCCGCCGGGCTCAAGGCCGGCAACGACGTCATGGTCGCGGGCGTCAAGGTCGGCGAGGTCCGCTCGGTGGCGCTCGAGGGCACCCACGTGCGCGTCGAGTTCTCCGCCGAGGACGTGCGGCTCAGCGGCGAGCCGCGCCTCACCATCGGGATCGGCACGCTGCTGGGCAACAAGTTCCTCGACCTGCAGCCCGGGCGCGGCGGCACGTGGGACCCGGACGAGCAGATCCCGCTCGAGCTCACGACGGCTCCGTACGACGTCGTGCCGGCCTTCGCGGACCTCACCGAGGCCGTCGGCGACATCGACACCGCCCAGGTCGCCGAGGCGTTCACGACGCTGGCCGACGCCTTCCGCGACGCACCGCCGCACGTCCGCGGCGCGATCGACGGCGTCAGCCGGCTCTCGACGACGATCACCTCGCGCGACGCCGCCCTGTCGCAGCTGCTCGCCTCGACGCAGACGGTCACCGCGACGCTCGCCGAGCGGCGCGAGCAGATCACGCAGCTGATGGGCGACGGCTCGCTGCTGCTCGACGAGATCCGCACGCGGCAGGCGGCGATCTCCCAGCTGCTCACGGCCACGGCGGAGCTCTCCGTGCAGCTGCGCGGCGTCGTCAGCGACAACGAGGCGGTCATCGGTCCGGCGCTCGAGCAGCTGCGTGCGGTCACCGAGATCCTCGAGGCCAACCAGGACGACCTGCGCGAGTTCCTCGACCTCATCTACCCGACGACGCGGATGCTCGTCGACACCACCGGCCAGGGTCCGTGGTTCGACGGCATCCTCGGCGGCGTCACGCCGATCCCCGAGACCGACAGCTTCCCGATCGCGCCGGTCGAGGACGCTCCGGAGACGCTCGGCGAGCTGCTCGGCATCCCGGCGGGCACGCCGTGAGCGCGCTGTCCGCCGTGGCGGCGGCCGTGAAGCCCAGGGCGGTCGCGCTCACCGCCGCGCTGGTGGTGCTCGTCGGCTCGTTCGTCGTGCTGCGCGACGGCGGCGAGACGACGTCGGCCACCCTGTTCCTGCCGCGTGCCGTGCACCTGTACGAGGGCTCCGACGTCGTCGTGCTCGGCGTGCGCATCGGCGAGGTGGTGTCGGTCAGCCCCGAGGGCGACCGGGTACGCGTCGAGCTGCGCTGGGACAGCGAGCACCGGGTGCCGGCCGACGCGCAGGCGGCGCTGGTGAGCCCCACGCTGATCGCGGACCGGTACGTGCAGCTGACGCCGGTGTACGACGGCGGGCCCGTCATGGCCGACGGCGCCGAGATCCCGCTGTCACGCGCGACCGTGCCGGTCGAGCTCGACGAGATCGTCGCGACGCTCACGGACCTCGCGACGGCGCTCGGACCGGACGGCGCCAACAGCACCGGCGCGCTGGCCGACCTCGTGGCCGTCGGCGCCGACAACCTGGCGGGCAACGGCGCCGCGGCCGGTCAGGCGATCACGGACGTGTCCCGGCTGTCGCAGACGCTCGCCGGCAACCGGGAGGAGATCTTCGGGACGGTGCGCAGCCTGCAGGCGCTCACGACCGAGCTCGCGGAGAACGACGCGACGGTGCGCGCGTTCACGTCCGACCTCGCCGAGGTGTCGGGGCAGCTGGCGGGGGAGCGGGAGCGGCTGGCCGAGGCGCTGCGCCAGCTGGCGCTGGCGCTCCAACCGGTCGCCGGCTTCGTGCGCGACAACCGCGAGGACCTCGCGGCGAACGTGCGCACCCTCGGCGTCGTGGCCGACGCCCTCGCCGACGAGCAGGAGGACATCGGTCACGTGCTCGACATCGCGCCGGTGGGCATCGCGAACTTCGCGCAGTTCTACGACCCGGTCGTCGAGGCGCTCGCCGGGCGCATCAACGGCAACGACAAGTACGAGAGCCCGGCGTACTTCCTCTGCTCGCTCATCGTCGGCGTCGGCGGCTCGCCGGAGGACTGCAAGCAGACGCTCGGCCCGCTCGCCGACCTCTCGCTGCGCCAGCCGCAGGACGGCGGCTCGCCGGCCGACGGCGCGTCCGCGCCGTCGAGCACGCCGTCGCCGTCACGTGCACCGGCCCCGCCGGTGGACCGGAGCCTGGCCGGGCTCCTGACAGGAGGCCTGCAGTGAGGCGCGCGCGGCTGCTCGCAGCCCTGCTCGGCACCGCGCTGATGACGGGGTGCGGCTTCGAGGGCGTCTACTCGCTCCCGCTGCCCGGTGCGGCGGGCAGCGGCGACGACACCTACCAGGTCGTCGTCCAGTTCGAGGATGCCCTCGACCTCGTCCCGTACACGCAGGTCGCATCGCTGGTCGTGGAGTCTGTGCAGCTGCCGGCCGACGCCGCCGAGTACCCCGAGGTCCGTCTGCTGGCATGCCTCGACGTCAGCGGAGTGCAGGCTGTCGACGCCAACGGGACCTCGCTGGTCTCGCCCGACCGGCTCGACCGCATCGCCTCGCGCGTCCTGCTTCAAAGGTTCGACCGCGGCGACTTCGCTCAGGACCCCGACCGCAGCGGCTGGTTCGTCGCAGAGGTCGAGCAGCGTGGTCAGTCATGCTGAGCCGCCTGTCCACTCTCGTGGCCATGGCGCTGGCCGGCACGCTAGGACTGATGTCGCCCACGCTGGCGCAGTCAGGGCCGGATTGTGAGCGCAGGAGCCAGTACTTCGGTACGTGC
>JBKHYE010000049.1:0-13755 GCA_046565705.1 Actinomycetes bacterium
CTCGGCAAGCGCGGGCTCCAGCACTCCGACCTGGCCGCGATCGGCATCACCAACCAGCGCGAGACCACCTTCGTGTGGGACCGTCGCACCGGCCGACCGCTGCACAACGCGATCGTCTGGCAGGACACCCGCACCGACCGCATCGCGGCCGACCTCGACCGCAGCGGGGCCGGTGACCTGATCCGGCGCAAGGCCGGCCTGCCGCCGGCTACGTACTTCGCCGGCGGCAAGCTGCAGTGGCTGCTCGAGAACGTCGACGGGCTGCGGGCGCTGGCCGAGGACGGCCACGCGGCCTTCGGGACGATCGAGACCTGGCTGCTCTGGAACCTCACCGGCGGGCCCGACAGCGGGGTGCACGTCACCGACGTCACCAACGCCTCGCGGACCATGCTGATGGACCTCGAGACCCTCGACTGGGACGACGAGCTGCTGGCGCTGTTCGACGTGCCGCGCGCGATGCTCCCGCAGATCCGCTCGTCGTCGGAGCCCGGTGGCTACGGGACGACGCTGAGCGGCGGGCCGCTCGGGGGAGAGGTCCCGCTCACGGCCGCGCTCGGCGACCAGCAGGCGGCGATGGTCGGGCAGGTCTGCTTCGCGCCGGGAGAGGCCAAGAACACCTACGGCACCGGCAACTTCCTGCTCCTCAACACCGGCGAGAAGCTGGTGCGGTCGGAGTCCGGGCTGCTCACCACGGTCTGCTACCGCTTCGGGGACGCGCCTGCGGTGTACGCCCTGGAGGGCTCGATCGCCGTCACAGGCTCGGCGGTGCAGTGGCTGCGCGACCAGCTCGGCATCATCAGCGGCGCCGCGCAGAGCGAGTCGCTCGCGCGGCAGGTCGAGGACAACGGCGGCGTCTACTTCGTGCCGGCGTTCAGCGGGCTGTTCGCGCCGCACTGGCGGTCCGACGCGCGCGGGGCCATCGTGGGGCTGTCGCGCTTCAACACCAACGCGCACCTGGCCCGGGCGACGCTCGAGTCGATCTGCTACCAGAGCCGTGATGTCGCCGAGGCGATGGAGAAGGACTCCGGTGTGCAGCTCGACGTGCTCAAGGTCGACGGCGGCGTGACGGCGAACGAGCTGTGCATGCAGCTGCAGGCCGACATCCTCGGCGTGCCGGTGAGCCGCCCGGTGGTCGCCGAGACGACGGCGCTCGGCGCGGCCTACGCCGCCGGCCTCGCGGTCGGCTTCTGGTCGAGCACCGACGAGCTGCGCGAGAACTGGCACGAGGACCGCCGGTGGGAGCCGAGCTGGTCCGACGAGCAGCGTGCTGTCGGGCACGCCGGCTGGCGGAAGGCGGTCGAGCGCACTCTCGACTGGGTCGACGTCTAGGCCGCCGGCGGCTCGTCGTCGCTGGACTCGAGCGACGCGAGCGCGCTGGGCCGCACGTCCTCGAGCGGCGTGGGCTGCACGCTGCGGCTCGGGAAGCCCTCGAGCGGCCCGCGCTCGTCGAGGTCCCACTCCGGGAACGTGAGGTCGGTCTGCAGGTACAGGCTGAGCAGCTCGGCGACGTGCCGGACGCCGTCGAGGTGCGTGCGCTCGTGCCCGTGCGAGCTCTCGACGCCGAAGCCGACCAGCGCGGTGCGCATCTCCAGGCCCGCCTCGACGGCGCTCGCGGCGTCGGAGCGGTAGAAGCGGAAGGTGTCGCGCCGGTGCGGGACGCCGTGGTCCTGGCACAGCGCGATGAGCTTGCGGCTGAAGTGGTAGTCGAAGGGGCCGGTCGAGTCGAGCAGCGCGATGTTGACGCAGTCCTCGCGCGACTGCTGGCCCTCGGCGACGACGGCGTTGTCGACGGCCACCATCTCGGCGACGTCGGTGTCGAGGCCGTGGGTCGCGCCGTGGCCGACCTCCTCGGCGATGGTGACGAGCAGGTGCGCGCTCACCGTCGGCACGACCTTCGCGTCGAGCAGCGACTTGAAGGCGCCCAGGCAGGCGGCCACGCCGGCCTTGTCGTCCAGGTGCCGGCTCTTGATGAACCCGGTGGGAGTCACGACGGGGTTGGCCTCGAGCGCGACGAAGTCGCCCACCTGGATGCCCAGCTCGGCCAGCTCCGCGGCGTCGGAGACCTTGTGGTCGACGCGCACCTCGACCAGCGGCCAGCCGACGCCCTGGGTGTCGACCTCGTCGCCGTACTGGTGCCCGCTCGACTTCAAGGGCAGCACCGTGCCCGTGTGGGTGAGCCCCGGCGTGTCGGTGAAGATCGTGACGTGCGCGCCCTCGGCGAACCGCGCGCTGTGCGTGCCGAGCTGGGTGACCGCCAGCCGGCCGTTGTCCTTGAGCCGGGTGACCATGCAGCCGATCGTGTCGGCGTGCACGGCGATCGCCCGGTCCGGCCGGGTGCGCTTGCCCGGCAGCGTCGCGTTGAGCACGCCACGACGGGTGACGGTCAGGTCGAGCCCGAGCTCGACGATGAGCTCGCCGATGTACTGCACGACCTCGTCGGTGCGGCCGGTCGGCGACGGCGTCCGGAGCAGGTGCAGGAGCACGTCCTGCACGTAGTCCATGTCGACGGGCAGCCGCTGGGGCTCGGGGACGGACCGCGTCACGACGGCGACGCGGCCGCGGGGCGGCGCCAGCCCGGCACGGCGGTGGTCTCCGGGAACAGCAGGTCGACGAAGCGCTCGGCCGTCGGCTGGGGCTCGTGGTTGGCCAGACCGGGCCGCTCGTTGGCCTCGAGGAGCACGTAGTCCGGGCCCGACACGTCGGGGACGAGGAGGTCGAGGCCGGTCACGGGGATGTCGAGCGCGCGGCTGGCCTGCACGGCCGCCTCGGCGAGCGCAGGGTGCAGCTGGGGCGTCACGTCGTGGATCGTGCCACCCGTGTGCAGGTTCGCCGTGCGGCGCACCGTGAGCTCCTCACCGACGTCGAGCACGTCGTCGAGCGAGTAACCCGCGGCGGCGACCGTCTGCTCGGTGCTCTCGTCGAGCGGGATGCGCGACTCGCCGCCGGTGGCGGCCTGCCTGCGCCGGCTCTGCGCCTCGATGAGCTCGCGCAGCGGCGTGACGCCGTCGCCCAGCACGGCCGCCGGGCGGCGCACCGCCGCCGCGACGACCTCGTGCCCGATGACGATGATGCGCAGGTCCTCGCCCTCGGTGCGCTCCTCGAGCAGGACGTCGGGGCAGAACGACCGGGCGACGGCGACGGCGTGCTCGAGCTGCTCGGGGTCCGTCACGCCGACGGTGATGCCCTGGCCCTGCTCGCCGCGGGCCGGCTTCACCACGACGTCGCCGATCTCGCGCAGGAACGCGATGTCGTCGTCGTCGCCGGTGGCGGTGCGGCCACGAGGCACCGACAGCCCGGCCGCCTGGCAGATCCGCCGGGTGATGCGCTTGTCGTCACAGCGGCTCATCGCCACGGCGCTGGTGAGCTCGGAGAGCGACTCGCGGGTGACGATGCTGCGGCCGGCGTGGGTCAGCCGGATCTCGCCCCAGTCGGCGTCGAGCACCTCGACGAGCACGCCGCGGCGGCGCGCCTCGTCGGCGACGATGCGGGCGTAGGGGTTGAGCCGCTCGTAGTCGGCCGACGGCGGACCGGCGAACAGCCTCTCGTTGATGGTGTTCTTGCGCTTGACGGCGAGCACGGGGACCCGCGTGAAGCCGACCCGCTCGTAGAGCCGGATCGCCTTGCGGTTGTCGTGCAGCACCGACAGGTCGATGTAGCTGCGCCCGCGGGCGACGAAGTGGTCGGCCAGCGCCCGCGTCAGCAGCTCGCCGACGCCGGACAGCCGGCTCTGCGGGTCGACCGCGAGGCACCACAGGCTCGTGCCGCCCTCCGGGTCGCCGAACGCCTCGACGTGGTCGATGCCGGTGACCGTGCCGACGACGCGGCCGGTGCCGGGCTCCTCGGCGATGAGGTAGGTGAAGACGGGCGAGGCGTTGTTCTCCAGCACGACCTTGGGGTCGGCGTAGAGCATCCCGGCGGTGGCGTAGACCGCGTTCATCGCCTCGACGTCGTCCGCGGACGACAGCTCACGGACGATCGCGGAGCAGTTGGTGTCCGCGTGCCGGTACGACGTGAGGTCGAGCCGGTAGGTGTGCGAGGGGTCGAGGAACAGCTCCGCCGGCGACTGCGCGACCAGCACGTGCGGGTCACGCGGGTAGATGCAGATGTCGCGGTGCCCGCTCTCCTCACCGCGCAGCGCCGCCCGCAGCTTGTCCTGCGAAGTGAACGTCTGGCCGAACACCACGCGACCCCAGCCGCAGTCGAGCACCACCTCGGGCCGGATGCCCTCGGGCAGGTCCGCGGCGGATCGGTGCCACCGGGTGCTGAACAGCCCCGTGGTCGACGACCCGGCCGGATCGTCGGGCGTCACAGCCGTCGCCCTCCGCGCGTCACAGCCCGTGCTCCTGGAGCCACATCTCGAGCAGCGCCACCTGCCACAGCGGGTTGCCGCCGAGCGGGGTGAGCGAGGCGTTCGGCGCGTCGAGCAGCTGCTGCACCGCAGCCGGCCGCAGCAGCGCGCGCTCCTTGGCGGCCGGCGCGGCGAGGGCCTCGCGGACCCGGTCGAGGAACGCGCCCTCGAGGTGGGTGAGCGCCGGGACCGGGAAGTAGCCCTTCGGCCGGTCGATGACCTCGCTGGGGATGACGCGGCGGGCCGCCTGCTTGAGGACGCCCTTCCCGCCGTGCGCCGTCTTGAGCTCCGGCGGGCAGGTGGCGGCGAGCTCGACGAGCTCATGGTCGAGGAACGGCACCCGTGCCTCGAGGCCGAACGCCATGGTCGTGTTGTCGACGCGCTTCACCGGGTCGTCGACCAGCATGATCTCGGTGTCGAGGCGCAGCGCGCGGTCGAGCGCGGTGTCGGCGCCCGGTCGGGCGAAGTGCTCGCGGACGAAGGCGCGGCTCGGGTCCTCGCGCAACTGCCACTCCGGCTCGAGGAGCTCGTTCAGCGCGTCGTGCGAGCGGTCGACGAAGTGCTTCGCGTAGGTCTCGACGGCGGCATCCAGGTCAGCACCGCCGTCGCGGTCGCACTCGAGCATCGGCGGGTACCAGTGGTAGCCCGCGAACACCTCATCGGCGCCCTGACCCGACTGCACGACGTGCACGTGCCGCGAGACCTCCTGCGACAGCAGGTAGAACGCGACGACGTCGTGGCTGACCATCGGCTCGGCCATCGCCCGCACGGCGTCGTCGAGGGCGGGCAGCACGCGGTCGGGCGGCACCATCATCTTGGTGTGGCTGGTGCCGAACCGCTGCGCCACGAGGTCGGAGTAGACGAACTCGTCGCCGCTGCGCCCGCCGACCGGCTCGAAGCCGATGCTGAAGGTGCGCAGGCCCTGCTGCCCCTGCTCGGCGAGCAGGCCGACCACGAGCGAGGAGTCGACGCCGCCGGACAGTAGCACGCCGACCTCGATGTCGGCGACCATGCGGCGCTTCACCGACACGCGCAGCGCCTCGAGAACCGCGTCCTCCCAGTCGCGCTCCGACCACGACGCGCGCTCGGGATGCCGTGCGTAGCTGGGCTCCCAGTAGGTGATGTCCCGCTGCCGGCCGTCCGGCTCGAGCACGCGCACGGTCGCCGGCGGCAGCTTGCGGACGCCGGCGACCACGGTGCGCGGCGCCGGCACCACGGAGTGGAAGCTCAGGTAGTGGTGCAGGGCGACGGTGTCGAGCGAGGTGTCGATGCCGCCGCCGGCCAGCAGCGCCGGCAGGGTGCTCGCGAACCGCAGCGCGCCGTCCACCTCGGCCAGGTAGAGCGGCTTGATGCCCAACCGGTCACGGCCGAGCACGACCCGGCCGCTGTCGCGCTCGACGATCGCGAAGGCGAACATCCCGAGCAGCCGGTCGACGAAGCGCTCGCCCCACTGCGCGTAGGCCTTGAGGACGACCTCGCTGTCGCCGGTGCTGAAGAAGCGGTGGCCGTGGCCCTCCAGCTCGGCGCGCAGCTCGCGGTAGTTGTAGACCATCCCGTTGAAGACGAGCGTCAGCCCGAGGTGCGGGTCGGTCATCGGCTGCGACGCGTGCTCGGTCAGGTCGACGACCTTCAGCCGGCGGTGGCCGAGCGCGACGCTCCCCGCGGCCCAGGCGCCGACGCCGTCAGGTCCGCGGTCGGCCATGGTGGCCGTCATCCGGGTCACGGCGGCGACGTCGGCGGGACGCCCGTCGCGACGGACCTCACCGCTCAGGCCGCACACTCGTGGCCCCTCCCGCGTCGTCCGGCTGGTCTCCTCGTCCTGCGTTCCACCGACCCGGACGGCCAAACGCGACCGTGCCGACGGTCACGATCTTCCCACTGCCGCGACGGCGGTCAGCCGCGGGGGGCCAGCACCTCGACCATCACGTCGGCGACGCCGTCGAAGCCGAGCGCGCGCGAGCCGGCGCGCGACAGGTCGATGATGCGGTCGCCGACGTACGGGCCCCGGTCGTTCACCAGGCAGCTCATCGCGAGGCCGGCCCGCGAGACGCGCACCAGCGTGCCCAGCGGCAGCGTCTTGTGCGCGCAGGTCAGCCGCTCGGGGTCGTAGGGGGCGCCGCTGGCGGTCGGGTTGCCGACGAAGCCGGGTCCGTACCAAGAGGCCTCGCCGCGCAGCACCGTGCCGGTCGGCCCGTAGCCGGCGGGGTAGCCGCTGCCCGCCGCCTCGACCAGCGCGACGAGCGGGGCCTCTCGCGTGGCGGCGGCCTGGCTGCGGCGGGTCTGGGCCGGCGTCAGCGAACGTGCGACGTCGGCCGAGGCCTCGTCGAGGCGCTCGCGTGCGGCGTCGAGCTCGGCGGCCAGGCGGAGCACCTCCTCGGCGCGCGCCCGGGCCCGTTCCGCCTCGAGGGCTGCGGTCGCCTCGGCGAGCAGCCGGCGGGCCGCCTCCTGGGCGTCCAGCGCCGCGACTGTCTCGCCGCGCAGCGCCGTCCGCAGCGCCGTGGCGTGCTCAGCGAGGGCGCGGGCCGTCGTCGTCCGCGCCGTGACCGCCGTGGACAGGTCGGAGGCGGCGCGCACCGCGGCGGCTGCGCCGCGCCGCTCGAGCTCGGCGTCGGCCAGACGCTGGAGGTCGGGGGCGGCGAGGGCGGCGGCGACCTCCGCCATCGGCTCGGGCACGGCGGCCGCGGTCGCGAGGTAGGCCTGCCGCGCGCGGACGTCGACGGCGGCCTGCGCGGCGTCGCGCTGCTCGGCGAGCCGGTCGATCTCGACCCGCAGTGCGCCGTGCCGCGCCGCGGCGACGTCGAGGGCCTCGGCGAGGCGGGCGGCCTCGTCGGTGGCCGTCTCCAGCCGATCGCGCAGCGCCGTCAGGTCGGCCTCGGCGACCGGCGCGGAGGCGGCCGCCGGGGCGCCGGCGGGCGCGCTCGCCGGGGGCACGCCGAGCAGCGCCGCGGCAGCCATGGCCAGCGGCGCGAGCGCGGGAGCGGCGCGGCGCACGCTCTCTCGTCGGCGTCCGCGATCTTCGGCTGTAGCCCGAGCCGACGCCGACCGGACGAGCGATCCTGGGTAGCGTCCGCACAGGACCGAGCCGACTGGAGGCTGGCGTGCGCATCGGTGTGCTGACAGGGGGCGGCGACTGCCCTGGACTGAACGCGGTGATCCGCGCCGTCGTCCGCAAGGGCGTGGAGGTCTACGGGCACGAGTTCGTGGGCTTCCGCGACGGCTGGAAGGGCCCGCTCGAGGCCATCACCATGCCGCTGGGTGTGGAGCAGACCCGCGGCATCCTGCCGCGCGGCGGCACCATCCTCGGCAGCAGCCGCACGAACGTGCTGAAGGTCGAGAACGGCATCGAGCGGGTCCGCGAGAACCTCGAGCGGCTCGGCGTCGACGCGCTCGTCGTCATCGGCGGGGAGGACACCCTCGGCGTCGCCACGGAGCTCGCGGCGGCCGGGCTGAACGTCGTCGGCGTGCCGAAGACGATCGACAACGACCTCAACGCCACCGACTACACGTTCGGCTTCGACACCGCGGTGCAGATCGCCGTCGACGCCATCGACCGCCTGCACACGACGGCCGAGTCGCACCACCGGGCGCTGATCGTCGAGGTGATGGGCCGGCACGCCGGGTGGATCGCGCTGCACTCCGGGCTGGCCGGCGGAGCCAACGTCATCCTCATCCCGGAGCGGCCGTTCGAGATCGACCGCGTCTGCGCGTACGTCGAGAAGCGCTTCGCCCGCGAGTTCGCGCCGATCATCGTGGTGGCCGAAGGCGCCCAGCCCGCGGAGGGCACGCTCGAGCTGCAGACCGGCGAGAAGGACTCGTTCGGGCACGTCCGGCTCGGTGGCATCGGGCAGGTGCTCGAGCGCGAGATCCAGGCACGCACCGGCTACGAGTCGCGGCAGACGGTGCTCGGACACGTGCAGCGGGGCGGCACGCCGACGGCGACCGATCGCATCCTCGCGACGCGCTTCGGCCTCGCCGCGGCCGACGCCGTGCACGACGGCGACAGCGGCAAGATGGTCGCGCTGCGCGGCACCGACATCGTGCGGGTGCCCCTGCAGGAGGCGACCCGCGAGCTCAAGACCGTGCCGGTCGAGCGCTACGCCGAGGCGGAGGTCTTCTTCGGCTGAACCCGGCTCAGGCGTCCAGCGCGGCGCGCCACAGCCGGGCCATCCGCTCGCCGAAGGCGCACAGCAGCACGTGCTCGACGTCGGTGCGCGCGGACCGGAGCGCGGCGACCGACACCTGCGCCGCCTCGTCGTCGGGGTAGCCGTAGACGCCGGTCGAGATCGATGGGAAGGCGATCGACCGGGCGCCCACCTCGTCGGCGCGGGCCAGCGACGCGGTGTAGGCCCCGGCGAGCAGCTCCGCGTCCTCGGGCCGCCCGCGGTAGACCGGCCCGACGGCGTGCACCACCCAGCGCACGCGCGGCTCGAGGTCGAACGCCGGGGTGATGACCGCCGAGCCGGCCGGGCAGCCGCCGATCTCGCGGCACGCCGCGAGCAGCCGCGGGCCGGCGGCGCGGTGCACGGCGCCGTCGACCCCGCCGCCGCCGCGCAGGCCGTCGTTGGCCGCCGTGACGATCGCGTCGGCCGCGAGCTCGGTGATGTCGCCGGTGACCACCTCGATGCGCACGGCGCGAGCCTGCCAGCCGGCCCCGACAGCCGGCCAGACCCGGCCAGCGGCGGTGATCACCAGGGACGCCACGCCGACGCCGCACTCGAGGGCCCGGCGTGGCGCTCCTGGTGATCAACGGAGAGGCGTGCGCTCGACGAGGCGCCGCTAGCCTGAGCGCGTGACCGACGTCCAGGCTCCGCGGCCCGCCGCGGGCGCCGCCGACCCGCTGGCCGACCTCGACCGCTGGCGCTCGCTGCCCGCAGCGCAGCAGCCCTCGTGGCCCGACCTCGGCGCGCTCAAGGCGGTCTACGACACCCTGGCCGAGGTCCCGCCGCTGGTGCAGCCGGGCGAGTGCGAGAACCTCAAGGCCCGGCTCGCGGCGGTCGCCCGCGGGGAGGCGTTCCTGCTGCAGGGCGGCGACTGCGCCGAGACCTTCGACGCCAACACCGCCGAGGGCATCCGCGGCAAGGTGCGCACCCTGCTGCAGATGGCGGTTGTGCTCACCTACGGCGCGAGCGTGCCGGTGGTGAAGGTCGGCCGGCTCGCGGGCCAGTACGCCAAGCCTCGGTCGTCCGACGTCGAGGCCGGCACCGGCCTGCCCTCCTACCGGGGCGACGCCGTGAACGAGCTGCACGGCGAGCGCACGCCCGACCCGACCCGCATGGTTCGCGCCTACGCCAACAGCGCGGCGACGATGAACTTCATGCGGGCGATGGCCACCGATGGCTCGGCCGACCTCGCCGCGGTGCACGACTGGAACACCGACTTCGTCGCCAAGAGCCCCGCGGGGCACCGGTACGAGGAGCTCGCCACCGACATCGAGCGCGCGCTGGCGTTCATGCGCGCCTGCGGCCTCGACCTCGAGGCGATGCAGGAGACGCACGGCGTCGAGCTCTACTCGAGCCACGAGGCGCTGCTGCTCGAGTACGAGCGCGCGCTCACCCGGCTCGACGACGCCAGCGGGCTGCCCTACGACCTGTCGGCGCACCTGGTCTGGATCGGCGAGCGCACCCGGCAGCTCGACGGGGCACACGTCGAGCTGCTGTCGCGGCTCGCCAACCCGATCGGGGTGAAGATCGGGCCCTCCGCCTCGGCCGAGGACGTCGTGGCGCTGTGCGAGCGGCTCGACCCGACGCTCGAGCCCGGCCGGCTGACGCTCATCGCGCGGATGGGCGCCGGTCGGGTGCGCGACGCCCTGCCCGGCATCGTCCGCGCGGTCGAGGCCGCGCGGGGGCCCGCCAGCGTCGTGTGGGCGTGCGACCCGAGGCACGGCAACACGACCGAGTCGCCGAACGGCTACAAGACCAGGCACTTCGACGACGTCATGGACGAGGTGCGCGGCTTCTTCGAGGTCCACGCCGCGCTCGGGACGCACCCGGGCGGCGTGCACGTCGAGCTGACCGGCGACGAGGTCACCGAGTGCCTCGGCGGCGCGCACCAGCTCACCCACGACGACCTCGGCGGTCGGTACGAGACGGCGTGCGACCCGCGCCTCAACAACAGCCAGTCGCTCGAGCTGGCGTTCCTCGTCGCCGAGATGCTGCAGTCGCGCCGGGCGCGCTGAGCCCTACTCCGTCAGCTCGAACTCGGCGCTCGCCCGGCGCGAGCCGTCGTCGGCGCGGACGGTGCGCTCGCCGGTGCCGCCGGTCGGGTCGGAGGCGGTGAGCTCGGTCGCGAAGGTGCCGTCGGCGCCGACGGTCGCGGTCGCCTGCGAGCCGGTCGGGCGGCCGCCCGGCCGCAGGAACTGCACGACGACGCTGCTGCCCGGCGTCCACCCGGTGCCCGTGACCGTGATCGTGGTGCCCTCCGGGCCGGACGTCGGGTCGAGCGTGATGGCCGGCGCCGACCTGGGTGCCGACGCCGACGCCGACGCCGTCGGTGCGGGCGTGGTCGGCGACGGCTCCGGGGGAGCGGTCGTCGGCTCCGGCAGGAAGAACACCGTCGTCTCCGGCGAGGTGACCGGAGGAGGCGGCGGCAGGTCGGGCAGGCGGATCGGCGCGGGCTGGTCCACGGTGGGCACCTGAACCGGCGGCAGCACGTCGGACGCCGCCGGGAGCACGGCGTCGGCCCCGCGTGAGAGCAGGACGCCCAGCCCCGTGCCGAGCAGCACAGCGGCCAGCACGCCCAGCACGGCCAGCAGCGGCGAGAGGGTGCGGTGCTCGTCCTCCCAGTCCTGCCACTCCTCGTCGGTGAGGGCGAAGGCCGACGCCGGCGGCAGCACCGCGGCCGCCCGCGAGGTCGCCGCGCGCAGCAGCGGGCCGCGGCTCTGCTCGGGCAGCGCGGCGACCGCCAGCCCGGAGAGCAGCAGGTGCACCCGCTCCTGCGCCGCGCGCACGGCCTCGCACTCGGCGCAGCCCTGCACGTGCCGGCGGACGGTGGCGTCGACGGGCGCCGCCGGCCCGCTCTCGCCGAGCTGGGCGAGCACGCCGGGCGCCCCGGGGTGCGGCGGCACGTCGGGCGCCGGCTCGTCGTCGAGCAGCGGGACGGCGTGCAGCCGCCCGCGTGCGACCGTGGCGAGCGCGCCGGTCTCGGTGGTCTCGAGCGCCACGGCGACCGAGGCCAGCGGCAGCCGATAGGCGTCGCGCATCAGGAGCGCGAGGCGCTCGTCCGGCGGCAGCTCGTGGAGCGCCTCGGCCAGCACCAGCTGGTCCTCGTCGCTGGAGAGCACGCCGCCGCCGACCGGCAGGTCGTCGTCACCCGGGGAGACCGCGACCCGCCCGGCCAGCCGCCGGGCCTCCGCGAACCACCAGCCGACGGCGTCGGTCACCTGGTCGGGCCGCTCGGCGACGGCGTCGACGAGAGAGAGGGCGCTGGTCTCGACGATCTCGACCGCGGCGTCGGCGTCGGCACCGAGCCGGCGCACGGCGTCGTGTACGCGGTCGGCGTGCACGCGCAGCACCGTCTCGACGTCCTCGGCCGCGACCCCGGGACGTCGGAGCACCTCCACCACGCCGGTCAGCCTAGGGCTGTCCTAGCGTGACCCGGTCCCCTCGGCATGCGAGCGGACACGCGAGAGGAGCGGCGCGAGGTGACTCGGCCCGACGCCCCGGTCGACGTGCGCAGCGACACGGTCACGCGGCCGACCGCAGCGATGCTCCGCGCGATGGCCGCTGCGGAGACCGGCGACGACGTCTACGCCGAGGACCCCGCGGTCAACGCGCTGGAGGAGCGGGTCGCCGCCCTGCTCGGCCACGAGGCCGCGCTGTTCGTGCCCAGCGGGACGATGGGCAACCAGATCTGCCTGCAGCTGGTCGTGCCGCCCGCCGAGGAGCTGCTGTGCGGCGCCGAGGACCACGTCGTCACCTACGAGCACGGCGGCGCTGCGCGGTACGGCGGCATCTCGACCCGCACCGTCGCGCCGCCGCGCGGCCTGCTCGACGCAGCCGCCGTGGCCGAGCAGCTCCGCCCCGCCGGCTGGGGCACCGTCGCGACGCGCGCGGTGAGCGTGGAGCAGACGCACAACCGCGGCGGCGGCGCGGTGCACCCGCTCTCCGCGCTGGCGGAGCTGCGGGCGCTGACGGCGGAGCACGGCGTCGCGCTGCACTGCGACGGCGCGCGGATCTGGAACGCCCACGTCGCCTCCGGCACGCCGCTGTCGGAGTACGGCGCGGTGTTCGACACGGTCTCGGTCTGCATGAGCAAGGGCCTCGGCGCGCCGGTCGGGTCGCTCGTCGTGTCCGACCGCGCGCGGGTCGCCGAGGCGCGGGTGATGCGCAAGCGGCTCGGCGGCGGCATGCGGCAGGTGGGCGTGCTGGCGGCCGCCGCCTCACACGCGCTGGACCACCACGTCGAGCGGCTGGCCGACGACCACGCCCGTGCCCGCGCGATCGCGGAGACGGTCGCGGCCGCCGTGCCGGGCGTCGTCGACCCGGCACTGGTCGAGACGAACATCGTCCCGCTCGACCTCACGGCGACGACCCTGGACGGCCCCCAGCTGGCCGCCCGCGCCCGCGAGGAGGGCGTGCTGCTCTCGGTGGTCGCGCCGCGCCGGGCCCGCGTGGTGACCCACCTCGACCTCGACGACGACGGCGCCCGGCGCGCCGCTGACGTCGTCGCCCGGGCGCTCACCGGCTGAGCGTTCCCGAACGGTCGGTCTGGAGAAAACACGGACGAGCGGGCAGGAACGGCCGGGCGAGCGGCGAAGCAAGCCGGGAAGCCCCCTGCTCCCAGCTCCCGGAGGTCGGCCCATGCGGCTGCGTACCGCCATCGTCCCCGTCGCCGCGCTCGCGCTCGCCGGCAGCGCGACGCCCGCTCTCGCCCACGAGGCCGACGCGCACAAGACCGTGCGCTCCGCGCTCGCCGCGCTCGACGCCGAGGGCGAGGGCGTCGGCATGACGCACGTCGCCAACCTGCCGTTCCAGACGATGAGCCCGAACGCCGCGCCGAACGGCAGCGACATCGAGTTCGCCAAGATCGGCGGCCGCGAGTACGCCTTCGCCGGCACGCTGCGCCAGGGCCTGCAGATCGCGGACATCACCGACCCGACGAACCCGGTGCTGGCCGCGCACTACGCGTGCCCGGTGTACCAGGGCGACGTCCAGGTCTTCGACCAGGGTGCGCGCGTGCTGGCGGCCTACACGGCCGACTCGAGGCTGAGCGGCAGCGCCGGCTGGGAGCAGTCGACGTGCGTCACCGAGGCGCGCGAGCTGGGCTTCGAGGTCACCGGTGACCACCTCGGCACCTTCCTGGTCGACATCACCAACCCGCTCGAGCCCACCACGGTCAGCTTCCTGCCGGAGAAGGCCGGGTCGCACAACATGACCGTGCACCCGAGCGGCCAGTTCCTCTACAACAGC
>JBKHYE010000050.1:0-24294 GCA_046565705.1 Actinomycetes bacterium
ATCGGCTTGCTGACCGTCGGCAGCAGCGGCTCGAGACGGGGGAACAGGCTCTCGACCGGCATCTGCCCAGGCTACGTCCGCCTGTCGACGGGCCACCGCCCCTCGCTCGCCCCCGCTCCCGCTCGCCCCCGCCCGCCCCCCGCAGTCAGGGTGATCAACAGGAACGCCACGCCGGCACCGCTCTCGCTCGCCCCGCGTGGCGTTCCTGTTGATCAAGGCTGGGGACGGTGCGCGGGCGTCCACAGCTGTCGACGTCGCGGCCCACGGCGGCACGACGGGCGTCAACGTCGCGGCATGACAGACCTGAGCCGGCTCGGCGCGACGACCGCCGCCGAGTGGACCCGCGAGGAGGTCCTCGAGGCCGTGTCGGTCGGCCGTCACGACGCGCTCGTGCGGTCGCGCGCGTGGCAGCTGCTCTGGCCCGGGGTGTACGCCGACGCCGGGTACGAGCTCGACGCCGTTCAGCGGGGGTTCGCCGGTGTGCTCGCCTCCGGCGGCTCGGCGTCCCCGGTGGCCGGACCTGACGGTCGACGCCGACTCATCGCCTACGCGTGCGGACGCACCGCGGCGCGCGTCTGGCTGTTCCCCCTGGTCGACGACGACGACCCGGCCACCGGCGCCTGTGACCACCTCCAGGACGACGTGGGCGTCTGGCGCAACGTCGGCACGGTGCAGCACGACGGCCGGACCCTGCACCGGCGGCAGCTGCGACTGGGACCCGGGGACCTCGTGCGTCACCACTCCGGGCTGTGGCTCACCTCGCCGTTGCGGACCCTCGCAGACTGCGCCGCCGTGCTGTCGACCGAGGCGCTCGTCTGCTGCCTCGACGACGCGCTGCACCGCGAGCTCGTGGAGCGGGCGGAGCTCGACGCGCTGGTGGCCTCGCGCGAGGGCACTCGGTCGGTCACGCGGCTGCGGGCGGCGGTCGCGGCGGCGGACGGTCGCGCGGAAGCGCCATCGGAGACGCTGCTGCGCCTGGTGCTCAGACCGCACTTTCAAGGTCTCGAGCCGCAGGTCCGGCTGTTCGACGGCGTCGGCCGGCTCGTCGCGCGCTACGACCTCGGCGACAGACAAGCGCGCGTCGCCGTCGAGGCGGACGGTCGCGCCGGGCACGAGGGCATGGTCGCCAAGGACCGCCGTCGGGATCGGACCAGCCGGCAGCTGGGCTGGCAGACCGAGCGGGCCACCTGGTTCGACATCCGGCGGAGGCAGAGCGAGGTCGTCGAGCGCGTGCAGGAGACGTACGACGACCAGGCCCGCCGCCGCCCCGCCGCCTGACACGCGCGGCGTGATCGCCGGCACCTGTCGCCCGCCGCTTGATCAACAGGAGCGCCACGCCCACCCGCCGACGCCGTCGTCGGCGTGGCGTTCCTGTTGATCACCGGAGAGGGGGGCCGGGCGCGTAGCGGCGGCGTGGCCGACGCGGGCGTCGGCGGCGTCCGCGGACGCGCGTACGGTCCGCGCCGGGGGTGGTCGGATGGCCGGGTACGCACTGGCGGTCAGCGACGAGGAGGTCGGCCGCTACCTGCTCATGGCCGAGCGGGCGGTCCAGGACGAGGCGCATCTCTGGCAGCTCGTCGGCATCGTCCCGGGGGCCGTGGTCGCCGATGTCGGCTGCGGCCCGGCCGCCACCAGCGTGCAGCTCGCCCGCGCCGTGGCGCCCGGCGGCCGCGTCATCGGCGTCGAGCGGGACGAGAGCGCGCTGGCTGCGGCGCGGGCCGTGGTCGCAGCGGCCGGCGTCGACGTCGAGCTCCGGCAGGGCGAGGCGACCGACACCGGGCTCGAGTCCGGCAGCGTCGACGTCGCCGTGCTGCGGCACGTGCTCGCGCACAACGGCGGCGCGGAGGCCGCGATCGTCCGCCACCTCGCCGAGATCGCGCGGCCCGGCGGGTGCGTGTACCTCGTCGACGTCGACCTCACCGCCGTGCGCGAGCTCGACGTCGACCCCGACCTGTCGGACCAGGGCGAGCGCTACGTCGAGTTCCAGCGCCGGCGCGGCAACGACGTGTCGGTCGGCCTGCGCCTGCGGCACCTGCTCGAGCAGGCCGGCCTGGAGCCCCTCGTGCACGAGGGGCGCTACACGATCGTGCGCCCCCCGCCCGGGATGCGTCCGCCGTCCTGGGCGGCCCGCGACGCGATGGTCGCCGAGGGGGTCATCACCGCTGACGACGTCGACCGCTGGGCCGCTGCCTACGAGCGCACGGACGCGATGACCGTGCGCCCCACGCTGTTCGCGCCCACCTTCATCGCGGTCGGCAGGAAGGTCTAGCGGGCGCTGCTGCCGAGGTGCACGTTCTGCAGCAGCCCCACGCCCACCAGGCAGGCGAACATCGACGACCCGCCGTACGACACGAACGGCAGTGGCAGCCCGGTCACCGGCAGGATGCCGAGCGTCATCCCGATGTTGACGAACGCCTGGAAGGCGAACCACGCGACGACGCCGCCCGCCACCACGCGGCCGAAGACGTCGGGCGCGCGCGCCGCGATCGCGAGCCCGCGCCACAGGACGACGCCGAGCAGCACGATGACGAGCGCGCCACCGAGCAGCCCGAGCTCCTCCCCCGCCACCGTGAAGACGAAGTCGGTCTGCTGCTCGGGGATGAACTGCCCGCGCGTCTGACTGCCCTCGAACAGGCCGGTGCCGGTGAGTCCGCCGTTGCCGATCGCGATGCGCGCCTGGCTGGTGTTGTAGCCGACGCCCTGCGGGTCGAGCGCCGGGTCGGCGAACGCGGCGAAGCGGTCGACCTGGTAGTCGTCGAGCACGCCGACGTGCACGGCGACGGCGGTGACGGCGACGCCGGCGACGAGCAGCCCGACCAGCCACCGCGCCGGCGCCCCCGCCAGCGCGACGACGGCGAGGGCGATGAACACGAGCACGAGGACGGTGCCGAGGTCGGGCTGCACAAGCACCAGCGCGGCCGGCACGGCGGCGAGCCCGAGGGCAAGCAGCACGTCGGCGGTCGCCGGCTCGTGCTCGCCGTCGCGCCGCTCGGCCAGCACCAGCGCCATGCCGACGACGACGGCCACCTTGGCCAGCTCCGACGGCTGCACCTGGAAGCCGGCCGGCAGCACGATCCAGCTGTGCGCGCCGTTAATGGTCGAGCCCAGCGGGCTCAGCACCGCCACCAGCCCGGCGACGGCGCCCACGTAGACGAGCGGCACGAACGTCCGCAGCGCGCGGTGGTCGACGAGGGCGACGACGGCGCCGAGCACCGTGCCGACCGCCGCGTTCACCACGTGCCGCTGCAGGAACGCCGTCGGGTCGCCGCCCGCGGCGAGCAGCCGCTGCCGCGTCGCCGACCACACGAGCAGCGCGCCGAGGCCGACCAGCGACGCGACCGCCAGCAGCAGCACCAGGTCGAGGCGCCCGGCCGGCAGCGGCCCGCGGCGAGCGGCGCCGCGCCGGCGGACGTCCGCGGGCAGCACGCGAAGCACCTCGGTCACGGCCGCACCTCCGGCAGCACGGCAGGCAGCCGGCCGCCGGGCAGCAGCGGCGGCGCGCCGCGCAGCCCGAACACCGCCTCGTACACCTCGCGCACCATCGGGGCGGCGACGGTGCCGCCGGTGCCGCCCTGGCTGACCACGCCGACGACGACCAGCTGCGGGTCGTCCGCCGGCGCGTACGAGGCGAACCACGAGGTGTCCTGCTTGCCGGCCACCTCGCCGGTGCCCGTCTTGCCGGCCACCCGCAGCGGCAGCCCGGCGAACGCGCCCGCCGCGGTGCCCTCGGTCGTCACGGCAGCCAGCGCGTCCCGCATGTACGCCAGGACCGCCGGGTCGACCGGCACCTTGCCGCGCACCTCCGGCGCGATCTCCTCGACGCCGTCGGGCGTCACGAGCGCGCGGCCGACCCGCGGGGACAGCAGCGTCCCGCCGTTCGCGACCGCGGCGTACACCGTCGCCAGCTGCAGCGGCGTCACGAGCAGGTCGCCCTGTCCCACCGCCACGTTCGCCGCGTCGCCGCCCCGGAACCGCCAGCCGTCGACGCAGTACTCCCGGTTCGCGCGCCGCCGCTCGGCGTCGAACGCCGGGTTCTCCGCTCCGGCGCAGTAGTCGTCCTTGCGGTCCTCCCACCGCTCCCGCAGCCACCCACGGTCCGGCACGGTGCCGCGCCGCTCGCTGGGCAGGTCGACGCCCGTCGGCTCGCCCAGGCCGAACGCCTTCGCCATGGCGAGCACCGGGTCGCGCGGCTGCACGACCGGCCGGAGACCGCCGTCGCGCAGCCACTGCTCGTAGGCGAACCTGTAGTAGACGGTGTCGCAGGAGCGGACCAGCGCCGTGCGCAGGTCGATGTCGCCCATGCCGACGCTCTCGAAGTTGCGCTTGCCCCCGAGCGGCGCGTACGTACCCGGGCACGGGTAGCGCCCGGTGAGCGCGTAGTCGCCGCTCTCGACGGCCGCGGCCGTCGTGACGACCTTGAACGTCGACGCCGGCGCGTACGCGCCCTGCACGGTCCGCGACACCAGCGGGGCGCCGCGCTCCTCGTCGACCAGCGCGGCGTACTGCTCGGGCGAGGCACCGCCGACGAAGACGGCCGGGTCGTAGGTCGGGTGGCTGGCCAGGGCGACGACCCGGCCGGTGCGCGCCTCCATCACCACGACGGCGCCCGAGTCGGCGCGTAGCAGCTGCCCGCCGCCGCCGCGCGCCGGGATCGTCCGCGCCCGGGCGACGGCGCGCGCGAGCGCCTGCTCGGCGGCCTGCTGCACGCCCGCATGCAGCGACAGCACGAGCGTCGCCCCGGGCCGCGGCTCGGTCGTGGTCCGCCGGCCGGTGACCGCGCCGAGGTGGTCGACCTCGAGCTCCTCCACGCCGTCGCGCCCGCGCAGGTCGGCGTCGTAGACCGCCTCGACGCCGGCCCGCCCGACCAGGGCGTCCGGCCGGACGCCCTCGTACGGCGCCGCGCCGACCTCGTCGGCGCTGATCGGCCCGAGGTACCCCAGGACGTGCGCCGCCGACTGCCCGCCGGGGTGCTCGCGCACCGCCCGGAAGTCGACCGACACCCCCGGGAAGTCCTCGCGCCGCTCCTCGACGGCGAGCACCCGGGCCACGCCCGCGGCGTCGGACGCGTCGAACTCGGCCACCGGCACCGGCTGGTACGGCGAGCCGCGCCAGCACGGCGGCTCGACACCGCCGCCGCACGGCGTGATCGCGCGGCGCAGGTCGTCGGCGGAGCGGCCGACCAGCGCGCCCAGCCGGGTGAGCACGTCGATCCCGTCGTCGGTCTCCCCCCGCAGCAGCGCCCGGTTGACCGAGACGACCAGCGCCGTGCGGTTGCGCACGAGCGGCTGCCCGGTGACGTCGACGACGTCGCCCCGGGCGGCCGGCGTCACGGCCTCCCGGACCCGGTTGTCGGCAGCGGCCTGCACGTAGTCCTCCGCCGACCACACCTGCAGCTGCGCCAGCCGGCCGAGCAGCGTGGCCAGCATCGCGACGACGACGACGCGCAGCACCAGCAGGCGGCGGGTCGAGCGGTCGGGCACGGGGGTCCCCTGCGGGTGGCGGCTGCGAGCGGGCTCAGCGCCGCCGGTCGACCCGTCGCAGCACCGCCGCGACAGGGGGGACCACGACCGGCGTCAGCGCAGCACAGTAGGGGACGACGGACGCCAGAGAGCGCCACAACGCGCCGCCGGTGGTCCGCGGGTCGTCGAGCAGGACGCCCACCGCCGCGTAGCCCAGCACGACGACCGCGGCGGTGACGGCGCCCGTCACCGCCGGCACGACGACGGAGCCTTGGACGTCGTCCTCCAGCAGGCCGGCCAGGAACCCGGCGAGCACGTAGACGAGCGCCAGCCGGCCGAGCTCGTGGTCGCTGCCGAGGTCGGCCAGCAGGCCCGCCGCGAAGCCGGTGACGACGCCGGCCCGCGGTCCGCGCAGCAGCGCGACGGCCACGACGAGGACGAGCACGAGGTCCGGCGCGGCACCCGGCAGCGGCAGCCGCTCCACCACCGTCCGCTGGAGCACGACGGCGAGCACCACGAGCAGGCCGACGGCGACGCGGACGCCGGTCACGGCGGGGGCGCCAGCGGCGAGCGCGGCTGAGACCGCGCGCTGTCGAGGACCACGCCGACCAGCTCCAGCGACCCGACGTCGGCCAGCACCTGGACGTCGGCCGTCGTCGTCAGGCCACCGGCGGTCGACCGCGCGCTGAGGACGCGCCCGATCGCCAGCCCCGGCGCGAACGTGTCGGAGCCGCTGGTCACCACCACCGTGCCCGGCTCGACCGGTCCCGGCTCGACCTGCGTCCACTCGACCCGGCCCGGTCCGGCGCCGCGCGCCTGCCCGAGCGCGCCCGTGCCGGCCAGCCGCGCGCCGGCGCCGAACTCCGGGTCGTCGACGAGCAGGACGGTGGTGGTCCACGGGCCGACCCGTGCCGTGCGCCCGACCAGGCCGTTGCCGGAGAGCACGCCCTGGCCGACCCGCACGCCGTCGCGCTCGCCGACGTCGATGGTCACGGTGCGCTCGAAGCCGAGGGCGCCGCCCGCCGCGGTCACCCGCGCCGGCAGCAGCTCCAGGTCCTCGGCCTCGCCCAGCAGCCGCTCCAGCTGCTCGGCGACCCCCGCATCGCCCTCGCCCTCGGCCAGCTCGCGCCGCAGCCGCGCGTTCTCCTCGCGCAGCCGCTCGAGCTCGTCCCGGTCGGCGAGGTCGGCGACCGCGGACACGGCCTCGCCGACGGCGCTGGCGCCGCCGCCGACCGCCGAGTCGACCGGCCCGAGGACGGCCTCGACGCCGGTGCGCAGCGGGTCGAACGGTGAGCCCTCCCGCGCGTCGAGGGCGGTGAGCGTGATCGACGCGAGCAGCAACGCCACCAGGAGCAGGCGGGGGCGGTCGTGCACCTCAGCGGCGGGGCTCGGACGACAGCACGGACTGCAGGGCGTCGAAGTCCTCGACGCACCGGCCGGTGCCGCGGGCGACGGCCTGCAGCGGGTCGTCGGCGACGGTGATCGGCATGCCGGTCTCGTGCCGCAGCCGCTCGTCGAGGCCCTGCAGGAGCGCACCGCCGCCGGCCAGGACGATGCCGCGCTCCAGGACGTCGCCGGCCAGCTCGGGCGGGCAGGTGTCGAGCGTCGTGCGCACGGCGTCGACGATGGCGCTCACCGGCTCCTCGATGGCGCGGCGGATCTCGTCGGCCGTGACCGTGATGGTCTTGGGCAGCCCGGTGACGAGGTCGCGCCCGGTGATCTGCGCCTGCGGCTCGTCCGGCCGCGGGAAGGCCGAGCCGATGGCCATCTTGATCGCCTCCGCCGTCGGCTCACCGAGCCACAGCGAGTACTCCTTCTTGACGAAGGAGATGATCGCCTCGTCGAGCTCGTCGCCGCCCGTGCGCACCGACGTGCTGGTGACGATGCCGCCCAGCGAGAGCACCGCCACCTCGGTCGTGCCGCCGCCGATGTCGACCACCATCGAGCCGACCGGCTCGGCGACCGGAAGGCCGGCGCCGATGGCGGCTGCCATGGGCTCCTCGACCAGGTGCACGACGCGCGCGCCGGCCGAGTAGCCGGCGTCCTTGACCGCTCGCCGCTCGACGCCGGTGATGCCCGAGGGGACGCAGACGACGAGGCGCGGCTTGGCGAAGTGCCTGCGGCGGTGCACCTTCTGGATGAAGAAGCGCAGCATCCGCTCGGTGACCTCGAAGTCGGCGATGACGCCGTCCTTGAGCGGGCGGATGGCGAGGATGCCGTCCGGCGTGCGCCCGATCATCCGCTTGGCCTCGGTGCCGACGGCGACGAGCGCACCGGTGTCGCGGTTGATGGCGACGACCGAGGGCTCGTCGAGCACCACCCCGCGCCCGCGCACGTACACGAGCGTGTTGGCGGTGCCGAGGTCGACGGCCATGTCGCGGCCGAGGAACGACATGCCGGCCCCGCTCACCGCACCACCACCGCCCCCCTCTTCCGCCTGCGTCCGCGTCCTGGCACATCGCGCCCGTGGCCAGGCGCGGACGCTACGGGCTCAGCCCAGGGAGGGGAAGAACAGCGCCACCTCGCGCGCGGCGGACTCGGGTGAGTCGCTGCCGTGCACGAGGTTCTGGCCGATCTCGAGCGCGTAGTCGCCGCGGATCGAACCGGGCGTCGCCTCGACCGGGTTGGTGACACCCATCATGCGGCGCACGCCGGCGACCGCGTTCGGACCCTCGACGACGAGCGCGACGAGCGGACCGCCGGTGATGAACTCGACCAGCTCGCCGAAGAACGGCCGCTCGCGGTGCTCGCCGTAGTGCTGCTCGGCCGTCTCGCGGTCCAGCGTGCGGAG
The DNA here is from genome assembly GCA_046565705.1 of Actinomycetes bacterium. Classification (GTDB taxonomy): domain Bacteria; phylum Actinomycetota; class Actinomycetes; order Mycobacteriales; family SCTD01; genus DATLGD01. The sequence goes on from JBKHYE010000050.1 coordinate 8,251, forward strand.
CTCCATCGCCACCAGCGTCAGGCCCTTGTCCTCCAGCCGCTTGATGACCTCGCCGGCGAGGCCGCGGCGGACGCCGTCGGGCTTGACGAGGACGAGGGTGCGCTCTGTGGCCACGGTCGGCGTGCTCCTGAGGTCGGCGATCGGGTGCCACCGCAACCTACCGGCCGGCCGTAGCGTGCGGTCATGGCCGAACGGGGGTGGACGTTCCTCACGAACCACGCGCACGTCCTGCTGTTCCTGACGAGGACCCCGGACGCGCGGGTCCGCGACATCGCCGAGGCGGTCGGGATCACCGAGCGGATGGTGCAGCTCGTGCTCAACGACCTCGAGGACGCCGGTTACCTGGTCCGCCGGCGGGTCGGGCGGCGCAACGAGTACGAGGTGGTGGGCGGACCGTTCCGGCACCCGCTCGAGCGCGAGCACCAGGTGCAGGAGCTGCTGTCGGTGCTCGCGCCGCGCCGGTGACGCGCGTCACGGTGACATAGGAAACCTGTTTCCTGTATCAAGTCCGGGACCCGCATCCCGGAGGACCCGTGCTCGACGACGCCCGACTGCTCGTGACCGGTGTGGTGACCACCGACTCCCTCGCCTTCGCCACCGCCCGACGCGCCCAGCAGCTCGGCGCAACGGTGGTGCTCACCGCGCTGCCGCGGGTGCGCGCGCTCGCCGAGGAGGCGGCGGCCGAGCTGCCCCGGCCGGTGCAGGTCCTGCCCGCCGACCTCACCTCACCGGAGGACCTCGCCGCCGTGAGCGACGCCGTCCGGGCCGAGCTCGGCGGGCTCGACGGCGCGCTGCACGCCGTCGCCTTCGCGCCGAAGGCAGCGCTGACGTCGTTCCTCGACGCGCCCTCGGACGCGGTCGAGGTCGCCTTCCGCACCAGCGTGCACACCTACGCGTCGCTGGCCAGGACGCTGCGCGACCTCGCGCCGGCGGACGGCGCGAGCCTGGTGGGCCTGCACTTCGAGGCCTCGCGCGCCTGGCCGGTCTACGAGTGGATGGGCGTGTGCAAGGCCGCGCTCGTGGCGGCGAACCAGTACGTCGCACGCGACCTCGCCGAGTCGGGGTGCCGGGCGAACCTGGTGGCGGCCGGCCCCCTGCACACCCGCGCGGCCAGCGGCATCGACGGGTTCGAGCACCTGCTCCGGTCGTGGGAGGTGCAGTCGCCGCTCCCCTGGGACCCGACCGACGCGGCGCCGGTCGCCGACGCGGTCTGCTGGCTGCTGTCGGACCAGTCGCGGATGGTGACCGGGACCGTCGTGCAGGTCGACGGCGGGCACGCCGCCATCGCCGCGCCGCTGCGGCCGGCGGCGGGCTGAGGTGGACGCCCTCGCGACGCTCAGCTCGCCGGTCGTCCTGGCGTTCCTGCTCGGGCTGTCGGCGGCGCTGCTCAAGTCGGACCTTCGCCTGCCGGAGCAGGTGCACGGGTTCCTGTCGCTGTACCTCCTGCTGGCCATCGGGCTCAAGGGCGGCGTCGGGCTGCGCGACGCGGACCTCGGCGATCTCGTGCTGCCGGTCGTCGTCACCCTCGTGCTGGGCGTCGTCACCCCGCTCATCGCCTTCGGGACGCTGCGCCGGCTGACCCGGCTCGACCGCACCGACCGGGCAGCGCTGGCCGCGCACTACGGCTCCACGTCGCTGGTGACGTTCACCGCCGCGGTCGCGGCACTCGACGCCGCCCGCGTCGAGATGGAGGGCTACCTGGCGACGCTGCTCGCCGTGCTGGAGGTGCCCGGCATCATCGTCGGGCTGCTGCTCGCCGGCCGGGTGGCGGCCGGCGGCAACCGCAGCAGCGCGCTCCGCGAGGTGCTCACCGGCAAGAGCGTGCTGCTGCTCATCGGCGGGCTCACCATAGGCGCCATCACCGGCGCCAGCGGCTACGTCGCGGTGGAGCCGTTCTTCGGCGGGCTGTTCCAGGGTGTGCTCGTGCTGTTCCTGCTCGACCTCGGCGTCATGGCCGGCCAGCGGCTGCGCGACCTGCCGCAGGCCGGCACCGGCCTCGTGGTCGCGGCAATCGTCCTGCCACTGGTCAACGGCTCGCTCGGCGTGCTGGGTGGCACGGCGGCCGGGCTGTCGACCGGAGGCGCGGCGATCCTCGGTGTGCTGGCGGCGAGCGCGTCCTACATCGCGGCCCCAGCGGCGGTGCGGCTCGCGCTGCCGTCGGCGAACCCCGCGTACTACCTCACCAGCAGCCTCGGCATCACGTTCCCGTTCAACCTCGTCATCGGGATCCCGCTGTTCCTCGCGATGTCGCGCGCGCTGTCGTGACCGCCCGCGTCAGCGCCGGCCGAGCAGCGTCCGCGCCTCGCCGACGGTCACGACCGAGCCGGTGACGAGCACGCCGGCGCCGCCGTACTCGGCCTCCCGCTCGGCGAGCGCGACCGCCGTGTCGAGCGCGTCGTCGAGGCGGTCCTCGGCCGCGACGCGGTCCTCGCCGAAGACGCCGACGGCGAGCGAGTGCAGCGCGTCGACGGACATCCGTCGCGGCGAGGCGTTCTCCGTGACGACGATCGACGTCACCGCCGGCTCCAGCGCCTCGAGCATGCCCTCGACGTCCTTGTCGGCCAGGCACGCGACGACGGCGACGAGCGACGTGAACGCGAAGGACTCCCCCACCGCGGCGACCGTCGCGGCCATGCCGGCCGGGTTGTGCGCGGCGTCGAGCAGCACGGTCGGCGACGTGCGCGCGACCTCGAGCCGGCCGGGGCTCGCGACCCGCGCGAACCCCTCGCGGACGAGCTCGGCGTCGAGCGCGTCGGAGCCGAGGAACGCCTCGACCGCCGCGAGCGCCGCGGCCGCGTTCGACGCCTGGTGTGCGCCGTGCAGCGGCAGGAACACGTCCTCGTAGCGGGCGGCGAGACCCTGCAGGTCGACCAGCTGGCCGCCGACCGCGGTGCGCCGGTCGACGACGCCGAACTCGAGGCCCTCGCGCGCCACCGTGGCGCCCACCTCGGCGCAGTGCCGCAGCAGCACCGTCGCCGCCTCGACCGGCTGCTCCGCCAGCACCACGGTCGCGCCCTCGTGCACGATCCCCGCCTTCTCGGCGGCCACGTCGGCGAGCGTGGGCCCGAGCAGCGCCGCGTGGTCCATGCCGACCGGCAGCACCACGCAGGTCTGCGCGCGCACGACGTTCGTGGCGTCCCACCGACCACCGAGGCCCACTTCGAGCACCGCGGCGTCGACGGGCGCGTCGGCGAAGGCGGCGAACGCCAGCGCGGTGAGCACCTCGAAGAACGTCATGCGGTCCTCCGAGCGCTCGTCGACGAGCTGCACGTACGGCGCGATCTCGTCGAACACCTCGGCGAAGCGCTCGTCGACGAGCGGGACGCCGTCGAGCACGACGCGCTCGGTGACCGACTGCAGGTGCGGGCTGGTGTACCGGCCGGTGCGCAGGTTCGCGGCCTGCAGCAGCCCGTCGACCATCCGCGCGGTGCTCGTCTTGCCGTTGGTGCCGGTCAGGTGGATCGACGGGTACGCGAGCTGCGGCGAGCCGAGCAGGTCGAGCAGCAGCCTCATCCGCACGAGGTCGGGGACCATGCGGTCCTCGGCGGGGTACCGGGTGGCGAGCTCGGCCATCACCCGGTCGAGCGGGCCGGTCACCGGGCCGCCTTGACGGGCGCCTCTCCCAGCTCGACGACCGGCACCAGCGTGTCGTCGTGCTCGACGAACGCGACCTCGCCCTCGACGACCGCGGCGTTGCGCAGGTCGTCGAGGTACGGCGCGAACTGCTGCTGCGTCCCGGCCAGCACGAGCCGGGTGACCGGCGTGCGCTGCGACGTCTTCGCGGTGCTCTTGGCCTTGCGCACCTCGCCGAGCACCTCGGCGGCGCGGCGAAGCTGGTCGGCCTCGGTCTCGTCGACGCCGTCGGGGCGCAGGGCCGCGGCGTCCGGCCACGGCTGGCGGTGCACCGACCCCTCGCGCCACCACGACCAGACCTCCTCGGCCGTGAACGGCAGCACCGGCGCGAACAGCCGCAGCAGGACGTCCAGCGCCGTGCGCAGTGCGCGCCGCGCCGAGTCGGCACCGGGCCCGTCGCCGTACGCGCGTCCCTTGACCAGCTCGATGTAGTCGTCGCAGAAGGTCCAGAAGAACGCCTCGGTGCGCTCGAGCGCCCGGGCCGGGTCGTAGCCGTCGTACGCCCGGGTCGCCTCCTCGACGACGTCGGCCAGCTGCGCCAGCAGCGAGCGGTCGAGCGGCTCGGTCACCGGGCCGTCGGCCGCCGCGTCCTCCGAAGCGGCGAAACCGAGGGCGAACTTGCTGGCGTTCAGCAGCTTCACCGCCAGCCGGCGCCCGACCTTCATCTGCCCCTCGTCGAACGCGGTGTCCATGCCGGGCCGCGCGCTGCCGGCCCAGTACCGCACGGCGTCGGACCCGTACTGCTCGAGCAGGTGCATGGGCGTGACGACGTTGCCCTTGCTCTTGCTCATCTTCTTGCGGTCCGGGTCGAGGATCCAGCCCGACAGCATCGCGTGCGTCCACGGCAGCGAGTCGTGCTCGAGGTGCGCGCGAACGACCGTCGAGAACAGCCAGGTGCGGATGATGTCGTGCGCCTGCGGGCGCAGGTCCATGGGGAACAGCCGGCCGAACAGGTCGGCGTCGTCCTCCCACTGGGCGGCGATCTGCGGCGACAGCGACGACGTCGCCCAGGTGTCCATGACGTCGGGGTCGGCGGTGAAGCCGCCGGGCACGTCGCGCTGCGCCTCGGTGTAGCCGTCGGGCAGGTCGGACGTGGGGTCGACCGGGAGCCGCTCCTCGGCCGGCAGCAGCGGCTCGTCGTAGATCGGCTCGCCGGCGTCGTCGAGCCGGTACCAGACCGGGAACGGCACGCCGAAGAAGCGCTGCCGGCTGATGAGCCAGTCCCCGTTGAGCCCGCCGACCCAGTTCTCGTACCGCGACCGCATGAACGGTGGCTGCCAGACCATCTCGCGGCCGCGCTCCAGGAGCGCCTCGCGCAGGTCGGCGTCGCGGCCGCCGTTGCGGATGTACCACTGCCGGCTCGTCACGATCTCGAGCGGCCGGTCGCCCTTCTCGAAGTGCTTGACCGGGTGAGTGATCGGCTTGGGCTCGCCGACGAGGTCGCCGCTGTCGGCGAGCAGCTCGACGATCCGCTTCTGCGCCTGCTTCACCGTCTTGCCGGCGAGCTCGGCGTACGCGCCGTCGGCGGGGACCGGCTCGGGCGGCGTCGGCAGGAACCGGCCGTCGCGGCCGATGCAGCTGCGGACCGGCAGCTGCAGCTCGCGCCACCAGGTGACGTCGGTGACGTCGCCGAAGGTGCAGATCATCGCGATGCCGCTGCCCTTCTCGGGGTCGGCCAGCTCGTGCGCCTTCACCGGCACCTCGACGCCGAACAGCGGCGTCGTCACGGTGGAGCCGAACAGCGGCTGGTAGCGCGCGTCGTCGGGGTGCGCGACCAGCGCGACACAGGCCGGGATGAGCTCGGGGCGCGTCGTCTCGATGTGCACCGGCTCGCCGTCGGGCGTGTGGAAGGAGATGCGGTGGTAGGCGCCGGGCAGCTCCCGGTCCTCGAGCTCGGCCTGCGCGACGGCGGTGCGGAAGTCGACGTCCCACAGCGTCGGCGCGTCCGTGGCGTAGGCCTCGCCGCGGGCGAGGTTGCGCAGGAACGCGCGCTGCGCGGCGCGGCGCGAGCGGTCGTCGATGGTCGCGTAGGTGTGCTGCCAGTCGACCGACAGCCCGAGCCGCCGGAACAGCGCCTCGAACGCCTTCTCGTCCTCGGCGGTCAGGGTGTGGCAGAGCTCGACGAAGTTCTGCCGGCTGATCGAGATCTGCGACTTCGGGTCGGGCTTGTCCGGCGGGGTGAACGACGGGTCGTACGGCGAGTGCGGGTCGCAGCGCACGCCGTAGTAGTTCTGCACCCGGCGCTCGGTGGGCAGCCCGTTGTCGTCCCAGCCCATCGGGTAGAAGACGACCTTGCCGCGCATCCGCTGGTAGCGGGCGACGAGGTCGGTGTGCGTGTAGCTGAAGACGTGTCCGACGTGCAGCGAGCCGCTCACCGTGGGCGGCGGCGTGTCGATGGCGTACACCTGCTCGCGCGTCGCCGAGCGGTCGAAGCGGTAGGTGCCCTGCTCCTGCCAGACCGCGTCCCACTTGTCCTCGACGCCGTCGAGGGTGGGCTTGTCGGGCACGCGCGGAGAGCTCACCCGCGCGAGTCTAGGGAGCGGCCGCCCGTAGGCTCCCCGGCCGTGACCGTCGGAGCCGTCGAGGTCGAGCCGCTCGAGCTCGACGACACCTGGGCGTACGGCCCCGGCATCCTGCACGGCGGCTTCCTGCTCGAGACCGTGGTCGACGCAGCGCTGCGGCACGCGGCACACCCGCACCCGCTCGCGGTCAGCGCGCACTTCGCCTCGCGCGCCCAGACCGGACCGGCCGTCGTCGAGATCGAGAGGGTGCGCGAGGGGCGCCGGGTGACGTCGCTGCGCGCCCGCCTTCAGCAGGACGGCGCGTCGCGTGTCGAGGTGCTCCTGTCGGCCGGTAAGCTGCCGGGGCCGGAGGTCGAGCCGCTGCGGGTCGACGCCAGCCCGCCCGCCCTGCCCGCGCCGGACGAGTGCGTCCGCAGCGGCCCGCCACCGGGTCACCCCCGCAACGGCATCGTCGAGCAGCTCGACGTGCGGGTCGACCCCGCGACCGCCGGCTTCCTGCGCGGCGAGCCGGGAGGCGGTGCCGAGGTGCGCGCGTGGGTCCGCGCGACGAGCGGCCGCGAGCCCGACCCGCTGCTCCTGCTCACGGTCGCCGACGCGCTGCCGCCGGTGACGTTCGAGATCGGGCTGCGCGGGTGGGTGCCGACGGCCGAGCTCACCGTGCACCTGCGCGCCGTGCCCGCCGCCGGCTGGCTGCGGTGCGTGCAGCGCGGGACGGTGCTGCACGGCGGCTGGATCGACGAGGAGTGCCAGGTCTGGGACTCCGCCGGTCGCCTGGTCGCGCAGGCGCGTCAGCTCGCCGCCTACCGGGAGCCGGCGTCGTGACCGCGCAGCTCGGGCCCGCGGTCCGTGTGGAGCGGGTGGAGGTCGACGCGTCGTGGTCGATCGGGGGCAAGCCGCACGGCGGCTACCTGCTGTCGCTCATGGCCGCGGCCGCTCTCGACGAGGCGCACCCGCACCCGATGGCGGTCAGCGCGCACTACGTCGCGTCCCCGGCGGAGACCGAGGCGACGCTCGAGGTCGAGCGGCTGCGCACCGGCCGCCGGGTCGCGTCGACCCGCGTCCGGCTGGTGCAGGACGGCGCACCGAAGATCGAGGCGCTGATCTCCTCCGGCACGTGGGACGCCGACGCCGACCCGTTCTGGACCGCCCCCGGCAGCGGACCTCCCCAGCTGCCCGACGCCGAGACGCTCGGCCGGGCGCCGTCGGTCGGCCCGGGCGGCACGAAGGTCGGCCAGCTGGACCACGTCGACTTCCGCCCCGACCCGGCGAGCGTCAGGTGGGCCGTCGGCCAGCCCGCCGGCGCCGCCGAGGTCCGCGGCTGGCTCCGCCGCCACGACGGCGCCGATCCCTCGCCGCTCGACCTGCTCGTGTTCGCCGACGCCCTCCCGCCGGTCACCTTCGACCTCGGCCTGTTCGGCTGGGTGCCGACGCTCGAGCTCACCGTGCTGCTGCGCGGCAAGCCGGCGCCGGGCTGGGTCACCGCCGTGCAGCGGGCCGCGCTGCTGCAGGACGGCTGGCTCGACGAGGAGTGCCTGCTCTGGGACTCGCGCGGCCGGCTCGTCGCGCAGGCGCGACAGCTCGCGGGCTACCGGACGGGCTGACGGCCGGGCGCCTAAACGGTCCGTCGCCCGACGATGTCGGCCGTCGACGTGCGGGCCGAGCCGGCATCGAGGGTGCAGGGTGGGACGGCCGACACCGTCGTCCCGGTCTGCGCCACCGTGCCGGTGAGCGTCGCGGGCGCGCCCGGAGCCACCGCCAGCTGAGCGACCAGGTCGTTGATGAAGTCCGTCGTGGCGGAGCCTCCGATCTCGCGGCCGGAGTCGTCGAAGCAGCTCACCACCTCCTGGCGGCGCGACTGGCCTGTCAGGCGCGTGCCGTCGAAGCTCACCTGGTAGACGACTCCGGACGCCGACGTCACCGTGCCAGAGCAGGGTGTGACCGGGCAGTCGAACGCGAACGTCCACGTCAGCTCCCTGACCGTCCCGGCGGGCTGGTCGTTGAACTCGCTGGCCGTGAAGGTCTGCACCACGGCGTAGGTGCCGTTGAGCGCGTCCTGCAGCTCGGGCGCGACCGTGGGCGTCGGCTCGGCAGACGGTGACGGCTCGACGGTGGGCGACGGCTGCTCGGTCTCCACCGTCGCCGCCGCTGACGGTTCCGGCTCCGGGTCGTCGCCACCGGTGGCGGCGATGGCGACAGCTCCGACGACCACTGCGACGGTGACGGCACCCGCGGCGGCGAGGGCGGTCATCATGCGGCGCGGACGACGGACCGGTCCGCGCCGTGTTTCCGGGGTGGCGTCCGCCGCGGGCGCCGCGGCTGCGACCGCCGCCACGACGGGCTGCGTCCCGGTGTCCACCGCCGCGCCGGTGACCACGGTCGAGTCCTTCGACGCCGCCTGAGCAGCGGGTCCTGCCGAGCTCGACGCCGTCGCGCGCGTCGCCGCCGGCACGAGCGCAGCGACGGAGGAGCGGGCCAGCCAGCCGGCGCCGAACCGGCGCTTCGCGGCGTCCTCCAGCTCGGCGAGCATCGCCTGTGCGTCCGGCGGCCGAGCTGCCGGCTCTTTCGCGAGGCAGCGCTCGACCAGCCTCGCGAACCGGTCGCCGTGGCCCTCGAGCAGCGGGGGCGGCTCCTCGACGTGCGCACGCACCGCTGCGGTGGCATCGCTCGCGCGGAAGGGCGGCCGTCCGGTCAGCAGCGTGTACAGGACGGCCCCCGCCGAGTACACGTCGGACCGCGGCGTCAGCGGGTTGCCGGTCGCTGCCTCCGGGCTGAGGTAGGCAGGAGTGCCGCGCACGCCGGCTGCACCCACCGGCGTCGCCAGGCCGAAGTCCACGAGCATCGACGTGCCGTGCTGGTCGAGCAGGACGTTGCCGGTCGACACGTCGCCGTGCACCACGTCGCGGCCGTGCGCGTGCGCCAGCCCGAGCAGCGCTCCCCGCAGCACGCCGGTCGACTGCTCCGGGGTCAGCAGGCCGTGGACGGCGAGCAGCCGGTCCAGCGGCACGCCGTCGACCCACTGCTCGACGATCCAGACGACGTCGGCGTCCTCCACCAGCTCGAAGAGCCGGACCACGTGCGGGTCGTCGAGCGACCTCAGCACCGCGGCCTCGGCCCGGAAGCGCTCCATCACGTCGGACGAGCGCAGCGACGGCGTCAGCTGCTTGACCGCGACGATGCGGTCCGAGCCGGTGTCGCGAGCACGGAAGACCGTGGCGGTCGATCCCTCCGCCACCTGCTCCAGAAGCGTGTACCTGTCGGACGCGACCACGCGAACCCCCCCCCCCCCGCCGGCACCGGACAACTGTCTGCAGTGTGCCGTGAAGAGCCGTTGTCGTCCGGTGCTCGGCGTTTCCCGGTTCGACGGTCGCTGCCATGCTGCCTCCGGGGTGGTCGCATGAGGCAGTCCGACTGGAAGGCCGTGCTCGACGTCGTCGGGCCGGCGGCGCTCGCGCACCTGGAGGGGCTGCCCGAGCGGCGGGTGTACTCCACGGCGACCTACGAGCAGATCCGCGCGGCCCTCGACCACGGACTCCCGGAGACGGGCACCGATCCCGCTGCCGTGGTCGCCGACCTCGTGCGCGACCTGGGCGACCACGTGACAGCGCACGCCTGCGGCCGGTTCTTCGGTTTCGTCATCGGCGGTCTGCACCCGGCATCGTGGGGCGCAGAGCTGCTCGTGTCGACGTGGGACCAGAACGCGGGGCTGTTCCCGCCGACGCCGGGCGTCGCCGTCGCCGAGGAGCTCGCCTGCGCCTACCTGCTCGAGCTGCTGCACCTGCCGCCGGAGAGCTCGGTGGGGCTGGTCACCGGCGGCCAGATGGCGAACTTCACCTGCCTGGCCGCGGCCCGCGACCAGGTGCTGCGCGACGTCGGCTGGGACGTCGAGGACAAAGGCCTGGTGGGCTCCCCCGGCATCACCGTGGTGCTCAAGGAGGGGGTGCACTCCACCGTGCTCAGCGCCCTGCGCTACCTCGGGCTCGGTGAGCGGTCGGCGCGCTTCGTCGCCTGCGACGAGCAGGACCGGGTCGACGTCGAGGCGCTCGGGCGCACGCTGGCCGACGTCACCGGCCCCACGCTCGTCACGGTGGAGGCCGGCAACGTCAACACCGGCTCGTTCGACCACGCCGACGCCGTCGCCGACCTGGCGGAGGCGCACCGCGCGCGCGGCAACCCGACCTGGGTGCACTGCGACGGCGCGGTGATGCTGTGGGCGCTGGCGTCACCCGCGATGGCCGAGCGCACCCGCGGGCTCGACCGCCTCGACTCGTGGTCGACCGACGCCCACAAGCTGCTCAACGTCGCCTACGACTGCGGCGTGGCGGTCTGCCGGAATCCCGCGCCCCACCGCGCGGCGATGAGTGTTCAGGCCAGCTACCTCGAGCAGGGCGCGGGCGCCCGCGACCCGATGGACTGGAACCCCGAGTTCTCCCGCCGCGCCCGCGGCGTCGGCCTCTACGCCACGCTGCGGTCGCTCGGCCGCGCCGGCGTCGTCGGCCTCGTCGACCGCACCTGCCGCCTCGCCCGCCGGTTCGCCGACGAGCTGGCGGCGTCCGGCCGCGCGGAGGTCGTCAACGACGTCGTCGCCAACCAGGTGCTCGTACGCTGGCTCGACGCCGATCCCGACGCCGTCATGACCGCCGTCCGCACCGACGGCACCGCCTTCTTCAGCGGCACGACCTACCGCGGCGAGCGCCTCATGCGCATCAGCGTCAGCGACTGGGCCACCGACGACGACGACGTCACGCGGGTCGTCGACGCCCTCCTCCGCGCCGCCGAGCGCGCCCCCCAACGCTGATCAACAGGAGAGCCACGCCGGGAACGGCATCACGCCGTCGGCGTGGCGTCCCTGTTGATCAACGAGGTTGCGGCTGAGGCACGAGCAGGAGCGGAGCTACGCCGACTTGCTGCGGCGCTGCGGCGGGGTCTCCTCGCGCGGGACGATCGTCGGGTTGACGTGCTCGAGCACGACCTTCTCGGTGATGACGACCTTCGCGACGTCGCCGCGCGACGGGATGTCGTACATGACCGACAGCAGTACCTCTTCCATGATCACGCGCAGGCCGCGGGCGCCGGTGCCCCGCTTGATGGCCTGGTCGGCGATGGCCTCGAGGGCGTCGTCGCTGAACTCGAGCTCGACGCCGTCGAGCTCGAACAGCCGCCGGTACTGCCGCACGAGTGCGTTCTTCGGCTCGGACAGGATGCGCACGAGCGCCTCGCGGTCGAGGTTGTGCACGCTGGTGAGCACCGGCAGGCGGCCGATGAACTCCGGGATCATCCCGTACTTGAGCAGGTCCTCCGGCATGGCGTCGCCGAAGACGTTGCCGGAGTCGACCTCGTTCGCGCTGTGCAGCGTGGCGCCGAAGCCGACCGACTTGCGGTTGATGCGCTGCTCGATGACCTTGTCGAGCCCGGCGAACGCCCCGCCCACGATGAACAGCACGTTCGTCGTGTCGATCTGGATGAACTCCTGGTGCGGGTGCTTGCGGCCGCCCTGCGGCGGGACCGACGCCGTCGTGCCCTCGAGGATCTTCAGCAGCGCCTGCTGCACGCCCTCGCCGGAGACGTCGCGGGTGATCGACGGGTTCTCGCTCTTGCGGGCGATCTTGTCGACCTCGTCGATGTAGATGATCCCGGTCTCGGCCTTCTTGACGTCGTAGTCGGCCGCCTGGATCAGCTTGAGCAGGATGTTCTCGACGTCCTCGCCGACGTAGCCGGCCTCCGTCAGCGCGGTGGCGTCGGCGATCGCGAACGGGACGTTGAGCATCCGGGCCAGCGTCTGCGCCAGCAGCGTCTTGCCGCAGCCGGTGGGGCCGAGCAGCAGGATGTTGCTCTTCTGCAGCTCGACGGGGTCCTTCTCGTGGGAGCCGGCCTGCACCCGCTTGTAGTGGTTGTAGACGGCGACGGCGAGCGTGCGCTTCGCGGTGTCCTGGCCGATGACGTACTGGTCGAGGAAGTCGTAGATCTCCTTGGGCTTGGGCAGCTCGTCGAACTTGAGCTCCGAGCTCTCGGAGAGCTCCTCCTCGATGATCTCGTTGCAGAGGTCGATGCACTCGTCGCAGATGTACACGCCCGGACCGGCGATGAGCTTCTTGACCTGCTTCTGGCTCTTGCCGCAGAACGAGCACTTCAGCAGGTCGCCGCCGTCGCCGATGCGTGCCACCTCAGAAACCTCGTCCCTGTCGTCGGCCTGGGAGTGCTGGAACGTCCTGGACGCGTGCGGTGCCGCGGGCCGGGGAAGGCCCGTCCGACCGACGGTACCGCCTGAGTGCCGTTCCTCGTAGTGCCTTCACGATCTCGTCACCCGGCTGCGCGCGCCGGACGACACGCCAGCGGGAGGCCGCCGGGTGCGGATCGGGGCTCGCCCTCAGCCCATGGCCACGGACGCCTTGCGCGTCGTGACCACCTCGTCGACGATCCCGTACTCCACCGCGTCCTTGGCCGTGAGGATCTTGTCGCGCTCGATGTCCTTGCGGATCAGCTCCTGGTCGCGGCCGGTGTGCAGGGCGAGCATCTGCTCGAGGAGGTCGCGCATGCGCAGGATCTCGCGGGCCTGGATCTCGATGTCGGAGCTCTGCCCCTCGCCGCCGCCGGAGGGCTGGTGGATCAGCACCCGGGCGTGCTCGAGCGCCAGCCGCTTGCCCTTGGTGCCGGCGGCCAGGAGCACCGCGGCGGCCGAGGCGGCCTGGCCCATGCAGATCGTCTGGATCTGCGGCTTGACGAACTGCATCGTGTCGTAGATCGCGGTCAGCGCCGTGAACGAGCCGCCGGGGCTGTTGATGTAGATCGAGATGTCGCGGTCCGGGTCCTCGGACTCCAGGTGCAGCAGCTGCGCCATGACCACGTTGGCGACGCCGTCGTCGATCGGCGTGCCGAGGAAGATGATGCGCTCCTTGAGGAGGCGCGAGTAGATGTCGAACGAGCGCTCGCCGCGCGAGGTCTGCTCGATGACGATCGGGATCGTGTAGTCGACCACCGGGTCGAAGGCCATGTGCGTCTCTCTCCTCAGGACCGGGTGTCTGCGCCGGACGGCACCTGCTTGGCGCCGCTGACGACGTGGTCGACGAAGCCGTACTCCTTGGCCTCCTCCGCCGTGAACCAGCGGTCGCGGTCGGAGTCCTTCTCGATCTGCTCGACGCTCTGGCCGGTGTGGAAGGCGATCCGCTCAGCCATGGTCTTCTTCACGTAGAGCATCTGCTCGGCCTGGATCGCGATGTCGGCCGCCGTGCCCCCGATGCCACCGGACGGCTGGTGCATCATGATCCGCGCGTGCGGCGTGGCGTACCGCTTGCCCGGCGAGCCGGCGCACAGCAGGAACTGCCCCATCGAGGCCGCCAGGCCCAGGCCCACGGTCGCGACGTCGTTCGCGACGAACTGCATGGTGTCGTAGATCGCCATGCCGGCCGAGACCGAGCCGCCCGGGCTGTTGATGTACAGGAAGATGTCGCGCTCGGGGTCCTCGGCGGCCAGCAGCAGCAGCTGCGCGCAGATGGCGTTGGCGATCGGGTCGTCGACCGGAGAGCCCAGGAAGATGATCCGCTCCTTGAGCAGCCGGTTGAAGACCTGGTCGTCCAGGCCCATGCCGGCGCCCGGGGTGCGCATCGACGGGGCGACGACGAGCCCGCTCGACGGGTCGGTGTGGCTCACGGTGTCCTGCCTGTCTCTCGGAGCGCCGGGTGCGTCAGCGACCCTAGCGCCGGGTCCGCGGCGGGAGCGCCCGCGACGGGGACGTTCCGCTGACGGCGTACCGGGCGGCCCGAGGCCTCACTCGCCGAGGTAGTGGACCGTGCCGTCGTCGTGCACGTGGTAGCGCCGACCCGCTTCATCGGTCTGGATGTCGGTCTGCACGTCCTCGCCCGCGACCGCGTCGGTCTCGCTGCGCAGCGCCTCGAGGTCGACGGCGTTGCCCGACTGGTCCGTGACGGTCGCGGCGCTCATCACCGTGGCGAGCGCCTTGCCGCGGCGGACCTCGGACACCAGGCCGGCGAGCTGGCCCGACTGCACGATCTGCTGGGCGAGCTGGTCGGGCGAGACGCCGGACTGCTGCGCGCGGCGCACGACCTGGTCGGTGAGCTCGGCGCCGGACACGCCCAGCTCCTCCTTGTCGGCGACGGCGTCGAGCACCAGCTGTGCCTTGACCGCCTTCTCGGCGCCCTCGCGCAGCTCCTCGGTGAACTCCTCCTCGTTCTTGCCCTCCTGCTCGAGGTAGAGGTCGAGGGTGAGCCCGGACTGCGCGAGCTGCTGCTTCACCTGCTCGGTGCGCCACTCCTGCTCGGCCTCGACGACCGACGGCGGCAGCGGCACCTCGACCCTGTCGAGCAGCGCCTCCAGGACCTTGTCGCGGGCGTCGACGCCCTGCTACAGCCGCTTCATGCGCTCGAGCCGGCTGCGGACGTCGTCGCGCAGCGCGTCGGCGCTCTCGAACCCGACGCCCTCGGCGAAGGCGTCGTCGACGTCGGGCAGCGCCCGCTCGTTGACGGCCTTGACCGTGACCTCGACCTCCGCTTCGCGGCCCTCGAACTCACCGGCGACGAGCACGGTCGGGAACGTCCGGACGTCACCGGCGGAGGCGCCCTCGATGGCCTCGTCGAGGCCGTCCAGCAGGTCGCCCTTGCCGAGCTCGTACGACAGGTCGGTGGCCGAGCCGCCGGGCACCTCGTCGCCGTCGACGCGGGCGAGCAGGTCGAGGGTGACGAAGTCGCCCTTCGCCGCCGGGCGCTCGACCGGCGTCAGCGAGGCGAACCGCTCGCGCAGCGCGTCGAGCTGCTCCTGCAGCTCCTCGTCGGTGACCGTGGCGTCGTCGACGGTGACCGAGAGGTCGTCGTAGGCCGGCAGCTCGATCTCGGGCCGGACGTCGACCTCGGCGGTGAAGGCGAGCTTCTCGCGGTCGGCCAGCTCGGTGATGTCGACCTCGGGGCGGCCGACCGGCGCGACACCGGCCTCGTTGACGGCCTCGGTGTACAGGCGCGGCAGCGCCTTCTGCACCGCCTCCTCGAGCACGACGCCGCGGCCGACGCGCTGGTCGAGGATGGCCGGCGGCACCTTGCCCGGCCGGAAGCCCTGCACGCGCACCTGGCCGCCGATGGTCCGGTAGGCCTCCTTCAGCTCGGGCTCGAGCTCGGCGAAGGGGACCTCGACGGTCAGCCGGACCCGGGTCGGGCCGAGGGTCTCGACGGCGCTCTGCACAGGGGTGTTCCTTGTCTGCATGGGGTCCGATGGGGCTGGGCGGGCACGGCTGCGCCGCGGTGCTGGGTCGGGGCGGGGAGACTCGAACTCCCGATCTCCTGCTCCCAAAGCAGGCGCGCTAGCCACTACGCTACGCCCCGCGTGGCGCCGCCCCACTGTACGGGCGGGCCCTCTGCGGGCGTAGCTCAATGGCAGAGCCCCAGTCTTCCAAACTGGCTACGCGGGTTCGATTCCCGTCGCCCGCTCTCAGCGAAGCCGCAGGTCATGCGGTATGCGGCTCGGATTCCGGCGATCATGGACCCGCTAAACGATCTCCGCGTGCCCGCTACGTGCCCGTAGCACGCGGACGTGCCGATCCCTCGGCGTACAGGGGCGGACGCGTGAGGGGGCACCGCTACCTCAAGTGCTCGGGCGACATCAGCGTCGAGATGTCGGACGACGGCATGCACGGAGAGGCGAGACGGTCAGCGAGCTCCTCCTCGGTGATCTCTCGCTGCCGCGGGGCCTCGTAGGACGGGTCGGTCCATCGGCACCGGACGCAACGGCCGTTCTCGACGCGGTACGAACCGCAGTCGGCGCAGCGAGGCTGCGCTCCCGCAGCCGACCGCATCGTGGTGGCTGTGATCGTGGCGAGGAAGTGGCTGACAGCCGCGGCGCCGATCTCCGCGTCCCAACGCGTCGCGTTCTTCGCGTGAGTCAGCTTGTT
>JBKHYE010000051.1:0-6463 GCA_046565705.1 Actinomycetes bacterium
GCGGCCACGGCGCCGTTGTCGAACACCGCCTCGCCGTAGCGGGGGAGCGCCGCGAGCGGGAGCGTGAACTGACGGGCGACGACCAGCGCCTGCGACTCGTAGACCGTCTGCGCCTGCGCGCGCAGGACCCACGGCACGACGAGCATGGCGATCACGATGCTGAGCACGAGCAGAGGTGCGTAGGCGCGCACTGCCCACCGCACCGGCCCGGGAGCCGGCGGCATGCGGCCTGCGACTGCGGTCATCGAGCTGCCCCGTCCTCCGCCCTCCGGCCGGAGGGCAGACGCCCATTGTGCGGTGCGACGCGCGCGTCGCACCCTCCGGCGCGCCTGTGACCCGCTGTAGGTTGTCGCGCCCGAGCGCCTCACGTCCGGAGCCCTCCACCATGCGTGTGTCGTCGTGACGGCCGGTCGCGACGGCGAACCGCCGGCGCCGGCGGCGCCCGCGAGCGCCGCCGACCTCGGCAAGCGGCACGTCCGCGGCTCCGCGCTGTTCACCCTCGGCCGGGTGCTCTCGCTGCTGTTCACGGTCTCGACGCAGGTCGCGATCGTGCGGTACCTGCCGGTCGACGAGTTCGGCGCCTTCGCGTACGCCCTCGTCATCGTGAGCACCGGGCGGCTGCTGCTGAGCCTCGGCCAGGGCAGCGTGCTCAGCCGCTTCCTGTCCCTGTACGAGGAGCAGGGCGACCGGGCGCGCATGGTTGGCAGCCTGCTGCTCGGCGCGATGACAGTGGCGGTCACGGGCACGGCCCTGCTCATCGCGGCGCTGCTGTTCGTCGACGAGCTCGCCACCTCGGGTCTCGAGGGCGGCACCGAGCTGTCCGCGCTCCTGCTCGTGCTCATCCTGCTCGCGCCGCTCGAGGCGCTCGACGAGCTGTTCATCGCGGTGTTCGCGTCGATGACGAAGGCCCGCAGCATCTTCGTCCGCCGGTACCTGCTCGTGCCCGGACTGCGGCTGCTCGTCGTCCTGCTCATGATCGTGACGTCCCAGGACGCCGTGTTCCTCGCCGTCGGCTACGTCGCCGTGCAGGGTTTCGGCCTGCTGCTCTACGGGGTGCTGCTGGTGCGCCTGCTGCGCGCCCGGGGCCTGCTCGGGTACCTCCGGCCCCATCGGGTGGTGCTGCCCGTGCGCGCCGTGCTGGCGCTGGCCGTGCCGTCGCTGACCGGGACGCTGGTGTACCTGTCGATGAACTTCGGCAGTGTCGTGCTGCTGTCGCTGTACTGGGGTGCGGCCGAGATCGCGCTGTACCGGGCGGTGTTCCCGGCCGCCCGGCTGAACCAGTTCGTCTACACGGCGTTCTCGACGCTGTACCTGCCGATGGCCGCACGGCTGTTCGCCCGCGACGACGTCGACGGCGCGCGCACCGCCTACTGGCAGACGGCGGTCCTGCTGCTGGTCGGCTCGTTCCCCGTCTTCGCGATGACGTCGGTGTTCGCGCCGCTCACGACGGTCGTCCTGTTCGGCGAGCGCTACGCCGAGTCGGCGGCCGTGCTGCTGCTGCTGTCACTCGGCTACTACCTCAACGTGGCGCTGGGCTTCAACGCCAACACGCTCGTCGTCTTCGGCCGCGGCCGCCGACTGCTCGCCGTCAACGGCACCGCTGCGGCGGCGAACCTGGCGCTGTGCGCCGTGCTCGTGCGTGAGCACGGTGCTGTCGGGGTCGCCGTGGCGAACGCCGTCACGCTGCTCCTCCAGAACGCGCTGTACCAGGGCAGCCTGATGGCGACCCTGCGCACGGGGTTCGTCGACCGCGCGCACCTGCGGCCGTACGTCATGGTGGCTCTGGCGACAGCGGCGCTCTGGGGCTTCCGCGCCGCGGCCGACCCGTCGTTCCCCGTGGCCGTCGTCGCCGTGGCCGTCGTGAGCCTCGTCCTCGTGCGGCTCACCCGCCGCGAGCTGCGACTCGGCGACACCTTCCCGGAGCTCCGGCGGGTACCGGGCGTTCGGCTCCTCGTGGCCTGACCGCCGTCGGGTGCTCGCCAGGCGGCACCGGCGTCAGGGGGCGTAGCGCCCGTACTCCTGCGCGCGCTCGTCCTGTGGTCGGAAGCCGTCCGGGCCGTCCGTGCTGTCGTACTGCGGGTCCTGCGGGTACACGTTGTCCTCCGCGCGCTCGACGATCTCCGGCGCGTCGCCGAAGTCCTCGATGAAGGTGTCGCCGCCGTGCCCGAGGTTGTCGGCGATGCGGACGTCGTCGCCCAGGCAGCCCTCGACGTCGTCGATGCGGACGAGGTAGTCGCCGGTCGTGCCGGTGACGAGGTTGCGCTCGACGACCACGGGCAGCTCGCCGCCGGGTTCGGCGACGACGAGCGGCTGCTCGGCGTCGTGCATCGTGTTGTAGCGGACGGTGACCTCGCCGACCCCGAAGTCCTCCAGGTTGTCCTCGTCGCAGACGTCCGAGCCGCCCCAGCCGAGCTTGAGGTTGTTGGTGCCGGAGTCGAAGAGCAGGTTCCGCTCGATCAGGCCACCGCGGCTGTCGCGCCCGGGGTTGTGGTACAGGTTCGAGGCGTCGGTGTCGTAGATGACGTTGCCGCGCAGCACGTAGTCCTGCGGGCTGCCGTCGTCGTCCGTCCGGCCCACGAGCACCCCGGCGTAGTCGCCGTCGGTCACGACGTTGTCCTCGAACACCCACCCGGTCCCGGCGTGCAGCGTCAGCACGGGGTCGCCGTCGCCCGGGTTGCGCCAGAGCAGACCGCGCAGCACCCAGTGGTCGGGGTCGTTGATCAGGGCGTCGCCGCGCACCTCGGGGCGCTCGTCACCCGCCGGGCGCACGACGATCGGGGCGTCCGGCTCTCCGGGCGGCACGGTCAGCTGCGGCGCCTCGTAGGTGCCGGCCTCGACGCACAGGACGTCGCCGGGCTCGAGCTCGGCGAAGGCGTGGCCCAGCGACCGCCACGGTTCCGCGGGGCGGCCGGACGCGTCGTCCGAGCCCTGCTCGGACACTCCGCGGGTGCACGGTGCGCGCTCGGCGTCGGCGACCGGGACCGGCGGCTCGTCGCCGTCGGCGAGCACCGCGCTGGTCACGGCGACGGCCAGGGCGGCCGCGCCCAGCAGCGCCAGGGCGGCGCCGGTGCGGCGCTGTGCTGCGCGCGTCCCCGTTGCTCGACCCGGCGTACCGACCGCGACCACCTCCTGCGGTCGAGGCTAAGCCGCGCCGCCGCGGGCAGCCACGGCTACGGCGGTAGCGTGCGCCGCCCGGAGCGGACGAGCGGAGCGGGCACGGTGTCGGGACTGGTGGCGGTCGTGTCGGCCGACGGCGCCACGCGCGTCGACGACGCCGACCTCGAGCCGCTCGTCGACGCCTACACCGCGCTGCGCGGCGGTCGGGCGGGCGCCCGGCTGTCGTCGGGCGCGGTGCTGCGGGCCTGCCGCGTCGAGGCGCCCGGCGGCGAGCTCGACCCGCCGCCGCCCGCGGCCACCTGGCTCGCCGCCGGGCGGGTCCACGGCGCCCGCACCGGCGCGGACGGCGTCCTCGACCTCTCGACGGCCGACGGTCACTTCGCCGTCGTGGGGCACGGGCCGGGAGACCAGGTCTACGTCGCGAACGACCCGCTCGGCATGCGCGCGCTGTACGTCGCCACGGACGGTGCGCGCGCGTGGGTCTCGACCTGCTCGCTCGCGCTCGCCCGGCTGCTCGGCCAGCAGGCTGATCGGCTGGCCCTGCAGTCGTTCCTGCTGTCCGGCTATCACTTCGGCACCGGGGTCCACTGGCGGGGCACCGATCGGCTCGAGCCCGGCTCCGTCGTGCGGTTCGGCGCCGGCGGTCGCCGCGACGAGCGCTACTGGCGACCCGCCGTCGACCAGGACGTCCGACCCCTGTCGCTCGACGCGGCCGCCGACCACTGCATCGAGGTCGCCACCGAGACGCTGCGCGACCGGTACGCCGGTCGGGAGACGTGGGTCGACCTCACCGGCGGGTACGACTCCCGGCTGCTGCTGCTCCTGCTGCGTCAGGCCGGCGTGTCGGTGCGGGCCAACACACGCCTCAGCCCGGACGGCGCCGACCTGGCGCTCGCACCGCGGGTCGCCGAGCAGATCGGCGTCCCGTGGACGCCGGTCCGCCTGCCCGACGACTGGTCCGACCGACTGCTGGAGAGCGTGCCGTTCGCGCTCGGCTGGGGCGACGCCGCGCTCGAGGTGCTCCAGCTGTCGCGCGTCACGTGGGCGCACGGACAGCTGGCGACCACCCTGCCGGCGCTGCTGTCGGGCGGCGGCGGTGAGCACCTGCAGTTCGCGCCGTGGAAGTCGGAGTTCGCCGCCGCCGGTCGCACCAGCAGGGTGAACTACGACAACTTCATCGGCATGCGCATGCTCAAGCCGGTCGAGCGCTCGGTGCTCACCGACGAGGCCGCGGGCGCCGTCCGCGACGACATGCGCCGCCGGCTGTCCGCCTACGTCGCGGACCGCGCGACCGAGCCCAACACCGTCCAGCTCGACCTGCTGTACGCCTACAAGTCGACCGGTCACTTCGGCGCCTACCGGTCCGCCGACGACGGGCTCGTCGCGGCCGAGCTGCCGTTCTACAGCCGCCCGGTGTTCGAGGCGGCGTTCTCGACCGACCACCGGCACCGCAACGGCCACCGCCTGATGCGGAAGATGATCACCAAGCTCGACCCCGCGGTCGCAGCGCTCCCGACGACCCGCGGTGGTCCGGCGCTGCCGATCCGTCCGTCGACCGCGCACCGCTACTGGCCCTACTACCGCGCGCTCGCCCGGCGCGCGGCCACGAAGCTGAGCGAGAAGACGGCGGGCCGGCCGCTGTTCCTGCCTCCCGAGACCTTCCCGTGGGCCCCGGCCTCGCACCGATCGGTGCTCGCCGGCCTCGCCGCGGACGGGCGGTTCCTGCCCGAGGCGCTGCTCAGCGGAGGGCTGTTCCGACCTGACGCGCTGCGGGCGCTCCTGTCCGCCTCGACGTCGCCCGGGTTTCACCAGGCGGCGCTGCTGGGGCGCGTGCTGACGGTCGAGCTCGCGCTGCGTGCGGCGGGCGCCGACCCGGTCTGACCGCCCTGGAGGTGCGCTCGGCTGCCGTACCGTGACCACGACCGGTGCAGTCCGGCGAGGAGGGGCAGCATGACGGTCGTGACGGCGGTGCTCGCGGTGGCTGCCGCGCCGCTGGTCGTGGCCGTCCTGGTCATCGCCCTCCGCCGCCCGCTGCACGTGCTGCTGCCCGTGTACGCGGCCACCGTGCCCTTCGGCAACGGGCTCGCGGTTCCAGGGCTCCCGGACTCGATCTTCTCCGCGTCCTCGATCACCGGTCTGCTGCTGACCGCCGTTCTCGGCGTACAGCTCGTGGCCGGCAGGCGAGGGCCGCGGGAGGTGCCCCTCACCGTGCCGGCCTGGCTGCTCTTCCTGGCCGTGACGGCGCTGACGACGTACTGGACGCTCAGCCGGTCGGTCACGCTCGAGTCCTTCGCCGTCACGCTCGTCCTCGTCGCGCTCTACGTCGCGGTGCGGATGTCGCACGTCGACGCGGCAGTGCTGGCCCGGTTCGAGGCGGGCATCCTCGCCGGCGGTCTCGCCGCCAGCCTGTACGGCCTCTACCAGCTCGTGACCGGCTCGTTCGTCGTCGGCGTCGGTGGTGACGTGCGGTTCGGCCGGGATCTCATCGACCCGAACCACCTGGCCGCCAACCTGCTGCTGCCGCTGTCGGTCGCTCTGGCACGGGGCAGCGCGCCGGGACGCGTGCTGCACCGCACGGGCTACCTGCTCCTGGCCGCGCTGCTGCTCGTCTCGATCGTGCTGACGGGCTCGCGAGGCGGCGTGCTGGGCGTCGGCGCGGTGCTGCTGGCGCTCGCGCTGACGTCGGCCCGGCCGGTGCGCGTCCTCGCCTCGGGCACGGCGGTCATCGGCGTGATCGTCGGGCTCGTGCTCGCGTTCCCGACCGCGGTGAACGACCGGCTGTACGACGACGGCAGCTCCGGCCGCACCGGCATCTGGAAGGTGGGCCTCAACGGCTGCGAGCGGTACTGCGTCGCCGGCGCCGGTTGGGGCACCTTCGGCCTCGTCTACGAGGAGATGCTGCCGCACACGCCCGACGCCTCGACCCTGCGCGACCCGCGGATGGGCGCCCACAACATCTACCTCGGCACGGTCGTCGAAGGCGGTGTCGCCGCGCTGCTGCTCCTCGTCACCGCGCTCGGGCTGACGGTGCGGGAGGCGGCGCGCATCCCGCGCGCGCTGCGGGCCCCTCCCGTCGCCGCGCTGGCCGGGCTGCTCTTCACCTCGATGCTCCTGGGCAACCTGCGCTTCAAGTACTTCTGGCTCGTGCTGCTGTACGTGGGCGTGGCGCACGCCGTGCACGCCCGCTCGCCGCGGCAGGGCGGGGTGCCCACCTCGCCGCCGGCCGTGTCGGCCGCCGTCGGCCCGCGGTGACGGCACCGCCCGCCGCCGCGACCGATGCCGCCGACGCCACGCGGCCCGAGCTGCTGGCAGCCGTCGTCGACGCGGTGCTGCCGTGCTTCCCGGA
>JBKHYE010000052.1:0-33068 GCA_046565705.1 Actinomycetes bacterium
TCGGCCGTCCCGGCCGCACCCGGTGCCGGCAGGGCGGTCGCGCTGACGTCGCCGGCTGCCGTGGCCGGGGTGGCGCGGTCGAAGCTCTCGGCCGTGATCGGCGCGGGCGACGTCCGCACGTCGTAGACCGCGGCGGTGCCGCACAACCCGTCGTCACCGACGGCCGTGAAGCTCACGACGGCGCCGTCCGCCGTCGAGCGCGCCTCGAGGTCGGCCGGCCGCGCCGGCCGCAGCGCGTCCGTCGTGGTGTTGCCGGTGTTCCAGCCGTCGTGGCCGTACTCGCGCCACGACGCCGGGTCGCACGCCTGCGCGGGCGTCGACCACACGAACAGGTCACCCTCGCGGGTCGTGCTCGCGACCTCGCGGGAGCCGGCGGCGGTGAGGCTGCCGGCCGCGGCGGCGACGACGGTCCAGCCGCCGGTGAACTTGGGCCAGCCGGTGTCCTCGAGGGTGCGGAGCCCCGGCTCCTCGCCGGTCGCGGTGAAGGCGTGCAGGTCGCTGTACGCCGTGCCGGTGAGCACCTCGTCGCCACCCTCGCCGTCGACGTCGATCGCCGACGGCGTCGCGAGGAACTGCAGGTCGTTGACCTCCCGCGGGAACGGGGCGTGCTGGCTGCGCGTGCCGTCGGGCCGGGCGTGCCAGACGGCGAGCTGGTTGTCGCTGACCAGCTGGTCGTCGGGCAGGGCGAGGTCGACCAGCTTGCCGGCGCCCGCGGCCGGCGCGGCGACGTCGAGCGCGCCGTCGTCGTCGAGGTCGGTGAGGATCGCCCCGCCGACAGCCGGGATGGACGGCGCGTCCTTGCTGTTGGCCAGCGGGCCGACGCCGGCGGTCAGCAGCGTGCGGTCCCGGCCGTCGGAGCTGCCGTACACGGACTCGCCGGCGGCGTTCACGACGTGCACCGGGCCGACCGTGCCGAACGCGGCGACCTCGAGGCCGCCGCCGGGCACGACGTCGCCGAGCACCGGCGCGCCGGTCGGGCCGTTGCCGACGACGGGGAGCAGCTCGAGCGTCGCGGCCGACAGCCGGTACGGCCACCCGGGCAGGAACGCGTTGGCGTTCGGGAACCCGCTGGCCGACGGCTCCGGACCGCCGCCGTGGAGCGCGCCGTCGCCGTGCACCGCGTAGAGGCGCTGGTTGCCCGGCGTCAGCAGCAGCGACGTCGCGCGAAACAGCGGGTCGTCGCTGTTGACCGGCTCCGCGTACTGCTCGTTCGGGGCGACGACGACCTCGGGCCGCCCGTCACCGTCGAGGTCACCGATCGACGGCGACGTGACCACCTTGGCGCCGTTGTAGACCTGCACCCCCTCGGGCTGGGTGATCTCGCGCGTCACCGGGTCGACGGTCGCGACCTTCTCCGGATCGCGCAGCATCACCGGCCAGCCGGGCACCGGTGTGCCGTCGGCACGCCACGCGTAGGCATGCCGGTCGGCGGCCCCCACGACGATCTCGAGGCCGGGCGAGGCGGGGTCGATGTCGCCGAGCGACGGGGCGGCCATGACCCACCAGTGCGTGCGGTTGTTCTTCGTCCGGCGGTTCACCAGGTCGGGGACCAGGGCCGGGTCGTTCGGCAGCGTCTCCCCGGTGCGCGGGTAGCGGCCGGGGACGGCGCCCGGGTGGTCGGCGTAGAAGCCGGCCGCGCGGTCGGCCGGCTGCGGCGCCGAGAAGCGCGGGTCCGTGCGCACCGGGAAGCCGGGCAGCACGCTGCCGTCGCCGTCGAACGCGGTGACACGTCCGGCGAAGTCGGGGACGACGACCTCCAGGTCGCCGTCGCGGTCGAGGTCGCCGATGGCGGGCGAGCGCAGCGTCGCGCTCCGCACGGCTCCGCCGGGCTGCGTGATCTCACCGGACCGGTAGGCGGCCGACCCGGTGTAGTCGCCGGGCAGCGGCGTCGTCAGCACCGGCCACCCGGGCAGCTCGCTGCCGTCGGCGCGGTAGGCGTGCACCTCGCCGTTGCTCGTGGCGACGACCAGCTCGTCGACGCCGTCGTCGTCGAGGTCGGCGAAGCGCGGCGGGGCGGCGCCGTCGCCGTCGAGGCGCTTGGGGAAGCCGGGCAGCAGTGCGGGGTCGTCGTGGAGGTTCATGTTCTTGACGGCGCGGCCGAGCAGCGGACCGCCGTCGGGGCTCTCGACCGGCTCGCCGGCGTCGTCCAGGGCGACGACCTCCAGCTCGAGGATGACGCCGAACTTGTCGGGCAGGTTGCGGTTCTCCTTGTCGCCGCGGCCGGTGACCGGGTCGACGGCCGGGCCACGGGTGCCCTTGCCGAGCCCGGGCGCGCTGGTGTCGGCGGCGTCCAGCGCTGCCTTGACCACCGCCGGGTCGATGGTGGCGAGCAGCCCGCTGTAGGGGTCGTCCCCGCTGCTCTTGACGAGCGTGACGCCCTCGGTCGTGTACGCCGGCGCGCTGTTCGTGTCGCGCCAGGACCAGGGCGCCCAGCGCACCCGGACCTCGTAGCCGTCGGCCCGGCGCGCGGCGACGGCGCCCTCGACCCGGATCGGCTCGGTGGTCGGCAGCGTCTCGTACCAGCGCGGCGAGCTGATGTCCGCCTCCGGCGGCACGGCACCGGAGTCGACCCGGTCGACGATGTCGCGCGCGTTGATGCGGCCGTGGCCGAAGAACGGGTCCCAGCCGTCGCCGGCGGGGTAGCGCTGCGAGCCGGGGACGTCGACGTCGGCCTCCTTGTTGACCGGCGTCAGGTTGTCGATGTCGTCGGCGGTCGTGACGATGAGCTGCTTGACCTCCTCGGCCGACAGCGCGTTCCCCGCGGGCACGCCGCCGGCGCCGTCGAGCACGCCGTAGTCGTCGAGACGGCCGCCGTCGACGGCGTTGCGCGCCGCCGCGTACGCGAGCCCGGCCATGCCGGCGGCGCGGCCGACCGCCTCGGACGAGCACGAGTTGCCGGGCACCGCCGCGGTGACGTACGCGCCGTAGTTCGTGCAGCCGCGGAACTGCAGGTAGGAGCCGCTCGCGCTGGCCGGCACCTGCGGCTCGCCGATCGCGTTGAAGACCGTCGCGTGCTCGAGCGCCGACGGCTGATTGTGGTGGCCGGCCGACTCGTCGGCGGCGCTGGCGATGAGGACCACGCCGCGCCGGTAGGCGTAGTCGATGGCCTCCTGCGCGAAGCGGCTGTTGTTCAGCGTGCCGAGGGCGGACTGCACGACCGTCGCGCCGGTGTCGGTCGCGAACAGCACCGCCTGCGCGAAGTCGTTGACGTCGGCGATGAACGAGTCGCCGACGCGCAGGTGCATGACCCGGCAGTCGGGGCACACGCCGACCGACCCGCCGTTGTTGCCCTCGGCCGTCGAGTCCTTCGCCTCGCCGGTGCCGTGCCCGTACCCGTGCTCGTCGAACGGGTCGTTGTCGTCCTCGTAGGTGTCCCAGCCGGCGATGTCGTCGACGTAGCCGTTGCCGTCGTCGTCGACGCCGTCGCTGAACAGGAAGATCAGGTCCTCGGGGTCGATGAGCCCGTTCGCGTTGAGGTCGGTGTCGTCGGTCCCGGCCGCCCCGCGCACCGTCGGGTCGCCCGTGCCGCCGCAGTCGTCGGCGTCCTCCCAGTCGGGGCACCAGTCCCGGATGTCGACGCGGCCGTTGGCGTCGCGGTCGTACGGGTGCGCGGCGTCACGGGTGCCCCACTGCGGCTCGGGCAGCTCACCGGTGTTGAGCCAGGTGGCGTTGTTGAGGTCGCGCATGTCGTCGGCGCTGTCCCACTCGACGCCCGAGTCGACGACGCCGATGACGACGTCGGGGCGGCCGGTCGTGACCTCCCACGCCCGGTCGACGCTCGCCCCGGTGACGTTGTAGAGCTCCTGCGGGTCCTGCTCGTTGAGCCTGGTGCGCGGCGTGCAGCGCTGCAGGTCGCTCTCGCCGTAGGTGTCGCACGCCGACTTCGACGAGTACTTCCAGATCTCGCCGCCGAGGTCGCTCGGCGGGTACTGCTCCGGCGTGATCCGCAGGTAGGCGTCGTAGTCGTACGGGTCGGTGCCCGGCGGCGGCGGGACGAACGGCGACGCCGCCGACGCCGGCAGCGCGCCGACCGCCACGAGCGCGGTGGTGACGAGCGGTACGGCGACGACGTGCAGGGCGGTGCGGACGGGGCGGCGCGGCACACGGACTCCTCGCGAGCGGTGGCACCCGCTGCGGGAGCCGCCCGGGGACTTCGCCGCGCGACCGCGGTGATCCTGCTGTCAGCGACTCGCGGGCGTGAGGCCGAGCGACATCCCGGCGAGACCGCGCGGCTTGCCGACGAGCGCGTCGGTCACCTTCGCCAGCTCCTTGCTCGCAGGCGCGTCGGGGTCGTCGAGCACGAGCGGCCGACCGGAGTCGCCGCCCTCGCGCAGCCGCACGTCGAGCGGCACCTGCCCGAGCAGCGGCACCTCGGCGCCGAGCCTCGTCGACAGCGACGTCGCGACCGACTGGCCGCCGCCGGTGCCGAACACGTCGATGCGCTCGTCGCAGTGCGGGCACGGCAGCCAGCTCATGTTCTCGACGACGCCGGCGATGCGCTGGTGGGTCTGCAGCGCGATCGACCCGGCCCGCTCGGCGACCTCCTGCGCCGCGAGCTGCGGCGTGGTCACGACGAGGATCTCCGCGCTCGGCACCAGCTGCGCCACCGAGATGGCGACGTCACCGGTGCCCGGCGGCAGGTCCATGAGCAGCACGTCGAGGTCGCCCCAGAAGACGTCGGCGAGGAACTGCTGCAGCGCGCGGTGGAGCATCGGCCCACGCCAGACGACGGGGGTGTTGTCGGCGGTGAACATGCCGATCGAGATGACCTTCACGCCGTGCGCGGACGGCGGCAGGATCATCGACTCGACCTGCGTCGGCCGGTGCTGCACGCCGAGCATGCGCGGCACCGAGAACCCGTAGATGTCGGCGTCGAGCACGCCGACCCGCAGGCCGCGCTGCGCCATCTGCGCCGCGAGGTTGACGGTCACCGAGCTCTTGCCGACGCCGCCCTTGCCGGACGCGACGGCGAACACCCGGGTGAGAGAGCCCGGCCGGGCGAACGGGATCTCCCGCTCGGCCTGGTCGCCCCGCAGCCGCTTCTGCAGCTCCTGCCGCTGCTCGGCGCTCATGACGTCGAGCTCGACCTCGACGCGCTGCACACCCGACAGCGCGCCGACCGCCGTCGTCACCCGCTCGGTGATGGTGTCGCGCATCGGGCAGCCGCTGACGGTCAGGAAGATGCCGATGCGCGCGACGCCGTCGGCGTCGACCTCGGCGCTCTTCACCATGCCGAGCTCGGTGACGGGACGCCGGATCTCCGGGTCCTCGACGGTGGCGAGCGCGGCGGTGAGCTGCTCGGGGGTGACGGTCATGGGGGAGCGGCGGTCCTTCGCGGAGAGGCGTCCCCGGCGTCGGCTCGGGGCGCGCTCCAGCCTACGTCCGCCCCCGACCGCCGCAGGTCTGTGTCAGGACGCGGACGTCCGGCTCAGCCCTCCTGCTGCGTCCGCGTCCTGACACACGCAGGGCGCGGGAGCGCTCGGACGCTAGGAGCCGAGGGCGGCGATGGCGTCGGCGACGGCGAGCACGCGCAGCGCGTTGTCGCGGTGCAGGTTCTCGACCATGCGGCCGTCCACGGTGACGACGCCCTTGCCCTCGCGCTCGGCCTCCGCGAACGCGTCGACGACCTTGCGGGCGTGCTCGACCTCGGCGTCGGTCGGCGCCCAGACCCGGTTGGCGACGTCGACCTGCGTCGGGTGCACCAGCGTCTTGCCGTCGAAGCCCATCTCGGCGCCCTGGCGGCACTCGGCCTCGAAGCCCTCGAGGTCCTTCACGTCGTTGTAGACGCCGTCGACGATCGCGACGCCGGCCTCGCGGGCGGCGAGCAGCGCCGTCGCCAGGTGCGGCACGAGCGGGTGGCGCCCGGGTACGAGCGCCGCACGCAGCTCCTTGGCGAGGTCGTTGGTGCCCATGACGAGGCACCCGACCCGCTCGAAGGTGGCGATGTCGCGGACCGCGAAGATCGCGGCGGGCGTCTCGACCATCGGCCAGATGCGCAGGTCATCGGGCGCGCCGGCCTTCTCGAGGTGCTGCACGACCTGGCCGAGGTGCTCGGGGCCCGACACCTTCGGCACGACGACGGCGCTCGCGCCGGCGGTCGCCGCAGCGGTGAGGTCCTCGGCGCCCCACGGGGTGTCGAGTCCGTTGCAGCGGATGGTCAGGTAGCGGCGGCCGTACTCGCCAGAGCCGGCGGCGGCGACGGCCTGGGTGCGCGCCGTCTCCTTGGCGTCGGGTGCGACGGCGTCCTCGAGGTCGAAGATGATCGCGTCGGCGGCGATGGACTTCGCCTTCTCCAGTGCGCGCTCGTTCGAGCTCGGCATGTAGAGCACCGAGCGCAGGACCTGGATCTCGCTCACAGTGCCGCCTTCGCTCGCTCCGCACCCGAACGGCGCGTCCGCCCGTTCCTCGCGCAGCTGCGCCCGCACGCTCCGCTCACAGGCCGTACGCCTCCTTCAGCTCGGGGTCGCGCTCGGCGAGCTGAGTGGCGAGCTCGAGCACCACCTGGCACTGCTTGTAGGTGGCGTCGTCCTGCATCTTGCCGTCGATCATGACGGCGCCGCGGCCGCCCTCAGGCATCTGCTCGACGACGCGCTTGGCCCACTTCACGTCCTCGGGCTCGGGCGAGAACACCTTCTTCGCGATGTCGATCTGCACCGGGTGCAGCGTCCACGTGCCGACGCAGCCGAGCAGGTACGCGTTCCGGAACTTGTCCTCGCACGCGACGGTGTCCTTGATGTCGCCGAACGGCCCGTAGTACGGGTAGATGCCGGCCTGGGCGCACGCGTCGACCATGCGCGCGACGGTGTAGTGCCACAGGTCCTGCTGGTAGGTCGCGCGCTCGGCGTCGATCGCATCCGGCCCTGTCGGGTCCTGCCGCACGAGGTAGCCGGGGTGGCCGCCGCCGACGCGGGTCGTCTTCATCCGCCGGTCGGCGGCGAGGTCGGCCGGGCCGAGCGAGATGCCCTGCATGCGCGGCGACGCCTGCGCGATCTCCTCGACGCGCGCCACACCCGCTGCGGTCTCGAGGATGGCGTGCACGAGCAGCGGCCGGTCGAGCCCGGCGCGGGCCTCGAGCTGGGCGAGCAGGCGGTCGACGTAGTGGACGTCCTCCGGGCCCTCGACCTTCGGGACCATGACGACGTCGAGCCGGTCCCCGACCTCGGTGACCAGCGTCGTGAGGTCGTCGAGGACCCACGGCGAGTCGAGGCTGTTCACCCGCGTCCACAGCTGGGTGCCGGACGACGCGTCCCAGCCCTTCGCGACCTCGACGAGGCCCTGCCGCGCGGCCTCCTTGTTCGGTGCCGCGATCGCGTCCTCGAGGTTGCCGAGCAGGACGTCGACCTTCGGGGCGATGTCCGGCACCTTCGAGACCATCTTGGGGTTCGACGGGTCGAAGAAGTGGATCATCCGGGACGGTCGCCAGGGCACCTCCCGCAGCGGCTCGGGCGCGCCGACGGCGAGCGGCCGGAAGAAGTGCTTGGGGCTGCGTGCTCCGATGCTCACGCCACCGAAGGGTAGGCAGTGAGCGGCGCCACACCACGTACGGGTGGCCGCGGGCGCCGCGCAACAGTTGCGCGCGCACCTACCATCGCGGCATGACCTCCGCCGCGCCGGCCCGCCGTCGGCTCAGCGCCACCGAGCTCGAGACGTGGCGCACCTTCCTGCGGGCGCACGCGCAGGTGGTGCGCGCGCTCGAGCACGACCTCGTCGCGAACCACGACCTGCCGCTGGCGCACTACGACGTGCTGGTGCAGCTCTCCGAGGCAGCCGGCCGGCAGCTGCGGATGACCGAGCTGGCCGAGCGCGTGCTGCTGTCGCGGTCCGGCCTCACCCGGCTCGTCGACCGGCTCGAGCGCGAGGGCCTCGTGCGCCGCCAGGCCTGCCCGTCGGACGCACGCGGCACGCTCGCCGTCCTCACCGACGACGGCGTCGACCGGCTACGAGAGGCGTGGCCGACCCACCTGGCCGGCGTCCTCGAGCGCGTCGTCGGCCGCTTCGACGAGCCGGAGCTGCGCACGCTCGGCGCGCTCCTCGCCCGCCTCGTCGACGACCCCGCCGAGCCGGCGGGCGCCGAGGCCGCGAGCTGACCGGACCCGCCCCGCACGGCGCCGCATCCGCGCCCGACGCCGCGGCGCGGCGCGCGGTCGTGCGCGACGCGGTCGCTCTCGGTGCCGCCGTCGGCGCGTACGCGCTGTCGTTCGGCGCGGCGGCGACCTCGGCGGGGTTGTCGGTCCTGCAGGCGTGCGTCCTGTCGCTGCTGGTCTTCACCGGCGCGTCGCAGTTCGCGCTCGTCTGCGTCCTCGGCGCCGGCGGCGGCGCCGTGCCGGCGGTCCTGTCCGGACTGCTGCTGGGCGCCCGCAACACGCTCTACTCGGTGCGGCTCGCGGACCTGCTGCGGCTGCCGGCCACGCGCCGCCCGCTGGCTGCGCACCTGACGATCGACGAGTCGACCGCGATGGCGACGGCGGCGCCGCCGGGCCTGGCGTCCGTCGGCTTCTGGGCGACCGGGCTGTCGGTGTTCGTGCTGTGGAACCTCGCCACGCTGGTCGGCGCGCTCGGCGCCGGTGTGGTGGACGTCCGCGCCCTGGGCCTCGACGCGGCGGTCGGCGCTGCGTTCCTCGGGCTGCTCGCGCTGCAGGTGCGCGACCGCACGGCGCTCGTCGTCGCCGCGCTCGGCGCCGCCGTGGCGGCGCTCGCGGTGCCGTTCGCGCCGCCCGGGCTGCCGGTGCTGCTCGCCGGCGTCGCCGTCGCGCCGGTCGTGCTGCGGAGCGCACGGTGAGCACCACGTGGGCAGCCGTGTTCGCGCTCGCAGTGGGCGCCTACCTGCTGAAGCTCGCCGGGTGGCTGCTGCCGGCGAGCGTGTTCGAACGGCCGCGCGTGCGCCGGACGGCGCTGCTGCTGCCGGTGGCGCTGCTCGCCGCACTGGTCGTCGTGCAGACGTTCGCCGACGGGCGCGCGCTCGTCCTCGACGCCCGTGCTGCCGGGCTCGCGGCCGGAGCGGTGGCGGTGGCCCTGCGCGCACCGTTCCTCGTGCTCGTCGGCGTCGCGGCGGCGACGGCCGCGCTTGTCCGCGCCCTCACCTGACCGGGCGGCTCCACCCGTCTCCGCCGGGAGGGCTCCCGACGGTTGCCGCGCACCTTGAACCCGTCGGGAGGCCTCCGCCCGGATCGGCCCGGAGGGCTCCCGACGGTTGCCGCCCACCTTGAACCCGTCGGGAGGGCTCCGGGTGGGTACGAGTCGGTCAGGCGGCGCGGCGGCGGCCGTCGCGGACCAGGCCGAGCACCCGCTCCTCGAGCAGCAGTGGCTCCATCGGCTTGCTCAGGTAGTCGTCGGCACCGGCCCGTCGTGCGGCGCGCTCGACCTCGGCCGAGTCGTCGCCGGTGAACAGCACCAGCGGCGTCGTCAGCGTGCGGGGGTCCGTGCGCATCAGCCGGATCAGCTCGACGCCGAGCAGGTCCGGCAGGCCGTTGTCGATGAGGATGCCGTCGAAGTCCTCGGTGCCGACGAGCGCCAGCCCCTCCTCGGCCGTCAGCGCGACGCGCACCTCCGCCGACCCGTGCAGCGCGTGCTGGACGAACGAGCCGACGCTGGCGTCGTCGTCGACGACGAGCAGCCGCGGCAGCCGGTCGGGCTCGTCGTGCGCGCTCTGGCGCGGGATGTCGCGGCGGCAGAACGGGCAGATGCGCCACTCGGCCTCGACGTGCTTGTCGCAGCCCTCGCAGCGCCCGCGGTTGACCGGGGTGCCGTCGATCGGGCAGCACACCATGTCGTCGGCGAGCGCCCGTGAGCACGAGGGGCAGCGGTGCCCGCTCACCGTGTCGACGGTGGTGGCGCGCAGCACCTCCTCGTACGTCGTCTCGCCGCGGTGCGCGGCGGCCAGCGCAGCGGCGCGCAGCGTCAGCATGCCGTTGGCGCGGGCGGCGGCGCCGATCGCGGCCTCGGTCGGCGTGGTCAGCAGCACCTGCCGCAGCTGCGCCGTCACGGGCAGCACCTCGAACACGCCCATGCGGCCGCGGTAGCCGGTGCCGGCGCACTCGGCGCAGCCCTTGCCGCGCAGCGGTCGGGCGTCGGCGAGGTCCTTGTCGCTCAGGCCGAGCAGCGCGAGCGTGCGGGGCGACGGCACGTACGGCGCGGCGCACGCCTCGCACGGCCGGCGCACGAGGCGCTGCGCCACGACGAGCGTGAGCGACGACGCGACGAGGAACGGCTCGACGCCCATGTCGACGAGGCGGGTGACGGCGGCGACGGCGTCGTTGGTGTGCAGCGTCGTCAGCACGAGGTGGCCGGTCAGCGAGGCCTTGAGCGCCAGCTCGGCGGTCTCGGCGTCGCGGACCTCACCGACCAGGACGATGTCGGGGTCCTGCCGCAGCACCGAGCGGAGCCCGCGCGCGAACGTGAGGCCCTGCTTTTCGCTCACCTGGACCTGGGTGATGCCGGGCACCTGGATCTCGACCGGGTCCTCGAGCGTCACGATGTTGCGGTCCGGCGTCGAGACCTGCTGGATGCCGGCGTAGAGCGTGTTCGTCTTGCCGGAGCCGGTCGGGCCGGTGATGAGCACCAGCCCCTGCGACTGCACGAGCGCGCTGTTGATGAGCTCGAGCTGGGGTGCCGTCAGCCCGGTGCGGCCGAGCATCGGCACGTTGTCGGCGCGCGGCAGCAGGCGGATGACGACCTTCTCGCCGTGCAGCGTCGGCAGCGTCGAGACGCGCGCCTCGACGGTCATGCCGTCGACGTGCAGCTTGGCCCGACCGTCCTGCGGACGACGTCGCTCGGCGATGTCCAGCCCGGACACGATCTTGATGCGGCTCACCGTGGCCGACGTCGCGTTCTTGGGCACCGTCATGACGTCGCGGAGCAGGCCGTCGACGCGGTACCGGATGCGCAGCTCGCCGGCCTGCGGCTCGACGTGCACGTCCGATGCTCGGGCGCGCACGGCGTCGGCGAGGACGACGTCGACCAGCCGGACGATCGGCGCGGACTCGACGGCGGCGGAGGTGTCCTCGATCTCGGTCGGGGAGTCGTCCATGTCCTCGAACAGCGTGTGGACGTCGGAGGAGTCCTCCGACAGGCTCCACGACCGGCTGAGGTGGTCGCGCACCTGGGAGTCGGTCGCCACCAGCACGTTGAGCTCAGTGGCGCCGGTGTAGAGCTTGACGTCGTCGAGCGCGACGACGTTGGTCGGGTCGGCGGTCGCGTCGGTGATCCGGTTGCCGTTGCGCTCCATGATGAGCACGCCGCTCCGCTCGGCGACGGCGCGCGGCAGCAGCTTGACCGCCTCCGGGACGACCATCGTGCGGCCGAGGTCGACGAGCAGGAGGCCGAGCGCCTCGGCGAGCGCCTCGGCCACCTGCCGCTCGGTCGCGAGGCCGAGGTCGATGACGACCTGGCCGAGCCGCTTGCGGCTCTGCCCGGGCGGCGCCGAGCGCTGCTCGGCCAGGGCCGCCTGCAGCTGCTCCTCGGTGAGCAGTCCATGCGACACCAGGACCTCGCCGATGCGGCGCCGGCGTCGGCGCGCCTCGGCCGCTGCCGGCTGTTCCGGCACGCTCGCCTCGGCAGGCGCGTCCCCGGGGGCGTTGTCGCTCTGCAGCGCGGAAGGAGGGCTCACCCTGGCTCCATCGGACGGTGCCGCCCGGAGGTGTAGCCCGACGGGATGGTTCGGTCAGCTCTCGTCCGGCTCGCCCACGAACGGCTCGCCGATGTCGGGCCGGTCGTCGGTGCGCTCGGAGTCGGCGCGCTGCTCGGCGCGCCGCTTCTTGCGCTCGGCGCGGCGCTCCCGCTCCTCGCGCTCGACCCGCGCCTGCCGCTCCGCGTCGTCCTCCTCGGCGCCGCCGATGCGGGCCACCACCTCGTCGGCCGCCTCGCGCAGCTGGTCCCGCAGGAAGTCGCGGGTGGCGACCTCACCGAGCGCGAGCCGCAGCGCGGCGACCTCCCGGCTGAGGTACTCGACGTCGGCCTGCAGGCGCTGGCTGGTGGCGCGGTCCTCCTCGAGCGCGACGCGGTCGCGGTCGGCCTGCCGGTTCTGCGCGAGCAGGATGAGCGGCGCCGCGTACGACGCCTGCAGCGAGAGCAGCAGCGTGAGGAACGTGAAGGTGTACGGGTCGAAGGCGATCGGCGTCACGTTGACGCCGATCCAGACGATGATGAACACCGTCATGTAGACCAGGAACCGCGCCGTCCCGAGGAAGCGCGCGATGCGCTCGGAGATGCGGCCGAAGGCGTCCGGGTCGTAGTGCGGCCGGGGGACGCCGCGGCGCGCCTCGAGGGGGGTGTCCAGACGGACCCGCCGCGCGGTGCGCTCAGCCATGCCCGACCTCGACCCCGGGGTTCTCCCGGTGCTCGCGCCAGTCGGCCGGCAGCAGGTGGTCGAGGACGTCGTCGACGGTCACCGCGCCCAGCAGGCGGCCGGCGCTGTCGACGACGGGCACCGCGACGAGGTTGTAGGTCGCCAGGTGCCGGGTGACCTCCTCCAGCGGGCAGTCGGGCGGGACCGCGCCGATGTCGGTGTCGACGACGGCCGAGATCAGCGCGGACGGCGGCTCGCGCAGCATCCGCTGGAAGTGCGCGGTCCCCAGGTACCGCCCGGTCGGCGTCTCGTAGGGCGGGCGGACGACGTACACCTGCGCGGCGAGCGCAGGTGACAGCTCTGCTGCGCGCACGCGCGCGAGCGCCTCGGCGACGGTGGCGTTCGGCGGCAGGATGACCGGCTCGGGCGTCATGAGCCCGCCCGCCGTGTCGTCGGCGTAGCGGAGCAGCGACCGCACCGGCGCGGCCTCCTCGGGCTCCAT
The DNA here is from genome assembly GCA_046565705.1 of Actinomycetes bacterium. Classification (GTDB taxonomy): domain Bacteria; phylum Actinomycetota; class Actinomycetes; order Mycobacteriales; family SCTD01; genus DATLGD01. The sequence continues at coordinate 12,786 of JBKHYE010000052.1, forward strand.
GAGCTCGAGCAGCCGCTGCGCCTCCGCCTCCGGCAGCTCGCCGAGCAGGTCGGCGGCGTCGTCGGGCGCCATGGCCTCGAGCACGTCGGCGGCCCGCTCGTCCGCGAGGCCGCCGAGCAGCTCGACCTGCTCGTCCTCGGGCATCTCCTCGAGCACGTCGGCCAGCCGCTCGTCGTCCAGCGCCGCGGCGATCTCGGCCCGCCGCTTGCCGGACAGGTCGTGCAGCACGGTCGCGAGGTCGGCGGGCCGCAGCTTCTCGAACACCGCGAGCAGGTTCGCGGCGCCCTGCCCCTCCTCGGGCAGCGAGAAGCCGCTCACCTCGTCCCAGGCGACCTGCACGACCTCCCCGCGGCGTCGGCCGCGCAGTCCCGGTCCGCTGCGCCCGCCCTTGCGGACGGCGACGCGCGTGATCAGCCACTCGGTGCGCGTCTGCTCCATGCCGACGTCGACGACGGTCACCTCTTCGCCGGTCTCGAGCAGCGTGACCCGCCGGTCGAGCAGCTCCGCGAGCACCAGCGTCTCGCCGGGGCGCTGCTCGAACCGCCGCAGGCTCACCGTGCCCGTGCCGAGCACGACGGCGTCCGGGTCGATGGTGTTCACGCGCCCGATCGGCACGAAGATGCGCCGGCGCCCGGAGATCTCGACCGCCAGCCCGAGCACCCGCGGGGCGTCGCGCCCGATGCGCAGCGCCACGACGACGTCGCGCACCCGGCCGACCTGCTCGCCGTCGGGGTCGAAGACGACCAGGCCGGCCAGGCGCGCCACGAAGACGCGGGTGCCGGTGCTCACGGGACGGAGCGTATTGGGGAGGATGCCCGGGACCCCGACGCCAGACCGAGGAGCCCGCCGTGTCCGTGCTCGACCGCTTCCGCCTCGACGGCCGGGTGGCCGTCGTCACCGGGGCCTCCTCCGGCCTCGGCGTCGCCTTCGCGCAGGCGCTCGCCGAGGCGGGCGCCGACCTCGTGCTCGGTGCCCGCCGGGTCGACCGGCTGCCGGAGACGGGCGCGCTCGTCGAGGCCGCGGGCCGTCGGTACGCCTACGAGCAGACCGACGTCACCGACCCCGAGCAGTGCACCCGGCTCGTGCAGAAGGCGCTCGACGAGTTCGGCCGGGTCGACGTGCTGGTCAACAACGCCGGCCTCGGCTGGGCGAAGCCGGCCTCGCGTGAGACCCCGGCCGAGTTCCTCCGCGTCATCGACGTGAACCTCAACGGCGCGTACTGGTGCGCGCAGGCGTTCGGCCGCGCCGTCGACAAGGACCGGGGCGGCTCGATCGTCAACATCTCGAGCGTGCTCGGTCTCAAGCCCGGCGTGCTGCCGCAGGCGGCGTACGCGGCGTCCAAGGCCGGGCTCATCGGGCTGACCCGCGACCTCGCCGCGCAGTGGACCGGCCGCAAGGGGATCCGCGTCAACGCACTCGCGCCGGGCTACTTCCCGAGCGAGATGACCGATGAGATGGACCCGCGCGAGATGGAGCTGGTCCGGTCGATGACGCCGGCCGGCCGTGTCGGCGACCCGGCGGAGCTGGCCGCCGCGTGCGTCTTCCTGGCCAGCGACGCCGCGTCGTACGTCACCGGCGTCACGCTGCCGGTCGACGGCGGCCTCACCATGCCCTGACGGTGGCCGAGCCCGAGGACGAGGTCGTCGTCTTCACCGGGCGCGCCTTCGCCGGCGCGTGGGTGCGGGTGCCCGACCGCTGAGCCTCACGGCTCGGGGACGAGCCGCAGGACCGCGGCCTCGTCGGCCCACCGGGCCGGCAGCGCGCCCGGGTCGTCGCCGTTGAGCCGGCGCGCGGCGAGCAGCGGCACGACGGCGTCCCACCCCGCCGTGCCCGGCTCCAGCCGCTCGACGCGGCACGTCAGGTCGGCGACTCTGCCGGCCAGCGCCGTCGGGCCGGGCACCGTGACCGTTGCCGACCGCGCGTCGTCGGCGCCCGGCAGCTCCTGCTCGCCGGGTCCGGTCACGACGTGCACCGCACCGTCGTGCCACACGTGCCACATCGCCCGCGGCGGTCGGCCACCGACCTGCACCCACACGACGCGGCAGCGGCGCAGCGCGTCCTCGGTCGCGGCGGTCGGCACGTCAGGCGTCGTGACCCACGTGGCTTGCGCGGTACGCGTCCTGCCGGAGGTCCTGCAGCCACCCGGCGGGGCGGATGCCGCCGCCCGTGACGTCGGGCGAGAAGCGCACCTCGCGCCCGTCGGGCACGCCGCGGCCGAGCTCGAGGACGGCCAGCTCGCGCCACGCGCCGTCCACCGACGCCGCCAGCCGGAGCCGCGCGCCGTCCCCTCGGCCCGCGAGCTCCGACACCGCCCGCACGCCGGGTGCGCCGGCGTCCGGCAGGAGGCCGAGCAGGTACCGGCGGCCGCCGAGCTCGTAGCTGGTGAGGGACGTGTACAGCGCGCCCAGCAGGTCGTACTGCGGCACCGGCAGCCGCCGGACCAGCGGCAGGGGCAGCGTCGAGTCGAGCAGCAGGTCCTGGTGCTGCCCGGGGCCGTGTGCGTCCTGCACGCGCAGCGCGACGCCGAGCACGTCCGGCAGCCGGTCGGGCAGGCCGAGCGACCGCGAGAACCGGACCAGTACGTCCCAGCTGCCGGGCTCGTCGAACAGCGGCACGCCGACGCCGGCACCGCCCGCGACCCGCATGCGGCCCGCGACGGTCGTCCCCTTGGCGTGGATCACCCGCTCGCCGCGCACCAGCGACGCCGCCCGCACCACGCCGGCCCCCACCGCGGTGAGCAGCCGGGCGCCGCCACGGGCGGCGGGCGCGGCGACGGGGGCGAGGGCGGCACGCGGCAGTGCGGTCAGGTCGGTCACGGCAGGCTCGGTACCCGCGACCGCCGCGACCACGCGCCTGCGCGCCCGAGCGCAATCCCCGCCACGTCGCCGTCGGCCGCGGCGCGACCCCGGCGAACCCGCCCAGTGCGGCGCATCCCGCCTGCCGCGGTGGTCCTTCTGGGCCATGTCGAACCACCCGGCGGTGTCAGGTCACCCGAACGTGTCTACGGAACGCTGTCACTGCATCACAGAGAGTGTGGTCAGCACAGGGGGCACCATGGCGAAGACCGCTGTCAGGACACCGGGCCGCGCACTGGCCGGCGCGCTGCTGGGAGCGTCGCTGCTCGCGGCAGCCACGCCGGTCACCGAGGGTGGGGCTCCCGCCCCGGCGTCGGCGACCGTCGAGGTGCTCGTCCGCGAGCTCACGCCGGCCGCGTCGGCGGCCGAGGACGCCGTCCGCGGAGTCGGCGGCGTCATCACCGCGACGCTCCCGATCGTCGGCGGGTTCGCGGCCGAGGTGCCGGCCGACCGGGTCGACGACCTGCAGGGCGCCGACGGCGTCGCGTCGGTCGAGCCGTCCGCGCCGGTCACGTTCGACGGCGCGTACGGGCAGGGCAGCGGCGGTCCGAGCGCCGTGTACCCGACCGTCGTGCGCGCCGACCGGGCGTGGGAGGCGGGCTACCGGGGCCAGGGCGTCGGCGTCGCCGTCATCGACACCGGCGTCAACCCCGTCGGCGACCTCGCCGGTCGCGTCTCCCACTCCGCGGACTTCACCGCCGAGGGCGACGGCGTCGACCGGTTCGGCCACGGGACGTTCGTCGCCGGCATGATCGCCGGCACCGGGGCGACCGACGCGGGTGTGACGGGCACGGCCCCGGCTGCGCACATCGTCTCGCTCAAGATCGCCGGCGCCGACGGCTCGGCCGACATCACGCACGTCCTGGCGGCCCTGCAGTACGCCGTGTCGTTCAAGGACGCGCTCGACATCGACGTCATCAACCTCTCGCTGGGCACCGACTCGACCCAGGACTACCGGCTGGGGCTGCTCAACTTCGCCGTCGAGCGCGCCTGGGCCAACGGCATCGTCGTCGTCGTCAGCGCCTCCAACCGCGGCCCGGACGCGCAGACCATCAGCAAGCCGGCCGACGACCCGTTCGTCATCACGGTGGGCGCCGCCGACGACCGCACGACGCCCGGCCTCGGTGACGACAGCGTGCCGGCGTTCTCCGGCACCGGGCCGACGGCGGCCAACGGGCTGGCCAAGCCCGACCTGGTCGCGCCCGGCAAGAGCGTCGTGTCGACCCGCGCGCCCGGCAGCACGGTCGACGTCGACAACCCGGGCGCGCGGATCGGCGACCACCACTTCGTCGGCTCGGGCACGTCGTTCGCGAGCGGTGTGGTGTCCGGCGCCGCCGCGCTCGTGCTGTCGCGCAACGCCGACCTCACGCCCGACCAGGTCAAGGCGCGGCTGCTCGACACCGCCCGCACCGGTCCGGTCACCGACCCGCACCGCGCCGGCGCCGGCTGGCTCGACGCCGAGGCCGCGACGCTCTCCGACTCCACCCGCGCGGCCAACGAGGGCCTGCGGTGGTCCGAGGGAACCGGCTCGGTGCAGGCCTCCCGCGGGTCGCTCGAGATCAACATCCAGACCGGCACGGCCATCGACCCGGTGCTCGGGCCGCTGCCCGTGCTCACCCTGCTCACCGGCGACCTGACCGCGCAGAACGAGCTGTTCGACGACGAGGCGTACCGCGAGGGCGAGTGGAGCGGCTCGAGCTGGTACGGCTCGAGCTGGTACGGGAGCTCCTGGTACGGGTCGAGCTGGTACGGGTCGAGCTGGTACGGCAGCAGCTGGTACGGGTCGAGCTGGTACGGGTCCAGCTGGTACGGCGACGGATGGCAGTAGGCGGCCGGTCCGCGCTCGTCAGGAGCGCCTGCGTCGCCGCCGCCCTGTGCGGCGGCGCAGTGCTGACCGCGGCCGTCGTCCTGCCCGCCGACGCCGCGCTGTCGCCGTGGCCGGTGCTGGGCTTCGCCGTGGCCCTCGCCGCGGCGCAGATCATGCCGCTGCACCTGCCGCGCGCGGGGGAGTCCGAGGCACTGCACCTCGAAGAGGTGTTCTTCGTGCCGATGGTCCTGCTGCTCTCGCCCAGCGAGACGCTGACCGCCTTCGCGCTGGGCGTCGCCGTCGCCAACGCGGCGGCGCGTCGTGGCGTCTGGAAGGTGCTGTTCAACACCGGCATGCTGACGACGTCGGCCGGCGCGGGCATCGTCGTCGCGCAGCTGCTCGGCGCCGGCGGTCCGGTCGGTGGGCGCGACCTCGCAGCCGCGGTGGTCGGCGGCCTGGTGCACTGCGCCATCTCGGCGGTCGCCGTCTCCGGCGTCATCGCGCTGGCCACGGGGTCGGCGTTCACCCACCACCTGTTCGACGGCCTGCTCGTCCGTGCGGCGACCTGGCTGGGGTCCCTGTCGCTCGGCGTGCTCGTCGTCATGGCGGCGGAGTCGTTCTCCTTCGGCCTCGCGGTGTCCGCCGTGCCGGTGCTGGTGCTGCAGTACGCCTACTCCGGCGCGCTGCGGCAGTGGCGCGAGCGCCGCGACGCCGAGCAGCTCTACGCGGCGGCGGCGCGCATGCGCGATCGCGTCACCTCGGCCGAGGTGCGGGCCGAGCTCGTGCGATCGGCGCGCGAGCTGCTGCAGGCCAAGCAGGCCCGGCTGGTCGACCCGACGTCGCCGGTGCCTGCCGACGCGCTCCGCGTCGTCGTCGACAAGAGCACCGCGGTCGAGGTCGAGGAACGGGCGATGGGCGGCACGTGGACGAAGGCCGACCACGGTCGGCTGCACGCCCTCGTCGCCGTCGCCCGCGGCGCACTCGACAACGCCGTCCTGTACGAGCAGATGCAGAGCATCACGCGCAGCCTCGGGGAGGGCGTGCTCGCGCTCGACGCGCACGGCGTCGTCACCTTCGCCAACCCCGCCGCGGAGCAGCTGCTCGGCTGGGGCCCCGGCGGCCTCGAGGGCAGGGACATCACCACGCTCGACCCCGCCGCCGCCCTGCGCGACGGCAGCGGCTGGGCGCACCTGGCGGAGCTGCACGCCGGGCGCACGGTGCGGCTCGACGAGCACGTGCTCGTGCGTGCCGACGCCAAGGCGGTCGACGTCGCCATCACCGCCTCGCCGGTCATCCGCGACGGCGACGTCGTCGGCGCCGTCGTCGTCGTGCGCGACGTGCGCGACCGGCTGGCGCTCGAGCGCCGGCTGGTGCACCAGGCCTTCCACGACCCGCTCACCGGGCTGCCCAACCGTGCGCTGTTCCTCGACCGGCTCGAGCACGCGCGGCGGCGCAGCCGCGCCGGCACGGCGTCGCAGGCGGTGCTGTTCGTCGACCTCGACCGGTTCAAGGTCGTGAACGACAGCCTGGGGCACCGGGTCGGCGACGACGTCCTCTGCACCGTCGCCTCGCGCCTGGTGGGCGTGCTGCGCGACGGCGACACCGTGGCCCGCTTCGGCGGCGACGAGTTCACCGTGCTGCTCGAGGAGCTGAGCAGCGCCGACGAGGCCACCCAGGCAGCCGACCGCATCGTCCAGGCGCTGCGGCGCCCGGTGCGCGCAGGCGACCGCGACATCGTGCTGTCGGCCAGCATCGGGGTGGCGGTGGCCGAGCCCGGCAACGAGCCGGGCGACCTGCTCGCCGCCGCCGACATCGCCATGTACGAGGCCAAGCGCGGGGGCAAGGACCGCTGGTCGGTCGCGGCAGCCGGCGCCGACGACCGGGCACTGGCTCGCCTCGACCTCGAGATGGCGCTGCGCCGCGCCATCAACGGGGGGGAGCTCGACGTGCACTACCAGCCGGTGGTGCACATCGACGGCGGCGTCTACGGGCTCGAGGCCCTGGTGCGGTGGCGCCACCCGACGCTCGGGCTGCTGGCACCGAGCTCCTTCATGGAGCTGGCCGAGGACACCGGTCTGGTGCTTCCGCTCGGTGACCTGGTGCTGGACCGGGTCTGCCGCGACGCCCAGGAGTGGTGCGAGCGCGATCCGTCGTCCGACATGGTCTTCGCGGTCAACCTGTCCGCCCGCCAGTTCTCGCAGCCGGACCTGCGGGAGCGGATCGCCGAGGTCCTCGAGCGCTCGGGCCTGGCCCCCGAGCGGCTCGTGCTCGAGATCACCGAGACCGTCGTCATGCACGACACGGAGCAGGTGCTGCAGACCCTGTCGTCGCTGCGCGGGCTGCGCGTCAAGCTCGCGGTCGACGACTTCGGCACCGGCTACTCGTCGCTGTCGTACCTCAAGCGCTTCCCCGTCGACACGATCAAGATCGACAAGTCGTTCGTCGACGGCGTCGGCTCGAGCGCCGTCGACCGCGAGATCGTCACCGCCGTCGTGCGGCTCGCCTCCGCGCTCGGCATGCAGACCGTGGCCGAGGGCGTCGAGACGACCAAGCAGCTCGAGCAGCTCCGGCTGCTCGGCTGCTCGGCGGTGCAGGGCTTCCTGCTCGCGGGTCCGAAGCCGCTCGACGAGCTGCAGCGCGTGCTGCGCGACCTGGAGCCGACGGTGCCGCGGCCGCGCGCCGCGCCGCGCCGGCTCCGCTCGCTCGGGTGAGCCGTCTCACGCAAGGCGGGCGCGCGACCGCCCGGCCGCGGTGGGAGACTCCAGCGCAACCACTCGCGCGCCCGGCGCGTGGCCGCCCGTGGGCCCGCGCAGACCGGCGCGACCAGACAGGAGCGACATGGCACGCCTGGCTCAGACCGAGGGCCTGACCGAGATCCAGCAGGAGATCCTCGGCACCGTCAAGGGCTTCGTGGACAAGGAGATCCTCCCGTACGCCCAGGACCTCGAGCACAAGGACGAGTTCCCCGAGGCGATCGTCGAGGGAATGAAGGAGATGGGCCTGTTCGGGCTCACGATCCCCGAGGAGTACGGCGGTCTCGGTGAGTCGCTGCTGACCTACGCCCTCGTCGTCGAGCAGATCGCGCGCGGCTGGATGAGCGTCTCCGGCGTCATCAACACGCACTTCATCGTCGCCTACATGCTCATGCAGCACGGCACCCAGGAGCAGAAGGAGCGCCTGCTGCCGAAGATGGCCGCCGGCGAGGTGCGCGGTGCGTTCTCGATGTCCGAGCCGCACTGCGGCAGCGACGTCAGCGCCATCAAGAGCAAAGCCGTGCGCGACGGGGACGACTACGTGCTCGACGGCCAGAAGATGTGGCTGACCAACGGCGCGCGCTCCGGCGTCGTCGCGACGCTCGTGCGCACCGACGAGGGCGGGGACTCGGTCTACAAGAACATGACGACGTTCCTCGTCGAGAAGGAGCCGGGCTTCGGCGACGTCGGCAACGGCATCTCGATCCCCGGCAAGATCGACAAGATGGGCTACAAGGGCGTCGAGACGACCGAGATGGTGATGGAGGGCGTCCGCGTGCCGGCCAGCGGGATCCTCGGTGGCGAGGAGGGCCGCGGCAAGGGCTTCTACCAGATGATGGACGGCGTCGAGGTCGGCCGCGTCAACGTCGCGGCGCGCGCGTGCGGCATCTCCATCCGCGCGTTCGAGCTGGCCGTCGAGTACGCCCAGCAGCGGCAGACGTTCGGCAAGCCGCTGCACGCCCACCAGGCGATCTCGTTCAAGCTGGCCGAGATGGCGACCAAGGTGGAGGCCGCCCACGCGCTGATGGTCAACGCCGCCCGGCTGAAGGACGCCGGCAAGCGCAACGACGTCGAGGCGGGCATGGCCAAGCTGCTCGCGTCCGAGTACTGCGCCGAGGTGACGCAGGAGAGCTTCCGCATCCACGGCGGCTACGGCTACGCCAAGGAGTACGAGATCGAGCGGCTCATGCGCGAGGCGCCGTTCCTGCTCATCGGCGAGGGCACGAGCGAGATCCAGAAGACCATCATCAGCCGCGGCCTGATGAAGGACTACCAGCTCCGCGGCTGACCCGCGGCGGACAGGTGGCCAAGATCTTCTGCACTTCCGACACGCCAGGACGTGTCGGAACTGCAGAAGATCTTCGCCGGGGGCCGCCCGGCTTCGGCCGCGGCCGGCACAGCTACCCGACTCGTAGCCTGCCGACGTGACCGATCCCGACCTGCTGCTCGTCCAGGTCGAGGCGCACCTCGTGCAGTCGCTCGGGCACGACAGCGGTCGCGCCGGCATCAGCTTCCTCGGCACCGAGCGCATCGACGTGCTGCGCTTCGGCCCCGACGCCGACGGCCTGGTCCGCTACGCCACGCTCGGCATGTCGCGCGCGCCGATGGGCGACCCGGGCGACCTGCTCGTCGCCGCCGACGGCCCGCGTGCCGAGCTGGTGCTGTCGGTGCGCGGGCTGCACGACAGCGTGCTCCGGCGGCTCGCGGTGCTGGCGGCCAGCCCGGCGGTCGAGGGCGTCGTGGTCACGCCCGGCGCCGGCCTGGAGCTCGGTGAGCCGCTGTGGGACGGCAGCCGCTTCACCGGCGTGCTCGTCGCCGAACCGGGCGGGCTCGTGCCCGACCTGCCGGTCGCCGGCGGGCAGCCCGTGCAGTTCCTTCCGCTGCTCCCGATGACGCCGAACGAGGCCGCGTGGAAGCGCGTGCACGGCGGCGCGGCGCTGCAGCAGCGGTGGCTCGAGGCCGGCACGGACCTGCGCGACCCGCAGCGCCCGGAGGCGCCGCTGCACCGGCCGGCGTGAACCGCTGGACGTCGACGGCGGCGGTCGGCAGGCTCCGCCCGTGACCGCCACGCCGACGACCTCCGCCGAGCCGAGCACGCGACCGGTTCGCCCGGACGACGCGGACGCGCTGCTGCGCATGCAGCACCTGCACCAGCGCGCTGTGCTCGGCCGGCCGGACACGACGCTCGCCGACGTGCAGGAGCAGCTCGCCGACCCCGACCTCGACCCGGCGTCTCCGGTGGTCGTGCGCGACGACGGCACGATGCTCGGCTGCGCGCTGGTGTTCCCCGACGGCGCCTCCGGACGCGCCGACCTCGACGTCGTCGTCGACCCCGGCCCGGGTGCGGCGTACGCGCGGCCTCTCGTCGACCGCGGCGTGCAGCTCGCCGTCGCAGCCGCGCGGCGGCTCGGCCGCGAGAGCATCGAGGTCGACCAGGGCTGCTACCGCGACGACGTCGTGTTCGCCGCCGTGCTGCGGCAGGCCGGCTTCGCGGTCGCCACGACGTTCCACCGCATGCGCCGCGAGCTCGCCGAGCCGGTCGACGTCACGTCCGCGCTCGGCGTCGTCGTCGAGCGCGTGGACGACGACGGCGACGAGGTCATGCGTCGGGTGCACGCGATGCACATGGCGACGTTCCGCGGGCACTTCGGCTTCGCTCCTCGGCCGTTCGAGGAGTGGCTCGCCGGGCAGCGTGCGCGCACGGTGCGCAACGGCCCGTTCTGGTTCGCCACCGCCGGCGACCGTGACGTCGGCTTCCTCAGCGAGACCGACCAGTTCGTCGAGGACGAGCAGGCCGGCTACGTGCAGCGCGTCGGCGTGCTCGACGAGGCACGTGGGCGGGGCATCGCCAAGGCGCTGCTGACGGCGTCGTTCGCGCACATGCGCGGGCGCGGGCGCGCGGCGGCGCTGCTGCACGTCGACAGCGCGAACGCGACCGGCGCCACGGCGCTGTACGAGTCGGTCGGCATGACGCCGTCGGTCGTCATCGACGTCTGGCGCGTGGTGGCCCGGGTCGAGTCGTGAGCCGGCGCGTCGACGCGACGCTCGTCTACGACGGCGACTGCGCGTTCTGCACGAGGAGCGTGGCGCTGCTGCCGCGACTGCGCCTCGCCGACGTGCGCGTCGTGGCGTGGCAGCACGCGGACCTAGACACCCTCGGCGTCACCGCCGAGGAGTGCGAGCGCGCGGTGCAGTGGGTGCCCGCCGTCGGGCGTCCGCGCAGCGGCGCACCTGCGGTCGCGGCGCTGCTGTCGGCGTCGGGTGGGCTGTGGCGCGTGCTCGGGATCGCGATGCGCGTCCCGCCGGTGTCGTGGGTCGCCGCGGTCGTCTACCGCGTCGTCGCCGACAACCGCCACCGCCTGCCCGGCGGGACGCCTGCGTGCGCGCTGCCGCCGTCCGAGCGCCCCGGCGCGTCGTCGGGCTCCGCGGCCTGACGCTCGGGCAGCAGCCGCTCCAGCGGCAGGAACGCCAGGAAGCACACCAGGTGGGGCAGGAACACGATCGCGATCGCCGCCCACGTGCCGAGGTGGAAGAGCGCGTATGCCGCGAGCGCGGCGTACAGCCGTCGCCCGGTCAGCAGGAGCAGCACCGGTGCCGCGAGCTCCATGGCGACGAGCCCGTACTGCGACAGGTGCAGCAGCCACGGCGCGTCCAGCAGCAGGTCGCCCAGCGGTGTGCCGCGGCGGAGCACGGCGCGGACGAACACCGCCGACTCGAGCCAGTTCGGCAGCCCACCGCCGAAGCGGTGCTTGGCCGCGACCGACAGCACGTACGTCGCGACGACGGCGGCGGTGATGCACCGAACCGCGAAACCGGCCGCCTCGCTCGGCGTGCGGTCGCGGTGGCGCGCGGCGCCGACCGTCGGCAGCGCCGCGAGCGCGACGAGGAACGCGAGCCGGTCGTGGTCGACCTTGCCGTAGCTCATCGCGATGAGCATCCACTCGAAGTACAGGACGAACACCGAGATGCCGAGCAGTCGCGGAGCGCGTCCGGTCGCCGCCACGACCGCCGCTGCGAGCAGCAGCGCCTGCACGAGGTGCACCCACCAGTACGTCGGCGCGGGGTGCTCCAGCAGCCGGCCGACGAACAGCGGCCGGTACAGCGACGCCGGCGCGGTGTCGTGCGCCGCCACCCACGGCGTCGTCAGCAGCACGTCGACCGGCACGAACAGGTACAGCAGGGTCCGCAGCCAGGCGACGCGCGCGCGGGCGACGGGTGCGGTGAGCCAGCGGGTCACGGCGCGGTCCACTCGGCGAGCACCTCGGTCTGCTCGTCGGTCGGCACGCCGTCGACGAGGACGTAGGCGGTCTGCACGACGCGCACCTCGACCCACGGCGGCCGGTCCGGGTGACGCCTCGAGAACGTCTCGGCCAGGTCGCCGAGCAGCTCCGGGTCGTCGACGACGCGCGACAGCTGGCCCTCGTACTCGGCGCGTCGCAGGCCGACCTCGCGCTCGCCGACGCGGTCGACGACGCGGCCGTCGGCGTCGACCGCCTGCACGTACGTCGACAGCACCCGGCCGTCCGGGTCGTCCGCGGTCGAGTACATGCGGAAGGGCCCGAACGGGAAGTGGTCGTCGTCGCCCCACGCGGTGCCCGCGAGCAGCAGAGCGAGGCCGGCGAGGAACGCCGCTGCGCGCACGCGCCGTCCGGTCGGGGACAGAGCGTCGACGGCCACCCGACGACGCTAGCGCCGGAGACCACCTGGGAGCATGAACGTCCCGCACACACATCGCAGAAGGAGCGTCGCCGTGCAGTTCGGCCGGTACTACGAGGAGTTCGAGGTCGGAGCGACCTACAAGCACTGGCCGGGCAAGACGGTGACCGAGTACGACGACCACCTGTTCTGCCTCATCACCATGAACCACCACCCGCTGCACCTCGACGCCAACTACGCGAAGACGACGCAGCAGGGCAAGAACGTGGTCGTCGGCAACTACGTCTACTCGCTGCTGCTCGGCATGTCGGTGGCCGACATCTCCGGGCGGGCGATCGCCAACCTCGAGGTCGAGTCGCTCAAGCACGTCTTCCCGACGTTCCACGGCGACACCATCTACGGCGAGACCACGGTGCTCGACAAGACGGAGAGCAAGAGCAAGGACGACCGGGGCGTCGTCCACGTCGAGACCAAGGGCTACAACCAGGACGGCGTGCTCGTGTGCGTCTTCCGCCGCAAGGTGATGGTGCCGAAGCGCAACTACGCCGACCGGACCGGCGGGGAGTTCCCGGGCCGCCCGGAGCTCCAGGAGCGGTAGCCCGCGTCACCTGAACGGCCGTGCGTGCGCGCGGTGCGGACGGGGAACACCCGGCCGCATGACCACACTCGCGCTCGTGATCGTGGCTGCGCTCGTCGTCGCCGCACTCGTCATCGCGGCGGGCGGCATGGACCGCCGGCCGGTCCGGCGCCGCCGCGTCGTCGTCGAGGAGCCGGTCGAGCGCGTCGTCGAGCGCCCGGCCGAGCGCGTCGTCGAGCGACCGGTGCGCGAGCGCGTGGTGCGCGAGCGCCGCACTCTGCGCTGACCGGGCCGCTGCCCGTTCGCCGACCAGCGGGCTTGACGGACGCCGTCAGGCATCGCACGGTTCCCCGGTGAGCATCCCTGCCGCCTGCCCGCGCTGCGGCCGGGCCGTCCGCGCGCCGGGCCTGATGTCCAGCGACTGGCAGTGCGAGCTGCACGGCGCCGTGCTGCCGCTGCACGTGCTGCCGCGCGTCGGCCCGGAAGTGCTCGCGCGCACCGCCCGTGACGCGAAGGTGCCGCTGTGGTCGCCGATCCCGCTGCTGCCCGGGTGGACCGTCACCGGGCTCGCCACGGCCGGCGACGACCGCTCCGGCCCGCGTGCGACGGCGCTCGCCCTGTCGGGGCCGTCGCCGCTCGGCGGTCCGGCCGACATGGTGCTCGTCGCCGAGGAGCCGGGCATCGGGCTCGGTGCGCGCTACGCCGGCGAGTCGGGCATCGACCCGGGGCTCGTCGCGGAGGGACCGCCGGAGGCGAAGGTCGAGGCCGCCGGCCACCCGACGGCGCTGTGGCGCTGCCCGAGCGCCGACGACCGCGTCGCGTTCGTCGGCGAGGCGCTGGGCGTGTGGCTGTGGGCGGTGCTGTGGCCGCCGGCGGCCGAGCTCGTCCTGCTGGAGCACGTCGCCCTGCACGACCTGCGCCAGGAGGCGCAGGCCGGCCTGCAGCTGCCGTTCGGCGCCCCGTCGACGCGCCTGGCGACCACGCCGCCGCCGGCCTGACCGCGACCACCGTCGAGCCGCTGCGTGCCCGTGCCTGCCGCTGACCTGCACACGCACTCGACGGCGTCGGACGGCACGACGTCGCCGGCCGACCTGGTGCGCAGCGCCGCTGCCGCCGGCCTCGACGTCGTCGCGCTCACCGACCACGACACGACAGCCGGTCACGACGAGGCGCTGCGTGCGCTGCCACGGGGGCTCGGGCTGGTGCGGGGCGCGGAGATCTCCTGCGCGGCCGGCGGCGTCAGCCTGCACCTGCTGGGCTACCTGTTCGACCCGACCGAGCCCGAGCTGGCCGCGGCGCTGGAGACGCTCCGCGCGTCGCGCACCGGGCGCGCCGAGCGGATGGCGCGGCGGCTCGAGGCCGACGGCACCGGCGTGACCTGGGAGCGCGTGCAGCAGCTCGCGCAGGGCACGGTCGGTCGACCGCACTTGGCCCGCGCGATCGTGGAGCAGGGGCTGGTCGCCTCGATGGACGAGGCGTTCTCCGCCGACTGGATCGGCACCGGCGGCAGGTACTGGGAGCCCAAGGTCGAGCTCGACGTCGTGCGCGGCGTCGAGCTCGTCGTCCGGGCGGGGGGCGTGGCCGTGTTCGCGCACCCGGCCGCCGACGCGCGCGGCGAGACGGTGGCGGACGACGTCGTCGTGGCCATGGCGGAGGCGGGGCTCGCCGGGCTCGAGGTCGACCACGTCGACCACGACGAGGCCGCGAGGCGGCGGCTGCGCGGGCTGGCCGCCGAGCTCGGGCTGCTCGTCACCGGCAGCAGCGACTACCACGGGGAGAACAAGGCGGTGCGGCTCGGCGAGCACACGACGCCGCCCGAGGTCGTGGAGGCGCTGGCCGACCGGGCGACCGGCGCGGGGCTCGTCCGCGGCTGACCTCGACGTGGGCGGGCACACGCGCCGGACCTGACACAGCGGTGCTCGCGGGGGTAGGACGGGCACGTGCGCACTCGACTGGCCCTGCTCGCCGCCACGGCAGCGCTGCTGCTGTCCGCTCCCGCCTCCGCGTCGACGCTGACCGGGCTGCCGGTCGAGCAGATCGCCGACGAGGTCCTGAGCGACGGCGTCTACGTCGACCCGGGCTTCCAGGTCGACGTCGACGAGGGCGAGCTCGAGGACGCCGTCGCGTCGGCGTCCGTGCCGGTGTTCGTCGTGCTGCTGCCGGAGGAGGACCTGCCGCGCGGCGCCGCCGGCGACGTCGCAGTCGCCATCGGCCGGGCGTCTGGTGAGTCGCGTGCCGCGCTGCTCCTCGTCAGCGACGAGCCGTACGCCTACGCCGACCAGGGCGACGCCGCGCGCGCCAACGGCGTCAACGCGGTGTCGGCGCTCGACGACGCCCTGACCGTGACCGAGGACGGTCAGATCGACGGCGCCACCGTCACCTCGCTCGTCGACCGCTTCGCGCGCAACGTCGACGCGCAGGCATCCGGTCGCGACATCGGGTCGACCGGCTCGGGCAGCAGCGTGCTGCCGTGGCTGCTCGGCGCCGGCGTGGTCGGCGGTGGCGGCTACCTGCTCGTGCGCTCCCGCCGCCGCAAGGCGCAGCACGCGAAGACGATGGAGGACCTGCGCGCCGACGTCGAGTCGCTGTACAGCCGGCTCGGCAGCGACGTCGAGACGCTGGCGCCGGGCGACGACGCCGTCGCGCGCCAGGCGCTCGCCGACGCCGCCGAGCGGTACAACGCGACCGGCGCGCTGATGAGCAAGGCCGACACCGAGGGGGAGTGGGCGGCGGCCCGGCGCACCGCCGTCGAGGGGCTGACCGCGGCGCGCGTCGTCCGTCAGCGGCTCGGCCTCGACCCCGGGCCGGAGATACCGATGACGCGCAGCAACGCGCCGCAGCTCACCGAGCGCGCGGTCGTGCAGGTCGGTGAGGAGCAGTACGAGGGCTCGCCGCAGTACGAGCCCGGCCGGCCGCACTACTTCGAGGGCGGCTACTACGGCGGGCAGCCGGTGCCCGGCGGCTGGTACGCCACGCCGTTCTGGCAGACGCTCCTGCTCGGCAGCCTCCTCGGCGGCGGTCGGCGCGGCTACGGCGGCTACAGCGGCGGCTACAGCGGCGGCTTCGGCGGCGGCATGTTCGGCGGCGGCTACAGCGGCGGGTTCGGCGGCGGGATGTTCGGCGGCGGGTACGGGCGCCGGCGCAGCGGTGGCTTCGGCGGCCGGCGGTCCGGCGGCGGCTGGTCCGGCGGCGGGGGTGGCGGCTGGGGTCGCGGCGGCGGGGGCCGTCGCGGCGGAGGCGGCTGGTGATCTTCGTCTCGAGGGGCGGGGGAGGCGGCTGCCTGGTCCTCCTGCTCTTCGTCGCGCTGATCGGCTTCTCGGGCAGCGGCAGAGGACCGTCGCCACTGCTGTTCCTCGCGCTTTTCGTGCTCGTGCCGTTCCTGTTCATGCGCAGCGCCGCCCGGTCGGCGGGCGGCGGCCACCGCGTGCACTGGCGCACGTACGGATCTCGGCACCACGGCCGGCAGCCGATCCCGTACCCGCCGCCGCAGCGGCCGGCGCCGCAGCGCTCGGCGCCGCAGCAGCCGGTCGACCCCGCGGACGTGCAGTCCGTGGTCGCGCGGCTCGCGCACGACGTCCGGACGCTCGAGCCGGGCGACGACCCCGTGGCGCGCCAGGCGATGGTCGACGCGTCGGAGCGGTACACCACGGCGACGTCGCTGCTGGAGCGCGCGCGCTCCGACGACGCGCTGCGCACCGCGTGGCTCGCCGCCGCTGAGGGGCTGCACGCGACGCGGCTGGTGCGCTCGCGTCGCGGCCTGGACCCGGGCCCCGCGCCGCACCTGCCGCCGGCGAGCGGTCCGCAGCTCGACCGGCCGGCGACGGTCACCGTGCAGGGCCGGCAGCACGTCGGGTCGCCGACCTACGCGCCCGGCCACCGGCACTGGTTCCCGGGCGGTCGCGTCGGCGACGTGTACGTGCCGGGCGGCTGGTACCGCGAGCCGTTCTGGCCGGGCGACCTCGTGCTCGGCGTGCTGTCGGGCTGGATGCTCGGCAGCCTGCTCAGCGCCTCGATGTTCGACGCCGGACTCGACGGCGGCTACGACGGCGGCTACGACGGCGGCGACGGTGGTGCGGACGGCGGCGCCGACGGCGGCTGGGACGGCGGCGGCGGTGGCGGCTGGGGCGACGACGGCACGCACATGGGTGGCGGCTGGGACGGCGGGGGCGGTGGCTGGGGTGACAGCGGCTGGGGCGACGGCGGCGGCGGCTGGGGGGACGGCGGGGACATCGGCGGTGACTTCGGCGGCGACTGGTGACGCGACCGGTGACCGCGACCGGTGACGACGGCGGCCCGCAGCTGAGCGGCTAGCGTCGCCGCGTGACCGCTGCGCTGCCCCGCACGCCGCAGCGGACCGGCGTGTTCCGCGGCTGGTACGTCGTCGCGGGCGTGTTCGTCGTGCTGACCGTGTCGGCCGGCATCGGCTTCTACGGGCTGTCGGTGTACCTGCGCGCGCTCACGGTCGAGCAGGGCTTCTCGGTCGGTGCGGTGTCGGCCGCGACCGCCGGCTTCTTCGTCGTCGGCGGCCTGGTCGGGCTGCCCGCCGCGTCGTGGACGGCGCGCCGCGATGCACGGCCGCTGGTCGGGGTCGGTGCCCTCGCGTGCGCGGCGTCGCTGCTGCTGCTCGGGCACCTGACCGAGGCGTGGCAGCTGTACGCGGTGTACGCGCTGTTCGGCGCGGGGTTCTCGGCGTGCAGCCTCGTGCCGGGCACGACGCTCGTGACGCGCTGGTTCGCCCGCCGCCGGTCGGTCGCGCTGTCGGTCGCGACGACGGGCCTGTCGGCCGGCGGTGTGCTGCTGACACCACTGGTCGCCGCCGCGGTGGAGCGGCACGGGCTCGCGGCGACGTCGCCGTGGCTCGCGGCGGCGTTCGTCGTGGTGGTGGTCCCGGTCGGCGCACTGCTGCTGCATCCGTCACCGCAGGCGCTCGGCCTGCAGCCCGACGGCGACCCGGAGCCGCCGCCGGGCACCGACAGGACCGTCGCCGGGACGCCTGCCGCGACGGCGGTGCGCACCCGCTTCTTCGTCGCCGTCACGGTCGCCCACCTGCTCGCGATGGCGGCGCAGGTCGGCGGCATGGCGCACGTCTACAACCTGGTCGCCGAGCGACGTGACGCCGCGCTGGCCGCGACGGTGCTGTCGGTGCTCGCCGGGTCGAGCCTGGTCGGCCGGCTGGTCGGCGGCGTCGTCGCCGCGCGCGTCTCGATGCGACTCATGGCGGTGGTGCTCATGGCGGCGCAGGCGACGTCGCTCCTGCTGCTGTCGCTCGTGTCGTCGCCCACAGGGCTGCTCCTCGCGACGGTGCTGTTCGGCGTGACCGTCGGCAACCTGCTCATGCTGCACCCGCCGCTTCTCGCGGAGCGGTTCGGTGTGCGCGACTACCCCGGCATCTACTCGCGCAGCCAGCTCGCCGCCACCGTGGGGATCGCCGCGGGGCCGGCCGTGGCGGGTGCGATGCACGACGCGCTCGACGGCTACGGCGCCGCGTTCGCGCTCATCGCCGCGGCGTCGATGCTCGGTGCCGTCGCGCTGTCGCTCAGCGGTCGCACGCGTGTGCCACGGTCGGTGTCATGAGCATCCGGACCAGCGCCAAGGCGGCGGCGTTCGAGGAGTCGGTCATCCGCGAGATGACGCGATTGTGCCTGCAGTCCGGCGGAGTGAACCTGGCGCAGGGCTTCCCCGACTTCGCCTGCCCGCAGGAGCTGAAGGACGCCGCGAAGCAAGCGATCGACGACGACGTCAACCAGTACGCCATCACCTGGGGCGCCAAGGCGTTCCGCGACGGCATCGCCGCCAAGGTCGGGCGCACCTACGCCGGCTGGCAGGTCGATCCCGAGACCGAGCTGACGGTCACGTGCGGCTCGACCGAGGCGATGATCGCCACCCTCCTCGCGACGGTCGACCCCGGCGACGAGGTCATCGCGTTCGAGCCCTTCTACGAGAATTACGGCCCCGACGCCGTCCTCTCGGGCGCGACCCCGCGCTACGTGCGGCTGCACGAGCCCGACTGGCACCTCGACGAGCAGGAGCTGCGCGCCGCCTTCAACGACCGCACGCGCGCCGTCATCGTCAACACGCCGCACAACCCGACGGGCAAGGTCTTCGCGCGCGCCGAGCTCGACCTCATCAGCGAGCTGTGCCAGCAGTGGGACGTGCTCTGCGTGACGGACGAGATCTACGAGCACATTCTCTACGACGCCGAGCACGTGCCGCCCGCGACGGTGCCCGGTCTGGAGGACCGCACCGTCACCATCAACGCGCTGTCCAAGACCTACGCCGTGACCGGCTGGCGTGTCGGCTGGGCGATCGCGCCGCCGGGCGTCACGAGTGCCATCCGGAAGGTGCACGACTTCCTCACCGTCGGTGCAGCGGCACCGCTGCAGGCCGCCGGTGCCGTCGCCATGGCGTTGCCGGTGGAGTACTACACGACCATGGCCGCGGAGTACCGCGAACGACGCGACCTGCTCTGCGACGCGCTCGAGGACGTCGGCTTCGCGTTCCAGCGCCCGCAGGGCGCGTACTACGTGCTGTGCCGCACCGACGCCGTCGACGCCGACGGCGACTCGAGCGCGTTCGCGCGGCGCATCGTCGTCGACCCTGGTGTCGCGACGGTGCCCGGCACGAGCTTCTTCGCCGACCCGGTGGACGGCGCGCAGCTGCTGCGCTTCGCGTTCCCCAAGCAGCACGCGACGCTGCGCGCTGCAGCCGAGCGCCTCCGGGGGCTGCGGTCGTCGGCTGTTCCTCGATAGGGTGCTGCGCAGTGCGCAGGCTGACCTGACACCATCGACCGGCAGCGCACGGCCACGCGGTGCCGGCGACCCGGACCACTCGACACGGAGGACCCCTTGAGCGAGACCAGCACCGAGACGACGGCCTCGACGCCGTCGACCGGCGACAGCGGCAACAGCGGCGGCGGCAGCGAGACCGGCGCCAGCGGCGCCACCGCGACCCCGCCGTCGAAGGCGGCTGCGCGTCGCGGCGGGCGCGCGTCGTCGTCGCGCTCGGGCGGCCGTCGCGGCGCCGCGAAGAAGGCGGGTGCGCGCAAGGCCCCCGCCAAGCGCGCGTCCTCGCGCGGCGGCGCGCGGTCGAGCTCCAGCACGTCGAGCACGACCAGCAGCCCGTCGGCGCGTGCCGCGAGCGGCTCGCTGGCGTCGGCGCTGCGTGAGCTCGTCGGCGGCATCGAGGACGAGGTGCGTGCCATCACGTCGCTGTCGGCGCAGATCGACGACCACGTGCGGGCACTGAACGACCTGCGTGCCGACGCCGCGCAGCGGCTGCTGCACCTCGACGACCTGCGCGCCGCTGCCGAGGACGGCAACCTCGGCGCGTTCCTCGACGACACGATCCAGCCGACCCTGCCGCAGGTGGGCGAGGACTTCCCGGAGCGCATCTACGGCAGCTGAGCCGCAGCGTCACGACGCGGGCCCGGGAGCTGCTGCTGCCGGGCCCGCGCCGCGTCCCGGCAGTCCGTGTCAGGGCGACGCGGTGCGGCGCTGGGCGTCGCGCAGGTGCGGGCCGGCGCGCAGCCGCTCGGGCACCACGAGCACCCCGGTGCGGAAGGCGAGGCCCGCCGCGGTCGCCGCGACGTCGGTGGTGGGAAGGCCGGGCAGCGCGTAGAGCCGGCGCGCCCACCGG
>JBKHYE010000053.1:0-9077 GCA_046565705.1 Actinomycetes bacterium
ACCAGCCGCCCCCACGCCCGCCGAGCGCGGCCTGGCGCACCCACACCACGACGAGCGCCTGGGTGATGACGAGCGCGACGTCCTGGACGACGAGCAGCGTGAAGCCGGACGGGAAGACCACGCCCAGCAGCGCGAGCGGCCACATGATGAGCTCGAAGTGGCTCTGGATGTACGGGTAGTCGCCGACTGTCACGGTCGGGTTGAGGTCGCCGTCGGCGATCCTGCTCCACGCCTGGTGGAAGATGGCGAAGTCGAGCGACAGGCTGCCGCCGGCCCACTGGTCCCGGCTGCGGGCGAGGAGCACCACGAGCTCGACGGCGAGCACGACGGTCGTGACGGCGGCGAGCACGAGGTCGCCGCGGGACAGGCGAAGGCGCCCGGAGATCCGGGACACGCGGTCGCTGGGGCGGTCGACCGCGTGGCTGCCTGCTTCGTGCTCGGCCACAGCGGCGTGCCCTGGTTCAGGCGGCACGGTCAAGCGTCGCCTCCGCCGAGCCCTGTGGTCAGCACGCGGGCGCGGACGTCGACCGGTCCGACGCCGTCGCCCACGGACCGCACGGTGAGCATGGCGCCCGGCGACAGCCGGTGGATCTCACCGCCGTCGGCGTGCGCGACGGCGCCGTGCACGAAGTACTCGCCCTGGCCCAGCCGCAGGTCGGGCAGCACCAGACGCACCACCCGGCTCTCCCCGGCCGCCATGTCGGGGAGCGGCGCGCCGAGCAGCCCGGTGTGCGTGCCGTAGACCACCTGGCCCAGCGGGGTGTCGATGCCGATGCCGACCACCCAGGCGCGCAGCGGCGCGACCGCGCGCACGGCGACCTCGACGACGACGTCGTCGCCGGCCCGGACCGCGTCGCACGGTTCGCCCTGGACGTCGAGCAGGCGCACGGACTCGACGAGTGCCTCCGTCTGCGGCTGCCCCGTCCGGCGCTGCTGCCGGGCCTCGTCCTCCTGCCGGGCCGTCTCGTAGTCCGACCGCAGCGTGCGCAGGGCGTCTCGCGGCTCTCCGTCGACGACCACGCGCCCGCTCTCCAGGACGACCGCGCGGTCGCAGAGCTCGCCGATCTGGTCGAGGGCGTGCGACACGACGACGATGGTGCGGCCCTCGCGCTGGAACCGGCGGATGCGCTCCATGCACTTGCGCTGGAACGGCTCGTCGCCGACGGCGAGCACCTCGTCGACCAGGAGCAGGTCGGGGTCGACGTGCACCGCGACGGCGAAGGCGAGCCGCACGTACATGCCGGAGGAGTAGAACTTCACCTGGGTGTCGATGAAGCGCTCGATCCCCGAGAAGTCGACGATCTCGTCGAAGTGCCGGTCGGTCGTCTCCCGGGACAGGCCGAGGATCGCGGCGTTCAGGTAGACGTTCTCCCGGCCGGTCAGGTCAGGGTGGAACCCGGCCCCGAGCTCGAGCAGCGCCGCGAGCCGGCCGCGCCGGCGCACCGTCCCGCGGTTCGGCTGGATGATGCCGCCGATCGTCTTGAGCAGGGTGCTCTTGCCCGAGCCGTTGGGGCCGATGAGACCGACCGTCGTGCCCGCGTCGATGGACAGCGTGACGCCGTCGAGGGCCCAGAACTCGTCGCGGTGACGCAGCGAGCGGCCCCGGTTGACGAGGCGCTCCTTCAGCGACTTGTCCTTGCGGATGACGAAGCGCTTGGCGACGTCCTCGATCTCGACGACGACGGTCACGTCACAGCTCCTGGGCGAAGTCGCCCTCGAGGCGCACGAACAGCCGGTGCGCGGCGGCGAGCAGCACGGTGCCGATGCCGAGCGCGACGACGATCCGCAGGCCGAGGGCGTCCGGCGTGGCCGCGCCGTCGCCGGCGACCCAGAACGTCCGCTGCATGCCCAGCACTGCCAGGGCGAGCGGGTTGGCCAGGTACAGCGTCTCGGCGAGCGGCCCGACGGCGCCCTTCACGAGCTCCCAGGAGTACACGGTCGGGGTCGTCCAGAACAGGACCACGAGCCCGATCTCCACGAGGTACTGCACGTCCCGCAGGAACACGTTGACGGCAGCGAAGAACAGGCCGAGCGCCAAGCCCCACACCAGCAGCAGAGCCAGGGACAGCGGCAGGTAGACCCAGCGCGTGCCGGTCGGGAAGGCGCCGACCGCGGCGGTCGCCGCGATGAGGACGCCGAGCTGGATGAGCAGGTTGAACACCGCGGATCCGACGGTGGCGAGCGGGAACACCTCGCGGGGCAGGAACACCTTCTTGACGAGGCCGGCGTTGCCGAGGATCGACCCCGTTCCGCCGGAGACGATCTCGCTGAAGAGCTGGTAGGCGGTGAGCCCGGTGAAGATGTAGACGGCGAAGTCGGGGATCGCCCGCTGGGCCCCGAGGAACTTGCCGATCGCGAAGTAGTAGACGGCGAGCATCGCGAGCGGTCGGAGCAGGCTCCAGAGCACGCCGAGCGCGCTGTCCTTGTACCGGACCTTGATCTCGCGGCGGACGAGCAGCGCGAGCAGCTCTCGATAGGCCCAGACCTGGCGGAACGAGTCCGCCGTCCCGTGCACGAGCCCTCGGGCCCGGCCGACCTCGACGAGCGGCTGCTGCTCCAGTGCCGCCGCCCGTTCCTGCGGCGTCAACGGCCGGCCTCGACGAGCACGCGCCACAGCTCGCTCGCGTACGCGTCCCAGCTGCGGTGCGGGCGGGCCGCCGCCTCGGCCGACAGCCGGGCGTGCAGCGCGTCGTCCTCGAGCACGGCGGCCATGGCGGCCGCGAGGTCGGCGTCGTTGCGCGGGTCGACGAGCACGGCACCGCCGCCCGCCGCGATCTCCGCCGTCGACCCGTACCGCGTCGTCACCACCGGCGTGCCGCTGGCCAGCGCCTCGGCGACAGGCAGGCCGAAGCCCTCGTTGAGCGAGGGGAACAGCACGGCACGCGCGAGCCGGTAGGCCGCCCACAGCGAGGCGTCGTCCAGGGCCGGCACCGACTCCACCGGGCGGCCGGCGCCCTTCAGCTCGCCGAGCCGGACGGTGAAGCGCTCGCTGTGCCAGGCGTTCCCGCCGACGAAGAGCAGGGAGAAGAGCACGCCGCGCCGCCAGAGCAGCTCGGCGGCGTGCAGCACGGCGAGGTGGTTCTTGCGCGGCTCGTGGCTGCCGACGCACAGCAGCATCGGCAGGTCCGCCACCAGCAGGCGGTCACGCGCCGCGGCGAGCGCCTGCTCCGGCGGCTCGACGGCATCGACCGGCAGTACCACGGCGTCCACGGACGGTCCGGCCCAGCCCGTCCCGACCAGCATGCCGCGCCACCCGCGGTACTCGACCGCGGCCGCCTCCGAGATGGTGGCCACGCGGTCGACGTGCCGCAGTCCGGCGAGCATCTGCGCGAAGGCAGCGCCCATGGCATCCGCGGTCGTCTCGGCTGTCGTGAGCGGCACGCAGTCGAAGCCGACGGCGCCGGTGCCGTTGCCCGACCAGCGCGCCAGCGCGGCGATCCGCCGGGTGCGCGGCTCCTCGGTGGCGAGCTCGAGCAGGGCGTAGCTGCCGGCCCAGGGGACGAGCACGTCGGACCCGGCCGAGCCGCTCGCGGCTCCGGGAGGGTCGCCGACGGCGCGCGCGGCGTCGGCCGGTGACAGCCGGGTGAGCGCCGTCCCGTCCGCCGTCCAGCCGGCGAGCACCACCGGGTGATCGCGGTTCCATCGGCGCGCGGTCTCGCGGGCCACCCGCTGGATGCCGGTGGCCAGGCCGGTGCGGCTGGTGTGGTGCACGTCGACGACGACCTCGCCCACCACCACCTCGACCCGCACCACGGGGCGGGTGGGCGCGACCGCTGCCGCCACCGCCGGACCGAGAGCGGCCCCGGGCCCGTCCAGCCGCAGCCGGCGCAGCGTCTCGACAACCTCCTCCTCGAGCGGGAGCCGCCCGGTGAGCACGGCCAGCGCGAGCCAGACCTGCGCGCCGTCGGCGTCGGCGAGCGCCGCCTCCACTCCCCGTGCACGGTCGAGCAGGCCGTCGGGGACCGCGCGGTCGAGGGTGCGCAGCAGCGTGCCCATGCGGTCGGCGAGCTGCCGTCGGTGCTCGCCCAGCGACGACGCGGCGGCTGTCGTGAGGCTGCGGGCATGCGGCCGCGGAGCGTGCGGTGACGACGCCCGGGCCGGCAGCGCGCGCGCGATGCGCCGCGCCGCTCCGACGGCGCTCACCGGTGCTCCACGAGCGCCTGCCACAGGTCGCGCGCATAGTCGTCCCACGTCCGCAGCGGTCGCGCTCGGGCCTCGGCGCGCAGCGCCTCCAGCCGGGCGTCGTCCGTCAGCAGCGAGCGCATGGCGGCGGTGAGCGCGTCGTCGTCGTGCGGGTCGACCGGGACGACGCCGCCGTCCGCGGCGAGCTCGGCGATGCTCCCGTAGCTCGTCGCGACGACCGGCGTCCCGAGCGTCAGCGACTCCACGACCGGCAGGCCGTAGCCCTCGTGCAGGCTGGGGAAGACGGTGAACCTCGCTCGCCGGTAGGCGCGCCACAAGCCGTCGTCGTCGACGCTGCGCTGCGCCTCGACGGGACGCCCGGCGCGCCGCAGCGCCTCGAGCCGGGCGTCGAACGCCGTGGTGGTCCATCCCGGTCCGCCGATGAGGTGCAGCCGGAAGGCGTGGCCCTCCCGCCACAGCACCTCGGCGGCGTGCAGCACGGCGAGGTGGTTCTTGCGCGGCTCGTGGCTACCGACGACGAGCACTTCGGGAACCACAGGAGCGTTGCCGACGTCGTCCGCTGGGGCCGGGGCGTCGGTCGCCAGGGGGACCGCCACGACCTCCGGGCCGGCCAGCCCCTGGGCCGGCAGGGCGGCGGTGAACCCGCGGAACTCCTCGGCAGCAGAGCGGCTGATGCCCGCGACGGCGTCCGCGTGCTTCACCACGGTGAGGTAGCGCACGAACCTCGTCGGCTCGGCCGCCGGCATGAGTTCGGCGCTCACGACCGGAATGCAGTAGTAGCCGACCATGGTCACCCGGTTGCCGGAGTGCTCGGCCAGCGCCGCCAGCCGCGCGCACTGGTCGCGGCCGGGGACCTCCGGGAGGACCACCGTGCCCTCCCAGGGCACCAGGAGCGTGGTCTCCGACCGCGGCCGGGGCAGCCGGTGCAGCGGGCGCTGCCAGCGCAGCACCCGCTCCTCCTCGTCGTCGTCGAGGACGCGCAGCGCGCCGCTGCGCTCGGTCCACACCGCGAGCTCGATGTCGTGGTCCCTCGCCCACCGCGGCGCGAGCCGCCGGACGACGCGCTGGATGCCGGTCTGCAGGTCGTGCCGCGCCGTGAAGTCGACGTCGACGACCACGCCCGACCTCACGAGCCGCAGCGACGACGTCGCCGAGGCGTGCTCGGCCGCGACGGCGGCTCCCCAGTCGAGCAGCCACAGCACGCCCTCCGGCGGGGGGGCGAGCTCGAGCTGGCGTCGCGCGGCGCGCACCTCCTCGTCGAGCGGGAGCACGCCGCCGACCGCCACGAGCAGGAGCCACACGCGCGCCGGCTCCCGGGACTGCTGCACGGCCGTCACCAGGGACAGCAGGAGCTCCGCGGTCCGGGCGCCGAGCGGCAGCGTCGGGTCCGGAGCGCCGGCGTCGCCGGCGTCGAGCACGGGCGCGACCTCCGCGAGGCGCTGCGCCAGCGCGTGCAGCGCGGCGTCCGGCGGCGCCTCGCGACGAGGTGTCTCGCTGGTCTGCTCCGCGCCGGAACGGTCGAGCGCGACCGTCATGCGACCGTGCCGCGACGTCCGGAGAGCTGGCGGCTGCGCACGGCGCGCAGGGGGGCGGTCACCCGCCAGGACACGGTGCGCTGCAGCGCCTCGAGCTCTGCTCGGGCGCCGTCGTCCACCGAGCTGCGCGGCCCTGACACGGCGGCGCTCCACCGCTCGAGGGCGATGCCGCGCCACCGCACCACCTCGGCGCGCAGCGCCTGCGCGTCGGCGTCCCGGCGACGGAGCACGTCCAGCTCCTCGCTCGCGCGGTGGTGCAGCTGTCCGACGTGGTCGAGGCGCGCACGAAGCCGCACCTCCTCGGCACGGACGTAGCCGTCGAGCGGGCAGGCCGGGTACGACAGCGCCGGCGCCAGCTCGGCAGCCTTGTCGTCGCGCACGTAGAACCGCGACAGCCCGTCGAACAGGCAGAACCGGTAGCCGGCGGCGAGCACCCCGGGTTCCCACTCCTCGTGCGTCTGCTCGGTCGAGTTCGGCCTGGTCGCCTCGACCACGAGCACCCACGGGCGCCATCGGGCGAGGTCGGCCCCGGCGAGGACGTCGGCCTCCGCGCCCTCGACGTCGATCTTGCAGAAGTGCACGTCCTGGTCGCCGAGGTGCTCGGCGACCAGACCGGCGAGCGTGCGTGTGGGCACCCGGCGCTCGCGGATCTCGTGCCCGAGCCCGACGGCGTCCACGGCGTACTCGGACCGCACGGTGGACAGGCCCGTGCCGGCGGACTCGTGCAGCACGACCTCCCCGCCGTCCGTGGCAGTGACCGCCACCTCCGCCACCGTGTCGCGCGAGCGCTCTCTGCGCAGCGCGTCGGCCCACTCCGCGACGGGCTCGACGTCCAGACCGCTCCACCCGCGGTCGTAGAAGAGCTTGGTGACCGAGTCCTGCTCCGGGGCGTTGGCGCCGACGTCGACGTACCGGCCGTGCTCGACGCCTCGCAGCGCGCGCCAGAGCACGACGTCCTCGCCGTTCTGGGCGTAGGAGACGAGCGGCGCAGCGGTCACGCGGGTCATGCTAGGGGCCGGCGACCGGCCGGACGCACCTGCTCTACCGGACCGTGAAGTCGCTGAGCCCGTGCTGCACCGTGGGCCGCGGCGCCGTCCCGGGGTCGCGCACCTCGACCCAGCGGCCCTGCGCCAGCTCCTCCTGGCTGCAGATCCGACGAGCGCCGACCTGCACGCGGAAGACGTCGTCAGCGACGCACGCGTCGACCCCGGCCCGTTCCAGGTGCAGCAGCAGCCCGGTGCCGCCCAGGAAAGCGGGCACGGTCTCGGTCATGTCGACGACGACCGGCCCGTCGACGTCGCCCAGCTCCTCGTCGACGGCGGCCAGCGCGGGCGGCAGGTCGGCCGCGAACTCCGGCCGGAGCCGGAACGGCGCGTCGGCAGCCACCAGCCCCGCCACCATCGCGAGCGCGCTCGCGGTGGCCACCACCGCCTGCGCGGAGGCCGACCGCGCCCGAGCGGCGAGGGACGTGACCACCACGAGCCCGAGCGCAGCCGGCAGGGCCCACCCGAAGTAGCCGACGTAGACCTGCGAGAGGTCGTCGACGCCGACGAGGGCGTAGACGACGAACAGCGCTTGGGCGATCAGCGCGGTCGCGGTGAGGGCGGCGAGCGGTCGCCGCAGCGCTCTCGGGGCGAGGACGACCGCCGCGACGGCTGCTGCCGTGAGCACGACGGGGACGACGCGGTCGAGCGTGTCGTCCTCGGCCCAGAACTGCAGGGTGAACGCGACGGCCTCCGACGGCGACGGCCGGCTGACGGCCTGGTCGCCGGAGTAGCCCGCGTACTTCGGGATCTCACCCGGCCAGTTGAGCAGCGTGTTGAGCGCGATCGGGGCCACGAAGAGCCCGGCGACGCCGCCTGCGACCAGCAGCCGGCGCCGGTGCCGGCGGGCCACGGCGACCGGCCCGCCGCGCTCGCCGAGCACCAGGGCGGCGAGCGCGGCGGGGACGAGCACACCGACGGGCAGCACGAACGCGACGTGCGCGTGCACGAGCAGGCCCGACACGAGCGCGAGCAGCCACACGTGCTCCGGGTGCCCGGAGGCGACCGACGCGGCCGACACCAGCAGCAGCAGGAACGGTGCGACGACCAGGACCGGTATCCAGGGGGAGCCCAGCGAGAACTCGTGGAACGCGAACCACACGAGGCTCCAGGCCAGCCCCGCTGCCGCCGCTGCCCAGGTGCCGGCCCACCGGTGCACGACGGCGACCACCGCGGCGACGACCGCCGCGGACAGCAGCATGACGGCGATCGCCTGGCCGTTGTACGGCGCAGGGACGAGCCCGAGCAGGTCGTGGAGCAGCCCCTCTCCGGCGGCCTGCACGTACAGCACGGCCGGTCCCGGGTGGTTGAACCCGACGCGCGAGTAGTGGCCGACCAGCAGCTCGAGGTCCTTGGCCTGGTTGACCAGCAGGGAGTTCGCGGCAGCGTCGCCCACCTCCGGCAGGGCCACGCTGAACAGGGCCCGGTTGGGCCACACGACCGCGACCGCCGTGACCACGAAGGCGAGCGCAGCGCTCCAGGCCGTGGTGGGGACGCGGGCCAGCCGCTCCGCCGCACCGGCCCGCTCGCCGCTCCCGGTCGCCGGTACCGGAGCGGCGGCCGTGGCCGTCGACCGATCAGCGGGCGCGGGGGTGCTCATGCGGCGCTCGCGCGGGTCCCGTCGGCGTCCGGCGTGCCGCGGAAGACGACGGTGCGGAACATGTAGAAGCGGAACGCGGTGGCGATGGCCATCCCGACGACGTTCGCCGACACGTTGTCGGCCAGCGGACTACGCAAGCCCAGCACCTCGCGGGAGAACACCAGGCACAGCACCTGCAACCCGGCCGCGAGGACGCTGATGAGCACGAACAGCGGGTACTCGCGCAGGATCCGGCCCGTGCGGCGGTGCGGCCAGGTGAACCAGCGACTGCCGACGTACGCCACGGCGATCGCGGCGGCGCTGGAGACGACCTTCGCCCACACGCTGGGCGCGTCCGCAGCGAGCAGCAGCACGTTGAAGACGACGACGTCGACGAGGTAGGCCGCCGCGCCGGTCACGGCGAAGCGGAACAGCTCCGCGGCGCGCTCGGAGGCGAGGTCGGGCACCCCACGGAGCGTAGGGCCTTCCCGGTCAGCCCTCGGTGACGCGGCCGGTGCTCGCCCACCAGGTCAGGGTGCCGCGCTCGAAGTCGGTGCGCTTGCCGCCGGGAACGTCGTACTCGCCCGACACCGGCATGCCGAGGGGACTGCCGAGACCGCCGAGCGACACCCAGTGGAGGGCGATGACCCCGCGGACGTGGCCGACGACCCCGTCACGGGCGTAGACGGTGCCGCCGCTGAAGCGCTGCTCCTCGACCGGCACCGACGCCGTCTCGTCGCTGGTCGAGGCGTTGGCGACGGTGGCCAGCTGCTGGGC
>JBKHYE010000054.1:0-5324 GCA_046565705.1 Actinomycetes bacterium
GGCAGCGGTGACAGGCCGTCGCACGACAGCGTGCCGCCGAGGGTCAGCTCGGGCACGACGGGGAGCTGGATGCCGCTGGCGCCCAGCGGGTTCCCGCCGTAGCTCAGCGCCAGGCTGCTCGACGGGACGACCGCCGAGTAGTCGGTCGACCCGCCGGTGTTCTCGAGGTACAGGTTGCTGAGCTGGGCGCTGACGGTGAAGTCGTTGCCCAGCAGCGGCATGCCGCCGTCCTCGACGACGACCTGGAACGGCAGCGCGCGATCCGCGCCGAACTCGAGCCGCACCAGCGGTGCGCCCCCGGCGTCGAGCACGGAGAACTGGCGGGTGCCGCCGTCGGTCTCGATCGTGACGGGGAAGTCGGCGGCGAGCGCGGGGACCGAGACGGCGACCAGGCAGGCGCTGACGGCGCCGGCGACGGCGCCGCGGCGAGCGGTGGTGTTCACGAGAGCTCCAGGTCTGGTGGGGGAGCTGCACGGCGGCGGCCGCGCAGCAGGAGCAGGGCGCCGAGCGCGAGCAGCAGGGCGGCGATGACCAGGACGGTGACCAGCTCCGCTCCCGTACGGGGCAGCGGCGAGGCCGAGGGCGCGGGCGGGTTCGAGGCGGGGGTGCTCGGTGCGGCCGGGGCCGACGGCGTCGGACCCTCGGGCACGGTGAGGCGCACGTCCACGCCGTCTGCCCGCACCGCTGCTCCCCTGCGACGTTCCTGCCTGCGCAGATCACATCGGCTGGTGCAACTGTCCCCTGAGCGGCCGACCAGCCCAGTCGGGTGTGGTCAGTTCTGACCAGATGGAGAGGGGTCAGTCGATCCAGCCGCGGCGCATCGCCAGCGCGACGGTGGCCGTGCGGTCGCTCGTGCCGAGCTTGGCGTACACGCGGTCGAGGTGCGTCTTCACCGTGGCCGCCGCGACCCCGAGGTGCTGGCCGGCGTCGGGGTTGCTCATGCCCTGCGCGACGCACCGCAGCACCGCGAGCTCCCGCGGGCTGAGCGGGCTGTCGCCGCCGGCCAGGCCGTCCAGCGTCTCGCGCAGCGAGACGACCGCGGCGTGGGCGCCGACGAGGCCGGCCAGGTCCTGGACGCCTTCGGAAGCGAGCCCGCCCACCAGGACGCGGACCTGCGGGTGGCGTGCACGCACCTCACGCACGACCTCGCGGGCCCGCGGCACCGTCGACAGCGAGTGCAGCGCCAGGCACAGCGCGACCGGCTCGTCGAGCTCTGCCATGAGCGGCGCGATGTCGTCGAGACCGAGGTCGGGGGAGGTGACGACGTCGAAACCGGCGTTCTCGAGAACGTGGGTGAGCGGCGCGGTGCCGAGCACCCAGCGCGAGCCGTCCGGCACGACGACGAGCACCTGCCCCCGCATGGCTGCGTGGTGCACCGGCGACAACCGCGCGACGAGGTCACGGACGCACTGCTGGACCTCGAAGTACTGCACGTGCTCCGCCGGGGTGCTCGCGTACGCCGGCAGTGTCCGCAGCGCCGCCGCGAGCAGGCGCTCGTAGATGTCGACGAGCGGAGCGCCCGTCGTGTGCAGCCAGGTGGCGGCGGCGACCACTCGCTGGCAGTCGCGCTCCTCGACGGCGGTTGACAGCTCCGCGTGCATCGCCTGGCGGGCCGGCTCGAGCGTGCTCACGCGGACATGTCTACCTGACTCGCGCGCCACGCAACGGCTGTGTCAGTAGACGAGCGCCTGGGCGCCGTCCTCCGTTGCCTCCGCGACGAAGACGGCGGCACCGGCGAGGCGGACGCCCGGTAGGACGTCGGCCTCCTCGATCCCGCGTCGCAGTGCGCACTGGGTGCACAGGGTCAGCGATCCGCCCGCGAGGACGGCGTTGCGGAGCTCGTGCAGGGGAGCGCTGTGCGGCAGCTCGAACTGCTCCGCGCGGCCGGGCACCGCGAACCACGACGCCTCGCCGGTGAGCCACAGGGAGACGCGGACCCCGGACGCGCCCGCGACCGCCGAGACGGTGAAGGCCTGGGCGCACCGTTCGGGGGACTCTGGGCCGGAGGTGAGCTTGACGACGAGTGAGCGGGCCATGCGCGGAGTCTGCCCGATGCGCCCGATGGCCGGTTCGTCCCGACCTGTCCTAGTGGCAACCGGTACGCAGGGACTAGTCGGCGACCGGGCTGAACGCGGACGAAGCAGCCGCGAACGGACAGCGACTCGGCCGCACGGACTAGTCCGGACCACCAGTACTCGTCATGGAGTTCCGAGTCCGACGTTCCGAACTCCTCTGTGACACCGGACGCCGACCGCCGGCTAGTCCGCACAGCACTCGTAGGAGACTCCGATGCGCAAGGTCCTCGCCCTCGGCACCGCCGCCGCATCCCTCGCTGGGGTTGTCGCGCTGGCATCGCCGGCCAACGCAGAAGACACGGTCGCGACATTCACCCTGACGGGCAATGCGACCGGCCTGGCCATCTCTGTGCCGACAGGCACAACCGAATCGCCGATCAGCCTCGGTTCGGCGGCGACGGGCGCGACCACTGTCGGCGGTCAGCTCGGCAATGTCGTCGTGACGGACACCCGCGGACTGCTCGCAGCAGCGTGGACCGCAACTGCGACGTCGACGGACTTCACGACCGGGACAGCGACGGCGAACGAGACCGTCCCGACGACGCGCATCGCGTACAACTCCGGTGCCGGCACCGCTGCGGACGGTCAGGTCGGAACCATGACGCCGGGCGTCTCTCCGGCGCTCACGGCACCGGCGCTGTCGGTGTGGGCGGGCGTCGGCAACAACACCGTGACGTTCAACCCCACGCTGACCTTCACCCTCTTGCCGTCGCAGGTCGCTGGCACGTACCGAGGCACAGTCACTCACTCGGTGGCGTAGGAAGGCGCGCGTGTTCTTCGGACGCGTGGTCGCGGCGGCACTCTTGACGGTCAGTCTCCTGACCACGGCCACCGCGGCTGTGGCTTCGTCGTCGTCGTCGTCGGCGTCGCCGAGATCGGCCGGGCTAGGCCTGAGGCTGGTCGACGCCCCTGAGGCGCGCAGAGACGATCCGCGGGCCCAGATCTACATCGTCGACCACATCGCGCCCGGCACGACGATCAGCCGACGTGTCGAAGCGATCAACGGGACGGCGGGACTGCTGTCGCCGGCGCTCTACGCCGGGACGGCGGAGATCCGCAACGGCACGTTCGCCCCGAGCGAGCGAGGTGTCCAGGGCGACGTCGCCGAATGGACGAGCATCGAGCCGTCTCGGCTGTCTCTCGCGGGAGGCGAGCGGCAGACGGCGCTTGTGACGATCGAGGTGCCGGGAGACGCTGCCCCAGGCGAGCGCTACGGCGTGATCTGGGCCGAGCTGCCGCCGGTCGAGGGCGGCGGAGTAGCGCAGGTGAACCGCGTCGGCATTCGTGTCTACCTGTCGGTGGGTCCCGGAGGTGAGCCAGCGTCCGACTTCGTCGTCGAGTCGTTGCAAGTATCCCGCTCCGCGGAAGGGGCGCCGGTGGTGACGGCGCAGGTTCGCAACACCGGTGGTAGGGCCCTCGACATGAGCGGGACGCTGGAACTGGGCGACGGGCCGGGTGGCCTGTCGGCGGGGCCCTTCCCGGCAGAGCTCGGGACGACTCTGGCGCCAGGTGACACCGCGCCCGTGGTCGTAGAGCTGGACGACGCGATTGACGGCGGCCCGTGGAACGCGCGCCTCGTGCTGCAGAGCGGCAGTCTCGAGCGCGCCGCCGAAGCGACGATCACGTTCCCCGCTGGCGCAGGCGATGAGGCCGAGCCGGTCGCGGCGGAGCAGATCCCGCTCGACGCCACCAACCCCTGGGTCTTCGCCGCGGGGGCGCTGATCGGCCTGCTCTCGTTGCTGCTGCTTGTCTTCGCGCTGCTCAAGCGGCGGAGCCGGCGGAACAAGGACGAGGACGAGGACGAGCCCGAGCTGCAACCCGCCGCTGCCGTCTGAGCGCCGTCCGGCTCCCATCGGTAGTGTCGTCCCGGTTCCACGGCGTTCGTGACGAGAGGCGGCACCCGGTGCTCGAGGCGGTCTACACCGGCATCCTGGTCGCGGTGTTCCTGTTCGTGAGCTGGTTCGCCATCTACGTCGTGTACAAGCTCTACGAGGGCCAGAAGTAGCCGCTTCAGCGCACCGGACGGGCTGCCGAAGGCAGCACCATGCCCACCGCCGTCTGGCACGAGCTGGGACCTGCCGAGGGCTCCTGCACCGTCTGCGGCGTCGAGGGCTCGCTCGCCGTCGGTGAGGCGCGGTTCTCCCGCAACCTCGTCGAGCGCCTGCGCAAGGAGTACTGCTCGCCACCCGCGCGCTTCGTCACCTGCGCCGGCTGCGGCTGGCGCTGGTCCGTGCGCGCCGACGACAGCACCGCCGACGGCGTCCGCCACCGCACGGGCGTCGCCCGCGAGGAGGTCCCGCAGCCGCAGGCCGTCTCGCCGGCCGAGCCGGTCAGCGCGAGCCGCACGATCCTGCCCGGCCAGCGCGACCGGCGGCGCGGCCGCGACTGGGCGTACCCGCGCAGCTGACGGCCCTGCCTGACAGGGACGACGTGGGCGCTCTGGCACACTCCGCCGCGTGGAAGCCGACCAGCCCGACCTCGAGCGCCGACGCGCCGAGTGGGAGCGCCGGCAACGTCGGCTGCGCCGCGCGCAGGACGCCGGACTGGTCGTCCTGACTCTCGGCGTGCTCCTGCTCGCCTACGTGGCGCTGGTCGCCAGCGGGCGCTGACCGCGCCGATGCCCGGCCGCGACGACGACGACGGCGCCGACCGGCCGGGCTCGTGGTGGGACGACGTCGCGGGGAACAGCGGGGAGGACTCGCCGCCGCCGCGTCGCCGCGGCGCTGTCGAGCCGCCTCGACGGCGTCGACGGCGCGTCGAGCCGACGCCGGACGTCCCCGCCGACGTCGGCCGCGACTGGCGACCCGGCGACCCGCCGGCCAGCGACGACCCGCCGGCCAGCGACGACCCGCCAGCCAGCGGCGATCCGCCGGCCAGCGAGCAGCCCCCCGCCGGGCCGCCGGTCGAGCAGCCGTGGCCCGATGCCGTAGCGGCACCCGCACAGGCGGCCGACGAGCCGCCGGCGGACGCCGACCCCCCGGGTGGTGACCCCTACGCCGCACGTCTCGACGCGCTGCTTCCTGAGCCACCAGCCGCGCCGGCACCTGTAGAGCGGACGCGGGACGACGACGAGGCGGGTCGTCCCTCTGCGGCTCGACCGCTGCCCGAACCGGCAGCCGACGCGCCCGAGCGGTGGACTCCCGCCGCTGACGACGCCCGCCCGCCCGCCGCGCCACGCACTGTCCATCCGTACGAGCCGCCGGCACGCACGACGCCGCTACCGCCACCCGGTTCCCCGACGGCGGCCGA
>JBKHYE010000055.1:0-17591 GCA_046565705.1 Actinomycetes bacterium
GCCTGATCGACACCACCACCACCGAGGAGGTGACCACCCCCGCCATCTCTGCCTAGAGTCCGACCTGGATCACGCGGCAGTCGTCAACGCCGTACACCACGACCGGGGACTTGGCCCCCGCTCGGCCAAGCTCAACGCGATCTCAGCCCTACCCCGCTGCGGCCGTGGCGGCACACCACCGGCCGCAGCCACCCACTTCTCGCCTGTGCGCACTGCGACCCCCGAGGCGCGAGCCGCCTCCGCGACCGTAGCGCCTTGCGCCCGCGTCGACCAGAACGTCTGACGCACCTGCGACGAGGACCCAAAGTCCCGTCCGTCCCACTCCACCACCGATGACCACATCCTCGGACCGTCCCGCGACCGAGGAGCCAGGTGTTGCAGCCACCCCGTGAACCCGCGGGTGCGGAAACCGTCGGGAGGGCTCCGGCGCGTGGAGGTGGAGCGGCTGGAGCGGGTTCGGCGGCGTCCGAAACCGTCGGGAGGGCTCCGGGCGGTCAGGGGCGGGCGGCGGCCTTCGTGGCGGCCTTCGTGGCGGCGTAGCGGCGCAGCGCCTCCTCGCGCTCGGACTTGTGGTCGACGACGCGCTCCGGGTAGCCGGCCGGCAGCGCGCGCAGCGTCCACGGCTCGTGGACCGCGCGCCCCTCGACGTCCCGCAGCTCCGGCACCCACCGCCGGATGTAGACGCCGTCAGGATCGTGCTCCTTGCCCTGCGTCACCGGGTTGAAGACGCGGAAGTACGGCGCGGGGTCGGTGCCGGTGCCCGCGACCCACTGCCAGCCGTGCTGGTTGCTGGCGAGGTCGCCGTCGCGCAGGTGCCGCATGAAGTGGCGGGCGCCGCGCCGCCAGTGCAGGTGCAGGTCCTTCACGAGGAACGACGCCACGACCATGCGCACGCGGTTGTGCACCCACGCCTCGCCGAGCAGCTGGCGCATCCCGGCGTCGACGAACGGGTAGCCGGTCCGGCCGGTCGCCCACGCCTCGAACCGGCGGTCCGCCTCGGCGCCCTCGTCGTACTCGAGCGCGGCCATCGACGGCAACAGCTCCTCGCGGGCCGACGACGGGCGGTGCCAGAGGACGTCGGCGTAGAAGTCGCGCCAGGCGAGCTCACCGCGGAGCCTCTGCGCACCGCTCCCGGCCGAAGGGTCGTCACCGAGGTCGGCCAGCATCGTCCGGGGGTGGATGCAGCCGTACTTCAGGTAGCCGCTCATCACCGACGTGCCATCGGCGGCCGGTGCGTCGCGGGTCTCGGCGTACGCCGACAGGCCCGTCGCGCGGTAGTGCCGCCAGCGCTCGAGCGCCGCCCGCTCGCCGGCCGGCGGCAGCTCGACGCCGCCGACGTCGGGGTCGGGCGGGACGCCGTCGCTCGGCAGGTCGCCGTCGTGCCACGGCACGGCGCGCGGGATGATCGCCGGGGAGTGCACGCCGCGATCGCGCCACGCCCGGAAGTACGGCGAGTACACGCGGTACGGCTCGCCGTCGGCCTTGCGCAGCACGCCGGGCGTGACGCCGTACGGCGAGCCGGTCGCGACGAGCGGCACGGCCGGGTCGAGGCGGCCGAGCGCCTGGCGGACGCGCTCGTCGCGCTGCCGCCCGTACGGCGCGTGGTCGCTGCTGACGTGCACCGACGTCGCGCCGGTGTCGCGCACCACCCTCGGCACGACGTCCTCCGGGCGACCGGTGACCACGCGCAGCGCGCCGTCGGTGCGCTCCTCGAGCTCGCGCAGGCAGCGGTAGAGGAAGGCGAGCCGGACCGGGCCCAAGGGCCGGCGGAGCGCGTCGTCGAGCACGAACAGCGGCACCACGTGGTCGCCCGCGTCACGGGCCGCCAGCAACGCGGGGGAGTCGGCCAGCCGGAGGTCGCGGCGCAGCCACAGGACCGACGTCGTCACCGCCGCGACGCTAGATCGGGGACACGCCGAGCGCCTGTCGAACGTGACGGTAAGCCAGATGTCACCGCCTCGAAGCATGAAAAGTGTGATCACGAGGCCTGACGGGGGGACAACGGACCCGACCGCCCCTGGCCGGATGTGCCCACCTCGCGCCGACGGCTTCCCCGTCCCTTGTCCCGGAAGGAACCCCCATGGACTTCGAGGCCCCGGTGCGCGAGGGCTTCACCGCCTTCGCCACCTTCGTCCCCAAGCTTCTCGGTGCGCTGCTGATCCTCGTGATCGGCTACTTCATCGCCAAGCTCGTCGCCAAGGTCGTCGACCGCGTGCTCGAGCGCGTCGGCTTCGACCGCGCCGTCGAGAAGGGCGGCATCAAGAAGGCCCTCGACAAGAGCAGCTACGACGCGAGCGACATCGTCGCCAAGCTGGTCTTCTTCGCCATCTTCATCCCGGTGCTCTCGATGGCCGTGGGCGCGCTGGGCATCCAGGCGCTGGAGGAGCCGCTCGCCGCGTTCATCGCGCTGATCCCGAAGATCATCGTCGCCATCGTGCTCGTCGTCATCGGTGCGATGCTCGCCGGTGCGGTGAAGGGCTTCATCGAGAACGCGCTCGGCGGGCTGTCCTACGCCAACATCCTCGGCACCGCCGCGGCCGTGCTGATCCTGTTCGGCTTCGTGAAGGCCGCGCTCGACCAGGTCGGCATCGCCACCGACGTCACCGGCCCGGTCCTGTACGCGGTGCTCGCCGCCGCAGCCGGCGTCGTCATCGTCGGTGTCGGCGGTGGCCTCATCAAGCCGATGCAGCGCCGCTGGGACGAGTGGCTGGACAAGGCCGCTGACGAGAAGGACAAGATCAAGAACGAGGCGCAGTCGAGCGACCCGGCCTACCCGGCCGACCCGGCTCCCGCCACGGCCACCTACCCGGCCGGCACCTACGCCGGCTCGGACGCCACGGCCACGACGCACGAGCAGCGCCCGCTGTAGCGGCATCGCCCGTCCGGAGCCCGGGTCCCCTCACGGGGATCCGGGCTCCGTGCCGTCCGGGGACCTCACAGGTCGCCGAAGTCGCCGTGCCGGCCACGCCCCGCGGCGAACCGCGCCGCACCGTCGAAGGCGCCCGCCTCGAGGCTGCGGACGCCGTGCTCCCACTCGGCGCGCAGCGCCTCGTCGAGCGGCAGGCCGGCTGAGCGCACCAGCGACAGCCGGTCCTCGCGCAGGCACGTCTGCGGGAAGGCGAGCAGCGACGACGCCAGCGCGAGCGCGTCGTCGAGGCAGCCTCCCGGCGCGCTGATGCGGTTCACCAGCCCGATCCGGTGAGCCTCCACGGCGTCGACCGGCCGGCCGGTCAGCACGAGGTCCAGCGCGTGCGACTGGCCGATCAGCCGGGGGAGCCGCACCGTGCCGCCGTCGATGAGCGGCACGCCCCAGCGTCGGCAGAACACGCCGAGGACGGCGCCCGGGTCGGCGACGCGCAGGTCGCACCACAGCGCCAGCTCGAGCCCGCCCGCCACGGCGTGCCCCTCGACCGCCGCGACCACCGGCTTGGACAGGAGCAGCCGTGTCGGCCCCAGGCCCGCCGGTCCCGGCTCGTCCGGCGGCCCGACGCGCAGCTCGCCGGCTGCGGCGGCCTTGAGGTCCGCGCCGGCGCAGGAGGTGCCGCCGGCGCCGTGCAGCACGGCGACGCCGGCGTCGTCGTCGGCGTCGAAGGCCAGGAAGGCGTCGGTGAGCGCGGCGGCGTGCTCGGCGTCGACGGCGTTGCGGACCTCGGGCCGGTCGAGCGTGACGACGGTGACGACGCCGTGCGCGGTGGACCGGCGCTCCACGTGGACAGCCATGAGCGGACGCTAGCCGGGCCCTGCGGCGGTGCCCCCGGAGAGAATCGAACTCCCGACGCCCTCCTTAGGACGGAGGCGCTCTGTCCACTGAGCTACGGAGGCCGGACACCCGGAGGATACGCGGGTGCGAGCCGTCGCCGGAGCGCGCGAGCAGCACCAGCCCCCACGCCGCCAGGCCCGTCGCGTAGGGCCACGCGACCGGCCCGAGCGGGCCGGGCGCCGACTGGTCGACCAGCGCCAGGGCCGAGCGCGACCAGCGGCACCAGCCGGTAGTCGTCGCCGCTGCGGCCGGCCGCGAACCACACGCCGACGGTGGCGCCCGCCGTCAGCAGGACGAGCCCCGGTGCCCACAGCGGGCCGCGGCTGCGGCTCGCCGCCGCCGCGCCGAGCAGGGTGAGCCCCAGGAGCAGCGGCAGCCAGTGGAAGGCGACGGTGCCCGTGTCGACGAGCAGCGCGGTGAGCGCGGCACCGACCACGAGAGCGGCACCGCGGACGCGGACGGGTGTCACGGCGGCTCCAGGGTCCTGGCTCCAGGGTCCTAGGGTCTCCACCGTGCCGCAGGAGCCGCGCCGCCGCCGCCCGAGACGGGCCGTCGGGCCGCCCGGCGCCGCGCAGGGCGAGCCGGCCGACCTGGGGCTGGAGCCCGAGCCGTCACCGCCGCCGGACGACGACGTCGAGCGCTACCGGCGCGAGCAGCCGCCGCACCACGACCGCGGCGGGTGACCTGCTACCGCGGCACGTCGAGCTGCTCGACGGTGCAGAACGCGCACCGCGAGGCGGGCACCGGGATGTTGCTGAGGCACTCCGGGCACTGCTTGGTCTCGGCGTCGACCTCCGGCTCGGTCTTGTACCGCTCCATCAGCCGGTTCACCGGCTGCACCACCAGGAAGTACACGACCGCGGCGATGATGAGGAACGACAGCAGCGCCTGGACGAACTGGCCGTAGGGGAACTCCGTCCCGGCCACCTCGAACGTCTGGGCGGAGAAGTCGCCGGTAGCGCCGGTCGCGACACCGACCAGCGGCGTGATGAAGGCGGCGACGAAGGCCGTGACGATCGAGGCGAACGCCGCGCCGATGACCACGGCGACCGCGAGGTCGACCACGTTCCCGCGCAGCAGGAACTTCTTGAAGCCGTCCACGTGCGCCTCCGAGCAGGTGAGGGTGCTCGATGGATCATGCCGTCTCCGACGCGGCTGCGTCCGAGCGACGCGCGGACGCCGCTCAGCCGACGAGCACGCCGGGGTTGAGGACGCCCGCCGGGTCGAGCGCGGCCTTGGCAGCGGACAGCGCCGCGGCGAAGGCGTCGGGCCGTTGGCGGTCGTACCAGGGCCGGTGGTCGCGCCCGACGGCGTGGTGGTGGGTGATGGTGCCGCCGGCGGCCAGCACCGCCTCGGACGCGGCGGCCTTGACGTCGTCCCACTGCGCGACCTCGTCGCCGCGCCGGGCCGGCGCCAGGACCGTGAAGTACGGCGCGGCGCCGTCCGGGTAGACGTGCGTGAGCCGGCAGGTGACCGTGCCGCCGCCGCACACCTCCTGCAGCGCCGACCCGACGGCCTCGCGCACCCCGGTGACCAGCGCCTCGAGACCGCTCCACGGCACCGCGGTCTCGAACGTCTCGACGAGCACGCCGAGCAGCACCAGGCTCTCCCGCAGGTACGGGGCGCGCACGAACGTCGACCGCCACGCCTCTCCGGCCGCGCCGCGCGCGCCGGCCTCGACGACGCGCAGGCCGGCATCGGCGCAGATCTCCAGCGCCAGGGCGGCGTCGCCGTCCAGCGGCGCGCGCAGCGACTCGAGCCCGAGCACGAGCGCCGCCTCGCCGGTCGACAGGGTGCCGCTGACGCCGGCCTCGGCGGCGTCGAGCAGCCGGCAGGTGGCCGGGGCGAGCCCCGACTGCACCAGCGTGCGGACGGCGTCGGCACCTGCGAACAGGTCCGGCGCGGCGAGCGTGGCGGCCCAGCGGTGCGCAGGTCGCGGCTGGGCGCGCAGCCAGGCCGACGTGACGACGCCGAGCGTCCCCTCGCTGCCGAGCAGCAGCCGGTCGGGGCTCGGACCCGCGCCCGAGCCCGGCAGCCGGCGCGACTCCCAGAGCCCCGCGCCGGTGACCGCGCGCACCGACTGCACGAGGTCGTCGACGTGCTGCAGGCGCGCGGAGAAGTGCCCGGCGGCGCGCGTGACGACCCAGCCGCCGACGGTCGACCGCTCGAAGGACTGCGGGTAGAAGCGCAGCGTCAGGCCGTGCTCCTTGAGCGCCGCCTCGGCGGCGGGCCCGGTGGTGCCGGCCCCGAGGCGCACGGCGCGCGAGGCGGAGTCGACCTCGAGCAGCCCGGCGAGGTGCTGCAGGTCCAGGCTGACCGACGGCGGCAGGTCGCGCGGCTCGACGCCGCCGACCACGCTGGTGCCGCCGCCGAACGGCACGACGGGCACACCGTCGGCCGACGCCCAGTCGAGGACGTCGACGACGTCCTGCTCGGTCCTCGGCCGCACGACGACGTCGGCCGGGAAGTCGACCCGGCCGCGGACCGCCCGCACGATGTCGCGGTAGGCGCGCCCGGTGCCGTGGCGCGCCCGGTCGACCGGGTCGTCGGAGGCGAGTGCGCGCAGAGAGGCCGGGAGCCGGTCGAGCAGCACCGAGGGCGCCAGCGGCGCGAGCGGCGCCGGCTGCTCCGGTGCCTGCACCGCCACGCCGGTGGTCTCGGCGACGAGCGGACCGACCGCCTCGAGGTCGGCCGGCGACGGCTCGTCCGCGGGGCCGCCCCAGCCCCAGACCGCGTAGCTCACCGGCCGTGCACCGCCACCGACAGCCGGCTGGTGACCGCCGCCGCCGCCAGCCGGGCGGCCGCGGTCGGCGAGGCGGCGACGACGAGCAGCGCGCCGTCGGCGGTCTCCTCGGCCGCCGGAACGGCGAGCACCGAGACCGCGGTGACGACGGCGCGCGCGGTGTCGGCGCCCTCGAGCGCGGTGGCGAGCACGTCGACCCGGTCGCCCGCCGCGACGAGCAGCGGCAGCGCGGGCTCGGCCACGCGGACGGGCACGGCGACCTGGCCGCCGGGCGGCACGAGCCCCGCGCCGAGCAGCCGGACGTCGGTGAGCGCCTCGCCTGCACGCACCGGCCCGGCCAGCACCCGCCCGGCGACGTCGTCGATGCTCCGCAGCGCGTGCTCAGGTGCTGCAGCGGCCGGCAGCTCGACGGTCCGGACGTCGTCGGCGTCGACCGGCGAGCCGGCCGGCAGGTCCCGCGCCGCGGCGACCACCTCGACCGACGGCGGGGGTGACGGTGCGAGCACGCCGAGCGCGACGGCGACCGACGCGGCCGCCAGCCCGCCGGCGAGCAGCCCGCGGTTGCGGTCGAGCGCGCGCGACAGCTGTCGCGCGGTGGGTCGCCGCGGCGTCACGGCAGCCGGTCGGCGGCGGCGGTGCCCGCGAGCGCCCAGCCGCACGCGCAGCGGCGCTCGGCCGGCAGCGCCGCGACGACGTCGAGGAGCAGCGAGCGCAGGCGGGCGGTGTTCTCGCCGAACACGCGGAACACCTCCTCCTGCGTGACGTGCGCGCCCTCGACGCCGGCGTCGAGGTCGGTGACGAGCGCGATCGCCGTGTAGCAGAGCGCCAGCTCGCGGGCGAGGACGGCCTCCGGGTGGCCGGTCATGTTGACCAGTGACCAGCCCTGCGCGGCGAACCACTGCGACTCCGCGCGGGTCGAGAAGCGCGGGCCCTCGACGACGACCATGGTGCCTCCGTCGGTGACCGGCCAGCCGGCGTCGCGCGCGCGCTCCACGGCGACCGCCCGCCCGTCGGCGCAGTACGGCTCGGCGAAGGGGACGTGCACGGCGCCCTCCTCCCAGTACGTCTGCGCGCGGCCGCTCGTGCGGTCGACGAGCTGGTCGGGCACGACGAGCGAGCCGGGCCCGAGCTCGGGCCGCAGCCCGCCGACGGCGCACGGCGCGAGCACCTGGCCGACGCCGAGCGAGCGGAGGGCCCAGAGGTTGGCCCGGTAGGGGATCCGGTGCGGGGGCAGCCGGTGGTCGACGCCGTGCCGCGGCACGAACGCGACAGCCCGCCCGGCGACCTCCCCGACGACCAGCCGGTCGCTGGGCCGGCCGTAGGGCGTGTCGACGTCGACCTCGTGCGCGTCGTGCAGCAGCGCGTAGAGGCCCGAGCCGCCGATGACGCCGACCTCCGCGCGCGGCCGATCAGCCCGCGGCAGGTCAGCCCCCGGCAGGTCGGCCGGGTGCTCGGCGGAGGTCATGGCGGCAGACCCTAGGGCCCACGGGGCGGGCGCGGCGCCCGTCCACAGGGCCGCGACGCGTCAGGCGGTCTTGGCCACCGGGCTGCCGGACGGCGAGCCCGACGACCCGCTCGACGAGGAGGACGAGCCGTTGGACGAGGAGGACGACGAGCCGGACGAGGAGCCCGACGACGACCCGCTGTCCTTGCTGCCGGCCGAGGTGGTCGACGAGCCGCTGTCGCTGGCCGCCGTCTCCTTCTTGCCCGAGCCGGCGCGGCTGTCGGTCTTGTAGAAGCCCGAGCCCTTGAACACCACGCCGACGGCGCTGAAGATCTTGCGCAGCCGGCCGCTGCACGCCGGGCACTCGGTCAGCGGCGCGTCGGTGAAGGCCTGCACGGCCTCGAGCTGCTCGCCGCACGCGGTGCACGCGTACTGGTAGGTCGGCACGGGTCCTCCTGCTCTGGCACTCTCCCGGGACGAGTGCCAGTGTGCGGCACGAGGGCGTCGCTCGTCCACCGGCCGTCGTCCTGCGAGGCACCCTCAGTCGTTGCGCCGGTGAAGCTCTGCGACGAAGGAGCGCTGTTGCGCCGGTGAAGGTGCACCGGCCGCTCATCAAGCCGAAGCTCACCAAGCCGAAGCGCTCTCGTGAGCGGTGAACCCACGGCCGCCGCGTCGGCGCTGTCGCCAGGGCCGCCATCAGCAGGGGTGCTGGGCCGCAGCGCGGCACGGGAAGCATCTGACATACCGTGGCCTTGTACCCCCCGGGGTACCCAGCGAAGGAGACAGCAGTGGACGTGGACTACAGCGAGCTCGGTGACGTTCTTGCCCGGCTCAAGCGCGTGCAGGGCCAGATCGGCGGCGTCATTCGGATGATCGAGGCCGGGGAGGACTGCTCCGCGGTCGTCACTCAGCTCGCCGCGGCGTCGAAGGCGCTCGACCGTGCCGGCTTCAAGATCATCTCTACCG
Source organism: Actinomycetes bacterium (assembly GCA_046565705.1). Classification (GTDB taxonomy): domain Bacteria; phylum Actinomycetota; class Actinomycetes; order Mycobacteriales; family SCTD01; genus DATLGD01. The sequence continues at coordinate 8,914 of JBKHYE010000055.1, forward strand.
GGATGCAGCAGTGCCTGACGAAGGACGAGGCCGGCGAGCGGACGGTCGACGTCGCGCAGCTCGAGAAGCTCTTCCTGTCCCTGGCCTGAGCCACCCCCTCATCCGCCCCGACGAACGAGGAGATCCCGCATGTCCTACGAGCGCGCCGTGACCGTCGACCTGCCGTACGCCGAGGCCGTCGAGCGGGTCCGCGCGGTTCTGTCCGAGCAGGGCTTCGGCGTCCTGACCGAGATCGACGTGCAGGCCACGCTGCGCGACAAGCGCGGTATCGAGATGGAGCCGTACGTCATCCTCGGCGCCTGCAACCCCGACCTCGCTCACCGCGCGCTGGAGGTCGACCGGGGCATCGGCACGCTGCTGCCCTGCAACGTGGTCGTGGCGGCCCGGGGCGAGCAGAGCCAGGTGCGGATCTTCGACCCGCTGCTGATGGCAGAGGTGACCGGTCGTGAGGAGATCGCGCCGATCGCCGCCGAGGCCGAGCAGCGTCTGACCGCCGCTCTCGCAGCGCTGCCGCAGACCACCGACTGACCGCCACGACCCCCAGGAGAAGCCGCGTATGACCCCGCAGGAAGCCCACGACCAGCGCGACAAGATGCAGCTGCTCGATGTCCGGGAGGCGCCCGAGTGGGCAGCCGCACACGTCGACGGCGCCACGCACATCCCCATGGAGCAGGTTCCAGCCCGGCTGGCCGAGCTCGACCGCACCAGGCCCGTCGCGGTCATCTGCCGCAGCGGCAACCGCAGTCGCTACGTCACCGAGTACCTCAACCGCGCCGGCTTCGACGCCCACAACGTCGACGGCGGCCTGCAGTCCTGGGCCCGCGCCGGCCTCCCCGTCCAGTCCTGACCCCCCGCCTGTCGTTTCACCGACGTATACCCCTACCTGTACGGGTAAAGGAGAGCCATGTTCGACATCGACATCCTGGAGACGACCGGCCTGGGCAACCGCAGCTACCTGGCCAGCGACGGCCAGGTCGCCATCGCCATCGACCCGCCCCGCGACATCGACCGCGTCCTGGCGCTGGCCGGCTCGCGCGGCGTCCGCATCGCGCTCGTGCTCTCCACGCACAGCCACAACGACATGATCAGCGGGGAGACCGAGCTCGCCCGCCTGACGGGCGCCCAGCTGGCGAGCCCGGCCGACGACGGCGCGCAGTACCGGCGCGACGCCGTCACCGACGGCGACGTCCTCACGGCCGGACGCATGCACCTGCGCGTGCTGCACACCCCTGGCCACACCCACCACCACGTCGCCTACGCCCTGCAGGCCAGTGACGGCGACACGCAGGCGGTGTTCACCGGCGGCAGCCTGCTGTTCGGCGCGACCGGCCGCACCGACTTGGTCGGCCCCGAGCACACAGACACCCTCACCCGCGCCCAGTTCCACTCGGTCCGACGGCTGGTCGCCGAGCTGCCCGCCGACACCGCCGTCTACCCGACGCACGGGTTCGGCAGCTTCTGCGCCGCCACCCCGACCTCCGGTGAGGACTCCACGCTCGGTGAGCAGCAGCAGGTCAACCCGGCGCTCACCCTGGATGAGCAGACCTACGTCGACACGCTGCTGGCCGGCCTGGACGCCTACCCCGCGTACTACAAGCAGATGTCGCCGGTGAACCGCAGGGGGCCCGCGCCGGTCGACCTGACCGCACCGGAGCCGGTCGACGGTGACGAGGTGCGCCGCCGCATCGACGCCGGAGCGTGGGTCGTCGACCTGCGCGATCGCACGGCCTTCGCCGCCGGGCACATCGCCGGCACGTTGGGGTTCGAGCTGTCCACCAGCTTCGTCACCTACCTCGGCTGGACCATCCCGTGGGGCACGCCGCTGACGCTGATCGGCGAGAGCGCCGAGCAGGTCGCCGACGCCCAGCGCGAGCTGGTCCGCATCGGCATCGACCGGCTCGCCGGCGCCGCCACCGGACCTGTCGAGCAGCTGACCGACAGCCCGCTGAGCAGCTACGACGTCATCGACTTCGGCGGCCTCCGCGACGCCCAGCAGCGCGGCTCGGTGCGCGTGCTCGACACCCGCCGGCACGACGAGCGCCGCGACGCAGCGATCCCCGGCAGTCAGCACATCCCGCTGCACGAGCTCGCCGACCGCCTCGACGAGCTGCCCGACACCACCCTGTTCATCCACTGCGGCAGCGGCTACCGCGCCTCCATCGCCGCCTCGATGCTCGACGCCCTCGGCAAGCAGGTCGTGCTCGTCGACGACAGCTTCGACAACGCCCGCACCGCCGGCCTGATCGACAGCAGCGTCGCCGCCTGACCGGCGTCGCCCACCCACTCCATCAAAGGAAGCCGCCCCGCATGCCCACGCACGTCCCCGGCCGCGTCGACGCGGCCACCGTCCTGCGTTGGACGGCTCTGCCCGGCACCGCCGTCGTCCTCGACGTCCGGACCCCGGCCGAGTTCGGGACGGCCCACCTGACCGGCTCCTACTCCGTCCCGCTGGACCTGCTCAGCGAGCACGCCGAGGAGTTCGCCGCCCACCTCGACCGCCCGGTCGTGCTCATCTGCCAGAGCGGCGTCCGAGCCGAGCAGGCCGCACAGCGCCTGGCCGGAGTGGGCCTGGCGAACCTGCACATCCTTGACGCCATCGGAGCCGGTCTGACGTTCAGCGCGCTGACCAACAGCTGCGCGATGGGAGCCGTCCTCGGACGGCTGCCCTACAACCGCGGGCCGGCCGCGCCGACCAGGCACGACGTCGTCGCCCAGCTGCGCCCGGCCATCGGCGCCGCATGACCGTCGTCGTCGCCCTCGGGCTCGTCATCGGCGTCCTGCTCGGACTGCTCGGCGGCGGCGGCTCCATCCTGGCCGTCCCGGCACTGGTCTTCGGCGCGGGTGAGCCGCTCGCCCGCGCCGTCCCGGCCAGCCTGCTCGTCGTCGGCATCAGCTCCGCCACCGCGCTGCTGCCCCGGCTGCGCGGCGGTCAGATCCGCTGGCGCATCGCGCTGGTGTTCGGCGCCGCGGGCATGCTCGCCGCGTTCGGCGGCGCCGCCGTCAACCGGCTCCTGCCCGACGACGTCGTCCTGCTCGGCTTCGCCGCCGTCATGGTCGCCGCCGGCATCCGCATGCTCCGACCTGACGGTGAGGCCGGTGGCGACTGCGCCCTGCCCGGCGGCGGCGTCAACTGGCGAGGCTGCCTGCCCAGGAGCGTCGGCTCCGGCATCGCCGTCGGCTTCCTCACCGGCCTGTTCGGCGTCGGCGGTGGCTTCCTCATCATCCCGGCTCTGGTGCTGCTGCTCGGCCTGCCGATGACGGTCGCCGTCGGTACGAGCCTGGTCATAGTCACCCTCAACAGCGCCGCTGGCTTCGCTGCACACGCCGGCAGCGTCGAGCTCGACTGGCAGCTCCTGGCCTCGTTCACTGCTGCTGCCGTCGCCGGATCCCTGCTGGCCGGCCGGCTGGGCAAGCGGGTCGACTCGCAGCACCTTCAGCGCGGCTTCGCCTGGCTGGTCCTCGTCGTCGCAGTACTGGTCGTAGGCCAGGTTGTCGTGCGCTGACCAGGCCAGTCGCGGATGTCTTGGGTCATCGGCCGGGTCTGCCGGCCGTGTCAGCCACCGGCACCGGCGACCAGTTCTGGAAGTCACAGGCCTTCACCGGCGCACGCGGGTGCGTTGACCGCTGCAAGCAGGCGGCAAGGTCGTTCGCAAGACGACACCAGCCCGCACCGCGGTCAGCCGCGGTCCTGCTCGATGCTCCCGATCTGGCTCGCCACCCAGGCGTGCACGTCGTTGCCGATCACCCGGCGGGCCATCGCGGTCATCGCCCGCCGGCGGGCGTCGGGCGCCGCGTGCAGCGACTCCTCGAGCGCCGCGGTCAGCCCGTCGAGGTCGAACGGGTTGCACATCCGGGCCTCGCGCAGCTCCTCCGCCGCCCCGGTGAACTCGCTCAGGAGCAGCGTGCCGGCCTGCCGCCGGGCGTGCTGCACGGTCACGTACTCCTTGGCGACCAGGTTCATGCCGTCGACCAGCGGCGTGACCATGAGGACGTCGGCCACGGCGTAGTAGGCGGCCAGCCGCTGCGGCGGCAGCCCCCGGTAGAGGTAGTGCACCGGCACGTCCTGGCCGGGCGCGGTGAAGCGCCCGTTGATGCGCCCGACGGTCTGCTCGACGACGGCGCGCAGGTCGCGGTACTCGACGACGTCGTCCCGGCTCGGCACGGCGACCTGCACGAACACCAGCCGCTCACGGATCTCCGGCCGGGACTCGAGCAGCTGCTCGACCGCCCGCAGCCGCTCGACGATGCCCTTGGTGTAGTCGAGCCGGTCGACGCCGAGCACCACGTTGCGGCCGCGGAACTGCCGGCGCAGCGCCTCGACGTGCCCGTCCGCGACCGGGCCCGTCGCGAGGTCGGTGAACTGCTGCGCGTCGATGGAGATCGGGCTCGTCGTCGTCCGCACCGACCGGCCGTCGGGCAGGACGAGGGTGCTGCCCTTGACCGTCACGCCGTCACGGGCGAGCAGCCGCCCGCAGGCGAGCACGAAGTTCCTGCGGTAGCCCTCGGTGTGGAAGCTGACGACGTCGGCGCCGAGCAGCCCGAGCAGAACCTCGCGCCGCCACGGCAGCCGCGCGTAGATGTCCGGCGACGGCCAGGGGGTGTGCAGGAAGAAGCCGATCCGCTGGTCCGGCCGCCGCTCGCGCACCATCTGCGGCACGAGCACGAGGTGGTAGTCGTGCACCCACAGCAGCGCGCCCTCCTGCGCGGCGAGCGCCTTCTCGGTCGCGTCGGCGAAGCGCCGGTTGACCTCGCGGTAGCTGTGCCACCAGGTCCGGTGGAAGACCGGCCGCTCGATGGCGTTGTGCAGCAGCGGCCACATCGTCCGGTTCGCGAACCCGTGGTAGTAGTCGCGCACCTGCGCCGCCGACAGCCCGACCGGCGCCAGCTCGACCGACAGGTCCGGCAGCCGCGCGGGTGGGCCCTTGACGCCGCCGTCCCACCCGACCCAGGTGCCGCTGCGCGACATCATCACCGGCCGCAGGGCGGTGACCAACCCGCCGGGGGAGAGCTCCCACCCGCCGGCGCCGCGCTGCACCGGCAGCCGGTTGGCGACGGCGACGACCGGCCGCGGCGAGGCGTCGGCCGGGCCGTCGGCGCGACGGCGCGGGCTCACGGCTCGGCGGGAGGGGCTGGCACGCGGCCAGTGTGGCGCGCCGGTGCCCGCGGCCGCCGGCGGGGGTGACCGGGCGCACGGACGTCGTCGGCTGCGTCACGTCGGGCCCCCGACGCCCCTCCGACGTTGTACGGTCCGCCAGCGGCTGGGGGGAGTCGCAGGAGGTGCACGTGCAGGGCGCAGCGAAGGTGATGTCCGTGGCGACCGCCGACGGCGTCCGGGTCCACGTGCGCGGTCGGCTCGACGACGTCGCGACCGGCCGGCTACGTGGGGTCCTCGACGACGTGGTGGCGCCGGGCTCGGTCGTCCGCGTCGACCTCTCGCGCGCCGACGGGCTGCCGGTGCCGGTTCTCCGTGCCCTGACCGCAGCGCACCGCCGGCTGGCCGACGCCGGCGGCCGGCTCGTCGTCGAGAGCCCGTCCGACGGGGCCCGCCGGGTCCTGCGGACCAGCGGACTGCACCGCGTGCTGCCGGTCGCGACCCGGCCGGTGCGCACTCGCGCCGCCGCGCCCGCCGACGAGCGGACCGCCTGAGCTACTGCTCGACGAGGATCTCGACCCGGCCGGTCTTCACGTCGTAGACGGCGCCGGCCACCGCCAGGTCGGCCGGCAGGTACGGGTAGCTCTTGATGCGCTGCACGTCGTGCTCGAGCGCGGCGCGCTGGTCCGGGATGGTCCGGAACTCCAGGCTGCGCGTGTCGAGGCCGCTGACCTCGCGGATCGCCTCGTGCGCCTGCTCGTCGGTCACCTTCGCCATCCGGCAGTCGGTGTGCTCGACGACGAGCACACGGCGCACGCCGAGCAGGTGGACGGCGAGCACGAGCGTGCGGAGCACGTCGTCGGTGACGCGGCCCCCGGCGTTGCGAAGGATCTTGGCGTCGCCCTTGCCGAGACCGAGCATCCCCAGCGGGTCGATGCGCGAGTCCATGCACGTGACGACGGCCAGGCCGCGGGCCGCCTGCCCCGGCAGCCCGGGGTCGGCGAAGGACGCGGCGTACTCGGCGTTGGCTGCCAGCTCGGGATCGAAAGCGCTCATGGATGCATCTTCGACGACAGCCGGAAGAGTCCCGCAGCGGCAGTGGCGGCGGCGTCGACGCGGACGTCGTGCGGCTCCTCCGGCAGCCGGTCGACGAGCTCGCCGTCGTGCAGCAGCGCGACCACCGTGCCGCGGGTACGGAGGAGCGCGCGGTCGTAGCCGCCGCCGCCCCGGCCCAGGCGCACACCCCGCTCGTCGACCGCCAGGGCCGGGACGATCACGACGTCGCACTCGCCGATCGCGTCCACGCCCAGCCGAGCGCCCGGCGGCTCCGTCGTGCCGCGCAGTCCCGGCTGCGTGACGCCGGCCCACTCCGCCCAGTCCAGGTCGGCGTCGGGGCGCAGCACCGGCAGCAGGACGCGCCGGCCGGTCAGCGCCTCGAGCAGCGGTCCGGTCGGCGGCTCCGTGCCCGTCGAGAGGTACGCCGCGACGGTGCGCGCGTCGTCGAGCACCGGGCCGAGCGCGGTCGCCAGCGCCGGCCCCGCGGCGGCGACGGCCGCGGCACCCAGCGCGGCCCGGCGGGCGAGGAAGGTCCGCCGCAGGACCCCCTTGTCGGCCGATGACCCGCTGCCGATCACCGTGCGAGCATGGCAGACCACGCAGTGCCACGACCCGCGCTGCGGTCGATCGCCGGTGCCCCGCAGGGAGTGAGCGTGACCCTCCGCTCGCGGCTGTTCGCCGCGTTCGTGGCGGTGGTCGGCATCCCCCTGCTCGTCGGGCTCGCCCTGCTGGCGTCGTCGTTGCCGCGCGCCGCGGCCACCTCGCAGGAGCGGGCGGTCGCCGCAGCGGGGTCGCTGGCGGCGCAGCTGCTCGCCGCGGAGTGCGCGCAGGCGCGAGCGGCCGCCGAGGCCGCCGGGCGGGCGGTGCTCGCCGTCCCCGCGGAGGACGTCGACGCCCAGACCGCCGCGCTCGAGAGCCTGGTGGAGCGCGGGCTGGCCCGGGGCGTCGAGGTCACCGACAGCGCCGGCCGCACCGTGCGGGCCGGGACGGTGCCGGACGACGTCGTCGACTGCGCCGCGGGCCGGCTCGGACCGGGCCCGCTGGCGGCCGTGGCGCGGCTCCAGCAGTCCGGCACCGCGGAGGCCGGCGAGGCCCGAGCCGCGCTGCAGCCGGTCGCCGAGCTCGTGGAGCAGCTGCGTGGCACGACGGATGCCGACGCCGTCCTGCTGGTCGCCGGCGACGGCGTCGTCGCGTCGTCGGGCGCACTGCCGCCGCAGGAGGTCGTCGACGCCGCGACGGCGAGCGGCGATCCGGTGCAGTCACAGGGGCGCGTCGCCGTCTCCGCCCCGGTGGCGGGAACGGCCGACGCCCGGCTCGTCGTCGTCGAGCGGGTCACCGAGGGCGTCGACGTCGTCCGCACCGGGCTGCTGGTCGTGCTGGGTGCCGTGCTCCTGGCCGCCGCGCTCGCCCGCGTGCTCGCGCGCGCCACCACCCGGCCGCTCGAGGAGCTCGGCGACGCCGCGGCACGGGTGGCGTCCGGCGACCTGGACGCGACGATCGAGGTCCGCTCGCGCGACGAGGTCGGCGTGCTCGCGGGGGCCTTCAACGCGATGACCGACGAGCTGCGCGACCACATCGGCCAGCTGCAGGCCTCCCGTGACGAGCTGCGGGCCGGCCTCGCCCGCCTCGGCGAGACGCTGACCAGCACGCACGACCTCGACCGGATCCTCGGTGTGGTGCTCGAGACGGCGGTCGCGACGACGGCGGCGCGCGCCGGCGCGGTGCTGCTCGTCGACTCCACCGGCTCGCTGCTCGACCTGGCCGTGGCGCGCGGGCTCGACGGCCGCACGCCCGACCCGCGGCTGCGGATCCCGATCGGGGACGGGGTGCTGGGGCGGGTCGCGAGCGAGGGCGAGCCGCTGCGCGGCCCGGTGCGAGAGCTCGGCGCCTCGGTGCTGGAGCCCGCTGCCGACACGGTCGTCGCCGTGCCGCTGCGCGGGAAGAGCGGCGTGCTCGGGGTCCTGGCGCTGTACGACACCCGCGGCGACGACCACGAGCTCTCCGACGACCTGCTGACCCTGCGCACGCTGGCCGACCAGGCGGCCGTCGCCGTCGAGAACGTGCTGCTGCACCGGGACGTCAGCCGGCTCGCCGTCACCGACGGGCTCACCGGCCTGGCGAACTACCGCTCCTTCACCGAGACGATCGGCCGCGAGATCGAGCGCGCGTCCCGGTTCGGTCGGCCGGTCGGCCTGCTGCTGCTCGACATCGACCACTTCAAGGAGGTCAACGACACGCACGGGCACCAGCGCGGCGACGCGGTGCTCGTCGAGCTCGCCCGACGCATCGAGGCGCAGGTGCGCGACGTCGACACCGTCGCGCGGTACGGCGGCGAGGAGCTCGTCGTCGTCCTGCCGGAGACCGACGAGGAGGGCGCCGAGCTCGCCGCCGAGCGCATCCGCGCAGCCGTCGCCGGCCAGCCGTTCGGCGGTGCAGGGCAGGAGCCGGTGGCCGTCACCGTCTCGATCGGTGTGGCCGTGCACCGGCCGCAGGGCGGGACGGCGGCGTCGCTGCTGCGGCGCGCCGACGA
>JBKHYE010000056.1:0-4821 GCA_046565705.1 Actinomycetes bacterium
GGGGGGCCGCCCCGACGGACGTGCTGCGGTCAGACGCGCGAGCGCTTGCGGCCGGTGACGGCGTTGTAGACGAGCAGCGCGATGATCGCGCCGATCACCGAGCCGATGAGACCGGCCGGACGGAGCAGGCCCTCGCCGTCGCCGCCGAAGATCAGCGAGCCGAGGAAGCCGCCGACGAACGAACCCACGATGCCCAGCAGGATCGTGGCGCCGATGCCCATGGAGTCGTCGCCCGGGACGAGAGCCCGCGCCAGGAAGCCGGCGATGAGGCCGACAATGATCATTCCGATGATGGTGAGCAGCACAGGTTCCTCCTCGAGAGTGCGGGCCGGGCAGGCCCGTTCGTGGCGGGGGCTTGCCCGACTTGCAGATCATCGGAACCTGTGGTGCGCGAACGTTCCCCGGTCGTGAGCGCAGAGGTGAGCGGGATCTCACCCCGCGGCCACGTCGGGGACGGGGTTAGATCGCCCCGAAGCCGACACGGCGCTGCTCCGCCTCGGCGATCTCGACGTAGGCGACCTTCGTGACCGGGACGACGACCCGGCGGCCCTTGTCGTCGACGAGCGACAGCAGACCGTCGTTGCTCTTGAACGCAGCGGTGATGGCCTTCTCCACCTCGTCGGGCGTCTGCCCGCTCTCGAGGACGAGCTCGCGCGGCGCGTGCTGCACGCCGATCTTGACCTCCACCGCTGCTCCCTGTCGTCGTCCGGGTGTGCGGCGAGCGTAGTCCGCGACCGCCCCGGTGGCTGCGGCGTCCGCCGACAGCGGACACGCGTCGGCGCGCGGTCGACCGGTGCGGACAGCCGGGGACCGTCAGGAGGTGAGCGGCGCGCCCGAGATGCCGCGCCACACCAGTCCGACGAGCAGCTCGACCGCGCGCTCCTTCGGCACCCCCGCGCCGGCGCTGAGCCACCACCGTGCGCTGACCTCGGCGAGCCCCGACCGCGCCACCGACAGCAGCACCGCCTCCTCCTCGCGGAAGCCGGTGTCGTGCGCGATCGTGCGCGCGATCGCGTCGACGCACTCCTGCGTCATGCGCGTCACGCGCTCGGCGACGGCGGGCTCGTTGCGCAGGTCGCTCTCGAACACCAGCCGGAAGGCGCCCTCACCCGGCGTGCCGGCGCCGTCAACGAAGTCGAAGTACGCCTGCACCGACGCCGCCACGCGCTGGTGGTTGTCGGTCGTGGACTCGAGCGCCTCGTGCACCCGTCCCACCAGCGCCTCGGCGTGCTGGTCGAGCAGTGCGAGGTACAGCTCGAGCTTGCTCGGGAAGTGCTGGTACAGCACCGGCTTGCTGACGCCCGCACGCTCGGCGATGTCGTCCATCGCGGCGGCGTGGTAGCCCGAGGCGACGAAGACCGCCTGCGCCGCTGACAGCGGCTGCTTGCGGCGGGCCTGCCTCGGCAGTCGGCCGCCGCGCGCGGCGGGCACGCCGTCGAGCGGGGTGGACGTCACGGGCTGAACCCTGCCACAGGCGACGGAGGGGACGGCGCGACGGCGCGCGGCTACTCGCGGGCCTCGTCCTCGTCGAGCGGGACGACCTCGGACTGCTCGGCGGCGTCCGCGTCGTCGGCCTCGAGCGGCACGTCGCCGCGGGTGCGACCGCCCACCGGCCCGGCGGGCAGCGCCTGCTCCAGAGCGTCGGCCTCCGAGGCGTCGTCGGGCACCTCGCGCGGCAGGTCGGCCACCGTGTCGGCGTCGGTCGCGGCGGGGGTGTGCTGCTCGGCGGCGTCAGCGCTCGGGACGTCGTCTCCGGTCGGCACGGTCACAGGTCCTCCAGTGCGGGTCGTGGGTCGGTCACGCGGTCGGCTCGTCCTGCCCGGCCTGCTCGCGAGAGCCGTGCCGGGTGCGACGCGCGTCGATGACGCGGTCGGGGTTGCGCCGCAGGTACTCGCCCTCGAGCTCCTGCGTGCGCACGGTGTGGAAGTGCAGCGCGTCCTCGCTGCCGTGCAGGAACGTGTCGTGCCGGGTCTCGTGCAGGTGCGCCAGCTCGCGCTCGAGGTCCTCGTCGGACAGCTGCTCCGGGGGGACGCCGGTCACAGGGGCTCCTCTGGTCGGCCGGGAGGCAGGACGGATGGTCGGGTCCTGCCCGGGTACCGGCGGTGTCATGACCGATCACACCACTGACCCCGCCGCGCGCTCCGACCGCGGTGCCGACGCCGCCCGGGGTGCGCTCGTGCTCGACGTCGACGGCACGCTCCTCGACACGAACTACCTGCACGTCATCGCGTGGTGGGAGGCGTTCCGCGACGCCGGCCACGAGGTGTCCGGCTTCGACATCCACCGGGCCATCGGCCGCGGCTCCGGGGACCTCGTCGAGACGCTGATCGGACACGAGGACGACGGCATCGTCGAGGGCCACGCGAAGAACTGGGCGCCGCTGCGCGAGCAGTGCATCCCGTTCCACCGCGTGCCCGAGCTGATCCGGACGTGCGCCGAGCGCGGGCTGAAGGTCGTCTACTGCACGAGCGGTGCGCCGGAGGACGTCGAGGACTTCCGCGAGCGGATCGGCTGCGACGACTCCGTGGCGGCGGTCGTGAACTCCTCCGACGTCGAGAAGAGCAAGCCCGAGCCCGACATCGTGCGGGCGGCCCTCGACGCCGTCGGCGTGCCGCCCGAGCGGGCGGTCATGGTCGGCGACACCGTGTACGACGTGCGCGCGGCCCGCGCCGCCGGCGTCACCGTGATCGGCCTGGTGTGCGGCGGCATCAGCGAGCAGGAGCTGCGCGAGGCCGGCGCCGACGCGGTGTACGGCAACGTCGCCGAGCTGGTCGACGGCCTCGAGGGCTCGCCGATCGGGCGCCTGCTCGGCGGCTGACCGCCGCGACCGCGCGCCGCTCAGCCGAGCAGCGGCGAGAACAGGTCGCCGTGCGCCTCGACCCGGCGCAGGACGTCGTCGCTGGTGAAGACGAGGTCGACGGCAGAGGTGCACGACTCGACCTCCTCCCACGTCACCGGTGTCGACACCGTCGGCCGGTCCTTGGCGCGCAGCGAGTAGACGCTCACCGTCGTCTTGGCGGCGTTGTTCTGCGACCAGTCGACGAGCACCTTGCCCGGCCGCAGCGCCTTGGTCATCCGGTGCACGACGTCGTCGGGGTGGTCGCGCTCGAGCCGCTGGGCGAGCTCCTTGGCGTACGCCGACGTCTCGGCCGACGACCCGAACGCGTCGGCGCGCGCGTACAGCTGCAGCCCCTTGCTGCCCGACGTCTTGGCCAGCGGCGACAGGCCGTCCTTCTCGAGCAGCGGCCGCAGCAGCAGCGCGACACGGCAGCACTCGACGATGCTCGCCGGCGGGCCGGGGTCGAGGTCGAACACCACCATGTCCGGCGGGCACTGCTCCGGCTCGGTGGCGTCGTGCACCCGCCACATGTGCGTGTGCAGCTCGAGGCTCGCGAGGTTCGCGGTCCAGACGAGCGTCGCGAGGTCGTCGACGACGACGTAGTCGATCGTCTCGCGGTTCTTGGTGCTGCCCGGCGACGGCAGCGTCACCGTGCGGACCCACACCGGCGTGCCGCGCGGCGCGTTCTTCTCGAAGAACACCTGCCCCTCGACGCCGTCGGGGTAGCGCTTGCGGGTGATGGCGCGGTCGCGCAGGTGCGGCAGCAGGACCGGCGCGACGCGCGTGTAGTAGTCGACGACCTGTGCCTTGGTGAACCCGACCGCCGGGTACAGCACCTTCTCGAGGTTGGTGAGCGCGACCTGCCGACCCTCGACGTCGACGACGACCTTGCTGCCGGCCACTCAGCTCTCCCTCGCCGTCACGTCCCGAACTGCGTCCTCCGGGTCCAGGTCGTCGCGCAGCCCCTTGAACGACGGGTGCCGCAGTCTGCCGTCCCGCGTCCAGGCCGTGTACTCGACGTCGCACACCAGCCGCGGCTCGACCCAGACGGCGGTGCGCGCGTGCTCCCGTGGCACGGGACCGTCGTACGGCGACGTCTCCCGGCGCAGCGGCTCGAGCCGCTCCGACAGCAGGCGCAGCGTCGCCTGCGTGAAGCCGGTGCCGACGTGGCCGGCGTACTCCAGTCCCGCCTCACCGTGCACACCGAGCAGCAGCGACCCGACCCGACCGGTGCGACCGCCCTCGCCCGGCTTCCACCCGGTGATGACCGTCGTCTGGCGCTGCACGTGCTTCACCTTCACCCAGCAGTCGCTGCGCCGCCCTGGCTCGTACCGGCTGTCGCGCCGCTTGGCGACGACACCCTCCATGCCCTGCTCACGGGTCGCCTCGAGCACGGCCTGCCCGGTGCCCCGGAACGCCGGCGGCACCGACCACGACGGCCCGTCGAGCCCGAGCCCCTCGAGCGCCGCACGGCGCTGGTCGTACGACGCGTCGAGCAGCGACCGGCCTTCGAGGTGCAGCACGTCGAAGAGCAGCAGGGTCACCGGCGTGCCGCGGACGAGCGCCGGCGACGGTCGCGAGACGTGCATGCGCGACTGCAGCAGCCCGAAGTCGGGGCGTCCGTCGCGGAACGCGACCACCTCCCCGTCGAGCAGCGCCTGCCGGGAGCCGAGCGCGGCGCCGAGGCCGCGCAGCTCCGGGTAGGCCGCGGTCACGTCGTTGCCGTTGCGGCTGGTGAGCCGCACCCGGCCGCCCTCGACGGCGGCGAGGACGCGCACGCCGTCCCACTTGACCTCGTAGGCCCACCGCTCGTCGTCCGGCGGCAGCGGGCCGGCGCACGCGGCCATCGGGCGCAGGCCGGTCGGCAGCGGCGACCATCCCTCGGGCGGCCCGTCCATGCGGTGCACCCGCCAGTCCTGGGACTCCGGGTCCGACCCGGTCCGGTAGAAGACCCAGCGGCCCTGCGCGCGCCGGCCGTGCAG
>JBKHYE010000057.1:0-30535 GCA_046565705.1 Actinomycetes bacterium
CGTCGACGGTGCCGTGGTAGCACCAGGAGTGCACCAGGACCTTGGGTCGCCGCGTCACGTGCCGGGCCAGTCGCAGCACCCACCGGTTCGCGTCGGTCGCGGTGAGGGCGAACGACCACGCCGTCACGCCGAAGCGACGCGTGAGCTCGGCGGCCACCGCGGCCGCGTCCTCGGTCGGCATCATCGCCGCCAGCCCGCCGAGGTCCTCCACGCGCCGGCGCAGCGCGCGGACGAGCGGTTCCGGCGAGTGCCCCGCCATCGCGGCTGTGTCGCCGAGCGAGAGGTCGACGTACTGGTGGCCGTCGACGTCGGTGACGCGCGCGCCGCGAGCGGTCGCGAGCGCGACGGGGAAGCCGCCGGCAGCTTTCGCCATCCAGGTCATCGGGACGCCGGCGAGCAGGTGCACCTGCCCGTGCTCGTGCAGGTTCGCGGACCGGGGGCGCTCGCGGCGGAACCGCTCGCGTTCGGTGGCGAGCAGCTGCGAGAGCCGCTGCCGATCGACGGCTCTCACGCGGCGTCTTCGCGCTGGCCCCACGGGCTGCCGTACGCGGTGAGGAGGTCGAGGAAGGGCACCGCGTCGAACGCCTCCGGCCCCAGCACGCCCGCGCCCTCCCAGGTGCCCGCCGCCAGCAGCTCGAGCGCGACCACCGGGTTGAACGCCGTCTGCACGACGACCGCCTGCGACCCGTACTCCGCCATCGACTCCTCGTTGTCGACCACGTGGTACAGGTACGTCGACCGTGGCCCGCCGCCGGTGCCGACGCCGGTCACCCACGTGCCGGCGCACGTCTTGCCGGTCATCTTGTCGCCGAGCGTCGCCGGGTCGGGCAGGCAGGCGGCCACGACGTCGCGCGGGCTGACGGTCACCGCTCCGACGCGGACGGGGTCGGTGCGGTCGAGACCGACGTCGTGCAGCACCCGCAGGACGTCGATGAACCGCTCGCCGAGGCCGTACTTGAAGGTGACACGGCCGGCGTCGACCCAGCGCGGGATCAGCAGCACCTCCTCGTGCTCGACGTTGACGCACTCGACCGGTCCGATGCCCTCGGGGAAGTCGAAGACCTCGGGCTCGCTGAACGGCTCGGTGGTGAACCAGCCGCGCTCGCGCTCCCACACCACCGGCGGGTTCAGGCACTCCTCGATCGTCGTCCAGATGGAGAACGACGGCGCGAAGTCGTAGCCGGCGACCTGCAGGTCGGCGCCGTCGCGCACGCCCACCTCATCGACGCGCGAGAACAGGTGGTCGGCGGCGTACCGCGCGAACACGTCCGACAGCCCCGGCTCGACGCCGATGCCCACCAGCGCGAGCAGACCGGCTGCCTCGTACCGGTCCGCCATCGCGAACTGCTCGTCGCCGAGCTTGACGCCGGTGCGCGAGTACGGCTCCTGAGGGTGCGGCCGTGACAGCGACATGGCCATGTCGAGGTAGCCGACTCCTGCGGCCAGGGCGCCCCGGAACACCGGCATGTCGAAGCGCGGGTCGACGGCGTTGAGCACGTGCGTCGCGCGGTGCTCGCGCGCGAGCACCGCGACGGCGTCGGCGCGTCGGGCGTCGACCGGCGCGGCGGTGAAGCGCTCGTCACCACGCGCAGCGGCCGCCTGCGCGCGGGCCGGGTCGTGGTCCGCGACGACCCACGCGTCGAAGAAGTCACGGCGCGCCGCGATCGACGCGGCGGCCGATCCCACCCCGCCGGCCCCGATGCACAGCACGCGCACGGCGTCGCCCGGTCAGATGTGCGACCAGGCCTCGGTCAGCACCGACCGCAGCACCTGCTCGATCTCATCGAAATGGGTCTGGTCGCAGACCAGCGGCGGCGCGAGCTGGACGACCGGGTCACCGCGGTCGTCGGCGCGGCAGTACAGGCCGGCCTCGAACAGCGCCCGCGACAGGAAGCCCCGCAGCAGCCGCTCGGACTCGTCGTCGTCGAAGGTCTCGCGGGTGGCCTTGTCCTTGACGAGCTCGATCCCGTAGAAGTAGCCGGCACCGCGGACCTCGCCGACGATCGGCAGGTCGCCGAGCTTTTCCAGGGTCGCGCGGAACGCGGCCTCGTTCGCGCGGACGTGCCCGTTGAGGTCCTCGCGGTCGAACACGTCGAGGTTCGCCATCGCGACGGCGGCCGACACCGGGTGACCGCCGAAGGTGAAGCCGTGCGGAAACGACGCGTTGCCCTTGGTGAACGGCTCGAACAGCCGCTCGCTCGCGATCATCGCGCCGATCGGCGAGTAGCCGCTCGTCATGCCCTTGGCGCACGTGATGATGTCGGGGACGTAGCCGTAGCGGTTGCAGGCGAACATCTCGCCGAGCCGCCCGAACGCGCAGATGACCTCGTCGCTGACGAGCAGCACGTCGTAGGCGTCGCACACCTCGCGCACCCGATCGAAGTAGCCGTCGGGCGGCGGGAAGCAGCCACCGCTGTTCTGCACCGGCTCCAGGAAGACCGCGGCCACCGTGTCGGGGCCCTCGTACTCGATCTGGCGCGCGATGTCGTCGGCGCAGGTCAGGGTGCACGCGGGCCGGTCGGCGCACGCCCAGCACCGGTAGCGGTTGGTGTTCATCACCTTGCGCGCGCCCGGCACGAGCGGCTCGAACGGCGTCCGGGCCGCCGGGATCCCGGTGATGGACAGCGCACCCATGGTCGTGCCGTGGTAGGCGATGGAGCGGCTGACGACCTTGGTCTTCTGCGGCTTGCCCTGCGCGCGGAAGTACTGCCGCGCCAGCTTCCACGCCGTCTCGACGGCCTCGCCGCCGCCGGTGGTGAAGAAGACGCGGTCGAGGTCGCCGGGGGTGTGCTGCGCGAGCCGCTCGGCGAGGGCGATCGCCTGCGGGTGCGCGTACGACCACAGCGGGAAGTAGGCGAGCTCGCTCGCCTGCTTCGACGCGGCCTCGGCCAGCTCCGTGCGCCCGTGACCGGCCTGCACGACGAACAGGCCCGACAGGCCGTCGAGGTAGCGCCGGCCGGTGCTGTCCCAGATGTACGGTCCTTGACCGCGCACGATGACGGGCACGTCGTGGTCGTCGTACGACGACATCCGGGTGAAGTGCATCCAGAGGTGGTCGCGCGCCGCGCGCTGCTGCGCCTCGGCGTCGAGGGCGACGTCGCTGTCGGCGGGCCGGACGGGTTCCTGCGGTGTGGTGGTCATGGGGTGCCCCAGGCGTAGGTCTGCTTCTCGAGCCGGAGGTAGACGAACGTCTCGGTCGAGCGGACGCCCGGCACCCCCCGGATCCCGTCGGTGATGAGGTCGAGCAGGTGCTCGTCGTCGTGGCAGACGAGCTCGGCGAGCAGGTCGAACGAGCCGGCGCAGATGACGACGTAGTCGACCTCGGGGATCGCCGCCACCTTCGCCGCCACGTCGCGCAGGTCGCCGTCGGCGCGGATGCCGATCAGCGCCTGCCGCGCGAAACCGAGCCGCAGCGGGTCGGTGACGGCGACGATCTGCATGACCCCCTGCTCGAGCAGGCGCTGCACCCGCTGCCGGACGGCGGCCTCGGACAGCCCGACCGCCCGGCCGATGGTGGCGTACGGCCGGCGGCCGTCCTGCTGCAGCTGCTGGATGATCGCCTTGCTGACGTCGTCGAGAGCGACCGGGCGCGGGTCGGCGAGGGGCTCGCGCGGGTTCATGCCGCCACTGTGGCGCTCCGGCGGCGGTCAGGCAAGCGATTCCGTCGTCTGCACGACGTTCTGACACGGATCCGATCCCTTCTACGTCTCAAAGGGGTGGAGACCGGTGCCCGGCAGTCCTACAGTCGCAGCACGACCGGACCCCGGAGGAGAGCCATGGCGGACAAGGTGAGCCTGACCAACGTCGTTGACGGCAAGGCGGTACCGGGCCGGGACGGCCGCACCAGCGACCTCGTCGACCCGAGCACCGGCGAGGTCTACGGCACCGCGCCCCTGTCGTCGGCCGACGACGTCGACGCCGCGTTCACCGCGGCGGCCCGCGCCTTCGAGGGGTGGCGCGACGCGACCCCGGCCGAGCGCAGCCTGGCGATGTTGCGCATCGCCGACGCCGTCGAGCAGCGCGCCGAGGAGCTCGTGCGCGCCGAGTGCCGCAACACCGGCAAGCCGTTCCAGCTGACCATGGACGAGGAGATCCCTCCCATGGTCGACCAGATCCGATTCTTCGCCAGCGCCGCGCGCGTGCTCGAGGGGCGGTCGGCGGGTGAGTACATGGCCGGCCACACCTCGTTCGTGCGCCGGGAGCCGATCGGCGTCTGCGCCGCCGTGACGCCGTGGAACTACCCGATGATGATGGCGGTCTGGAAGTGGGCGCCGGCCATCGCCGCCGGCAACACCATCGTGCTCAAGCCCAGCGACACGACGCCCGTGACCTCGGTGATGATGGCCGAGATCCTCGGCGAGCACCTGCCGCCCGGCGTCTTCAACGTCGTCTGCGGAGACCGGGACACCGGACGTGCGCTCGTCGCGCACCCGACTCCGCGGATGGTGTCGGTGACCGGCAGCGTGCGGGCGGGCCGTGAGGTGGCGATCGCCGCCGCCGAGGACCTGAAGAAGGTGCACCTGGAGCTCGGGGGCAAGGCTCCGGTCGTCGTGTTCGACGACGCCGACGTCGAGGCCGCGGCCGAGGGCATCGCCGCCGCCGGCTACTTCAACGCCGGCCAGGACTGCACCGCGGCCACGCGGGTGCTCGTCGGACCTCGGCTGCACGACGACTTCGTCGCCGCGCTCGCCGAGCAGGCGAGGGGTACGACGACGGCGGGCCCGGACGACATCGACGCCGACTACGGGCCACTCAACAACGCCAGCCAGCTGGAGAAGGTGAGTGGCTTCCTCGAGCGCGTCCCGTCGCACGCGCGGGTCGTCACCGGAGGCAGGCGCAAGGGCGACCGCGGGTACTTCTTCGAGCCGACCGTCGTCGACGGCCTGCGGCAGGACGACGAGATGGTGCAGCAGGAGATCTTCGGGCCGGTCATCACCGTGCAGCAGTTCTCCGACGAGGACCAGGCCGTGCAGTGGGCCAACGGCGTCGAGTACGGGCTCGCGTCGAGCGTCTGGACGCGCGACCACGGGCGCGCCATGCGGATGGCCAAGCGGCTCGACTTCGGCGCGGTATGGATCAACACCCACATCCCGATCGTCGCCGAGATGCCGCACGGCGGCTTCAAGCACTCCGGCTACGGCAAGGACCTGTCGGTGTACGGCTTCGAGGACTACACGCGCATCAAGCACGTCATGTCGAACATCGAGGCGTAGCGGTCAGTGGCCGGTCATCCGCGCGGCGAGCGCAGCGCGCCGCGCCGGGCGGCCGGTGCGGCCCTCGACGCGGTCGGCGCTCGCCATCAGCCGCAGCATCGCGTTGACCCCGAGCCACCGAAGCGGCTCGGGCTCCCAGCGCCGTGAGCGGTGCTGCACCCACGGCAGCCGCACGAGATCGCTGTCGACGCCGCGCACGAGGTCGGCCAGCGTGCGACCGGCCAGGTTCGACGTCGCGACGCCGTCGCCGACGTAGCCGCCCGCCCACCCGAGCCCGGTCGCGCGGTCGAGCCCGACGGAGCTGAACCAGTCGCGCGGCGCGGCGAGCGGGCCGCCCCACCGGTGGGTCACCCGCGCGCCGCCGAGGGAGGGGAACAAGCTGCGCAGCGTGTGCTCGAGGTCGGCGAACACGGCCGGCTCCACGTCGTGCTCCGGGCGCACGCTGGACCCGAAGTGGTACGGCGCGCCTCGGCCACCGAAGGCGATCCGGTCGTCTGCGGTGCGCTGCGCGTACACGAGCAGATGCCGGCCGTCGGTGAAGGTCTCGCGGCGGCGCCAGCCGACGTCGTCCCAGAACGACGGTGGCAGCGGCTCGGTCGCGACCATGAGGGAGTACAGCGGCGCGGCGGTGCGCCGGTGGCCGGGCAGCCGAGGCGTGTAGGCCTCGGTCGCGCGCACGACGACGTCGGCGCGCACCGTCCCGCGGTCGGTCTCCACCCGCCCGGGCGCGATGCGGCGGGCCGTCGTCTGCTCGAAGATCTCGACGCCGGCGCGCTCGACGACGTCGGCCAGGCCACGCGCCAGCTTCGCCGGCTGCACCGCCGCGCAGTGCGGCGTGTACGCCGCCCCGAGGCAGGGCGTCGGGCGCAGCGCCTCGGCGGCCTCTGCGGCGCTGAGCCAGCGGACGTCGTCGTCGGTGGCGCCCCACGACTGCTCGTCCGCGACCGCCGCGCGAAGCCGCTCCACGTGCGCGGGGCGCGTCGCCACCGACAGCGTGCCGCCCTTGGCGTAGTCGGCGTCGATGCCCTCCGCCGCGCACACGCGACCCACCTCGTCGACCGTGTCGCGCATCGCACGGTCGAGTGCCTGGACCGCGGCGCGCGAGCTCGCCCGCGCGACGGCGGCGCGGCCGGCGGCGAACAGCGCCGAGCACCAGCCGCCGTTGCGGCCGCTGGCACCGAAGCCGGCGGTGCGTGCCTCGAGGACCGCGACCCGCAAGGACGGGTCAGCGCGCCGCAGGTAGTACGCGGTCCACAGGCCGGTGTAGCCGGCGCCCACGACGGCGACGTCGACGCCCCGGTCGCCCGGCAGCGGCGCCCGGGGCGACACCGGACGGTCCAGCGCGTCCCACCACAGACCGGGCACCTCAACGCTCGACATCGGGCCTCCTGCAGCGCGAATCCGTTGCGATCGTGGCACGGAGCGACGGAATCGCTTGTCACGTCGCATCGGCTCTGTCAGTCTCGGTCCGCCTCGAGATCCGGGCTCCTCCGCGGGACCCGGCGTACGGAGGGAGTTGTCGATGGCGTCTCGTCCCCGCCGCCCGTTCGCCGCGCCCGACCCCTTCGCCGGCACCCCGCTGTCGCGCCGGAGCTTCCTGCGCGCCGCGGGGGCCGTCGGCCTCCTCGCTGCCAGCCCTGCGCTGCTCGCGGCGTGCGGCAGCGAGGGCAGCGACGGCGGAGGCGGCGGCGGAGGCGGTGGCGACGGCGGCGGCACGGTCGCGTGGTCGAACTGGCCGCTGTACATCGACGTCTCGGAGGAGGACGAGAACGTCCGGCCCACCCTCGAGCGCTTCATGGAGGAGTCCGGCATCACGGTCGAGTACACCGAGGACATCAACGACAACGACGAGTTCTTCGGCAAGATCCAGCCGCAGCTCGAAGCCGGCCGCAGCACCGGCCGCGACCTCGTCGTCCTCACCGACTGGATGGCCGCCCGGATGATCCGGCTCGGCTACCTCGAGGAGCTCGACCACGACAACATCCCCAACCTGTCGAACCTGCGCGCGTCGCTGCAGGACGTGCCGTTCGACCCCGGCCGCAGGTACACGGTCCCGTGGCAGAGCGGCATGACGGGGATCGGCTACAACCCCACCCGTCTCGGTCGCGAGCTGACATCGTTCGACGACCTGCTCGCCGACGACCTCAAGGGCCGCGTCACGATGCTGACCGAGATGCGGGACACCATGGGCCTCGTCCTGCTGTCGATGGGCAAGGACCCGGCCGACCACACGATGGCCGACTTCGAGGCGGCGATCGCGAAGCTGCAGAAGGCCGTCGACGACGGCGTGGTGCGACAGTTCACCGGCAACGAGTACGCCGCCGACCTCGCGTCCGGCAACGTCGCCGCGGCGATCGCCTGGTCCGGCGACGTCATCCAGCTGCAGGCCGACGACCCCGACATGATGTTCCTCGTCCCGGAACAGGGCGGCATGCTCTGGTCTGACAACCTCATGGTGCCGAAGGGCGCGGCGAACAAGTCCGGCGCCGAGAAGGTCATCGACTTCTACTACCAGCCGGACGTCGCGGCCGAGGTCGCCGCGTGGGTGAACTACGTGACCCCGGTCGAGGGCGCGCAGGAGGCGATGGAGGAGATCGACGAGGAGCTCGCCGCCGACCCGCTCATCTTCCCGGACGAGGAGATGACCTCGCGCCTGCACCCGTTCATGGACCTCGACGAGGAGCAGGAGCGGCAGTACCAGGACATGTTCCAGAAGGTGATAGGTGCCTGACGAGGAACCGCGACGCACCGCCAGTCGCGACCTCCGGCTCGAGCGCGTCACCAAGCGCTTCGGCCGGTTCGTCGCCGTCGACGACCTGACGCTCACCGTCCCCGCCGGCTCGTTCTTCGCGCTGCTGGGCCCGTCCGGCTGCGGCAAGACGACGACGCTGCGCATGGTCGGCGGCCTCGAGCAGCCGAACGAGGGCCACATCCTGCTGGGCGAGGAGGACATCACCGCGCTGCGGCCGTACAAGCGGCCGGTCAACACGGTGTTCCAGAGCTACGCGCTGTTCCCGCACCTCGACGTCGCCGAGAACGTCGCCTTCGGGCTGCGCCGACGCCGCGTCGACGACGTGCGCGGGCGCGTCGAGCGGGTGCTCGAGCTGGTGCAGCTCGGCGGCTTCGGCCGGCGCCGGCCGGCGCAGCTGTCCGGCGGCCAGCAGCAGCGCGTGGCGCTGGCGCGCGCCCTGGTCAACGAGCCCGAGGTGCTCCTGCTCGACGAGCCGCTCGGCGCGCTCGACCTGAAGCTGCGCCGCCAGATGCAGCTCGAGCTCAAGCGCATCCAGACCGACGTCGGCATCACGTTCGTCCACGTGACGCACGACCAGGAGGAGGCCATGACGATGGCCGACACCATCGCCGTCATGCGCGCCGGCCAGGTCGAGCAGCTCGGGACTCCTGAGGAGCTGTACGAGCGGCCCGCGACGGCGTACGTGGCGAACTTCCTCGGGCAGTCGAACATGCTCGAGGTCACCGTCCTCGAGCCGGCCGTCGACGGCACCGAGGTCGAGGTCGGCGGCGTCCGGCTCGTCGTGCCCGGCCGGCACGGCCCGCGCGGCGCGCGGCTCCACGTGGGCGTGCGCCCGGAGAAGGTGTCGATGTCGGTCGCCGGTGCCGACACCGCGCGGCTCGGCAACACGTTGCCGGCCACCGTGACCGACGTCGTGTTCACCGGTCTGTCGACGCAGTACGTCGTGAAGACGCCGTGGGACCAGGAGCTCGTCGTCTTCGAGCAGAACGCAGGCGCGGACGACCGCCCGCGGCCGGGCACGGCCGTCGTCGTCGCGTGGCAGGTCGCGCACACCTTCGTCCTCGACGACGGCGACGCGGCGGAGACGGACGCCCGCGACCTGGCGGCGACGGCGCCGTGACCGCACCCGTCCTGCTGGAGCCCGGCAGCGACGAGTGGCTCGAGGCGGAGCCGGTCCGCGAGGAGCGTCGCCGATGGACGCCGTACCTCCTGCTGGCGCCCGGCCTCGCCTGGCTGGCCGTCTTCTTCGTCGTCCCGATGATCACGCTGTTCTCGCAGTCGCTGCAGACGGGCTCCGTCGGGCAGGGCTACGTCCTGACGTGGAACTGGTCGACCTACACCGACGCGCTCTCGACCTTCGCCGACCAGTTCCTGCGCTCGTTCCTCTACGCCGGCATCGCGACGCTGCTGGCGTTCGTCATCGCCTACCCGCTGGCGTACGCCATCGCGTTCCACGCCGGCCGGTGGCGCAACCTCATGCTCATCCTCGTCATCGCGCCGTTCTTCACGAGCTTCCTCGTGCGCACGCTGGCCTGGAAGATCATCCTCGCCGACGAGGGATGGGTCGTCGAGACGCTCCGCACCGTCGGGCTGCTCGACGAGAGCGGGCGGCTGCTCGCCACGCCGACCGCGGTGGTGCTGGGTCTCACCTACAACTTCCTGCCGTTCATGACCCTGCCGATCTACGCGAGCCTGGAGAAGATCGACCGACGCACGCTCGAAGCGGCGGGCGACCTCTACGCGACGCCGTTCACCACCTTCCGCAAGGTGACGCTGCCGCTCTCGCTGCCGGGGGTCGTCGGCGGCACGCTGCTGACGTTCATCCCGGCCGCCGGCGACTACGTGAACGTGGAGTTCCTCGGCACGCCGTCCGAGTACATGATCGGCAACGTCATCCAGAGCCGCTTTCTCGTCGTGCTCGACTACCCGACGGCCGCCGCCCTGTCGTTCAGCCTGATGCTGACGGTGCTCGTGCTCGTCGTCGTGTACGTCCGCCGGGTCGGCGCCCGGGAGCTGCTGTGACCGCGTGGCGCTGGGTCCGCAGCCGGCTCGTCGTGTTCTACGCCGCCGCCGTGCTGCTGTACCTGTTCCTGCCGGTGTTCGTGGTGGTCGCGTTCTCGTTCAACGACCCGGCCGGGCGCTTCAACTTCTCGTGGCAGGGCTTCACCCTCGACGCCTGGACCGACCCGTGCGGCGTCGCGGGGCTGTGCGAGGCCGTCGGCGTCAGCCTGCAGCTCGGCGTCCTCGCCACCGTCGTGTCGACGGCGCTCGGCACGCTGATCGCGTTCGCCCTGGTGCGGCACCGGTTCCGGGGGCGGGCGCCGACCAGCCTGCTCGTGTTCCTGCCGATGGCGACGCCGGAGGTGGTGCTCGGCGCCTCGCTGCTGGCGCTGTTCGTCAACGCCGGCGTCGAGACCGGGTTCGGCACCGTGCTGATCGCGCACATCCTGTTCAACGTGAGCTTCGTGGTCATCACGGTGAAGGCGCGGCTGGCCGGTCTCGACAGCCGGCTCAAGGAGGCGGCGATGGACCTCTACGCCACCGAGTGGCAGACCTTCCGGCGCATCACGCTGCCGCTCGCCGCGCCGGGAATCTTCGCCGGCGCGCTGCTCGCGTTCGCGCTGTCGTTCGACGACTTCATCATCACGAACTTCACCTCCGGCGGCACGGTCACCTTCCCGATGTACGTGTGGGGCGCCGCGCAGCGCGGCGTGCCGCCGGAGGTGAACGTCATCGGGACCGCGATGTTCGTCGTGGCGCTCGTCGTGGTGGGCGGCGCCGAGCTGGCGCGCCGGCGCGGGCGCGTGGCATGAGGCGCATCCGGCACTGGATCGACGGTCGCCCGTGGGACGGCGGCAGCTCCCGGCAGGGCGAGGTGCACGACCCGGCCACCGGTGCCGTGCAGGCGTGCGTCGACCTCGCGGACGCCGCGCTCGTCGACACCGCGGTGCGGTCCGCACGTGCCGCGGCGACGGCCTGGGGGGCGTCGTCGCTGAGCCGGCGCACCACGGTGCTGCACGCGGCCCGCGAGCTGCTCAGCGCCCGCCTCGGCGACATCGCCGCGGCCATCAGCAGCGAGCACGGCAAGGTGCGCGCCGACGCCGAGGCGGAGGTGCAGCGCGGGCTCGAGGTCGTCGAGTTCGCGTGCGGGGTGGGTCACCTGCTCAAGGGCGGTCACACGGAGGGTGCGTCGACCGGCGTCGACGTGTACTCGCTGCGCCAGCCGGTCGGCGTGGTCGTCGCCGTCACGCCGTTCAACTTCCCGGCGATGGTGCCGCTCTGGACCGTGCCGGTCGCGATCGCGTGCGGCAACGCCGTCGTGCTCAAGCCGAGCGAGCGCGACCCGACGGCCTCGCTGCTGCTGGCCCAGGCCTTCGCCGACGCCGGCCTGCCGCCCGGTGTCCTGACGGTGCTGCACGGCGATCGCGAGGCCGTCGACACGCTGCTCGTGCACCCCGAGGTCGACGCCGTCACCTTCGTCGGCTCCACTCCGGTGGCCCGGCACGTGCACGAGACGGCGAGCCGCGCCGGCAAGCGCGTGCAGGCGCTCGGCGGCGCGAAGAACCACATGGTCGTGCTGCCCGACGCCGACCTCGACGCCGTAGCCGACGCCGCCGTCGGCGCGGGCTTCGGCTCGGCGGGGGAGCGGTGCATGGCGGTGTCGGTGGTCGTCGCGGTCGGCGACACCGGCGACACGCTCGTCGAGGGGCTGCGGTCGCGGCTGGCCGGGCTGCGGGTCGGGCCCGCCAGTGACCCGCACTCCGAGATGGGACCGCTCATCACGCGCGAACACCGCGACCGCGTCGCGGCGCACGTCGACACCGCCGCCCGCGAGGGCGCCGTCGTCGCCGTGGACGGGCGCGGCCACCCGGTGCACGGGGACCCCGGCGGCTTCTGGCTCGGGCCGTCGGTGCTCGACCGCGTGACACCGCAGATGGCCTGCTATCGCGAGGAGATCTTCGGCCCCGTGCTGTCCGTGGTCCGGGTCGACGACCTCGACGGCGCGCTGCAGCTCGTGAACGCCAACCCGTACGGCAACGGCTGCGCGGTCTTCACGCGCGACGGGGGCGCCGCCCGTCGCTTCCGCACCGAGGTGCGCGTCGGCATGGTCGGCGTGAACGTCGCGATCCCGGTGCCGGTCGCCTACTACTCCTTCGGCGGCTGGAAGGACTCGCTGTTCGGCGACACGCACGTGCACGGGCCGGAGGGCGTGCACTTCCTGACCCGCGGCAAGGTGGTCACCGAGCGGTGGCCGGAGCCGGGCGGTCCGGCGGCCGGCCTGCACTTCCCGACGGCCACCTGACGAGGAGCGCATGCCCAGGTTCGGCGCCATGTTCGGCCCCGACGTCACCTTCCTCGGCGTGCCGCGGTGCGACCTCACCGACCCGGCGACGCTCGAGGGGGCCGACGTCGTCGTTGTCGGCGCGCCGTGGGACGGCGGCACGTCGCACCGCGCCGGCACTCGCTTCGGCCCGCAGGCGATCCGCACGACCGACTACCTGTCGCACGACGGGTCGCGGCCGCACCTCGCCCTGGGCGTCGACGCGCTGCGCGACCTGCGGGTCGTCGACGCCGGCGACGTCGAGATGCCACCCGGCCACGCCGAGCGGTCGTTGCGGGCGCTCGAGGAGGCGGTCTCCGTCGTGGCGTCCGCCGGCGCGGTGCCCGTCGTGCTCGGCGGCGACCACTCGGTCGCGCTGCCCGACGTCACCGGCGTCGCGCGGCACGTCGGCTGGGGCCGGGTGAGCGTCGTCCACTTCGTCGCGCACGCCGACACCGGCGACGTCGAGTTCGGCACCCTGCTCGGCCACGGCCAGCCGATGCGCCGGCTGATCGAGAGCGGCGCTGCTCGCGGCGACCGCTTCCTGCAGATCGGGCTGCGCGGCTACTGGCCGGGGCCCGAGACGCTGGCGTGGATGGCCGAGCAGGGCATGCGCTCGTACGAGATGACCGAGGTCGTCGAGCGGGGGCTCGACAGCTGCCTCACCGAGGCGTTCGCGACCGCCGTCGACGACTGCGACGGCGTCTTCCTGTCCGTCGACATCGACGTCGTCGACCCCGGCATGGCCCCCGGGACGGGCACGCCGGAGCCCGGCGGCCTCACCGCCCGGCAGCTGCTCGACGCGGTGCGCCGCTGCGCGCTCGAGCTGCCGGTCGTCGGCGTCGACGTCGTGGAGGTGTCGCCGCCCTACGACAGCGCCGACGTCACGGCCGCGCTGGCCAACCGGGTGGTGCTCGAAGTCCTGAGCGGCATGGCCGCCCGCCGGCTGGGCCGCACCGCACGCCGCCTCGGGCCTCGCTGAGGGCTGTGGGGCAGGTCACCGGACGGGTGAGGCAGATCTGACGGGTCCGTCCGCGCGGATCTGGGCATCCCGGACGCAGTCGACCCCTCAGGAGGGACCAGCGTGGCCGTCACCCGCGAGATGCTGCTGTCCGAGCTCAAGGACCTGCTGCGCCTGACCGCCTTCGAGCAGACCGTCGCGACGGTCCGCCGGGCCCAGGCACGGACCACCCCCATCGAGCGCGAGCTCGCCGAGAACGCCCGCAAGGCCGGCGAGCGGCTCGAGCTGCTCAAGTCCGCCGTCGCCTCGACCGGCGGGGGAGCCGACATCGTCGCCCCCGCTCTCGGGCGGGCGGGCGCGTTCCTGCAGAGCCAGGTGAACCAGGTGCAGACGCTGCAGGAGGCGCTGCTCGGCGACCTGGCCCTCGAGCACCAGCTGCGCGAGCGCGCGCGGTATGCGCGGACCCTGGCACAGACGCTGGGCGAGGACCAGGTGCTCCCGGTGCTCGACCGGCTGGAGATCGCGCACTCCGCGACGATCGACTGGCTCGAGACCCGCCTGGCCGAGGTGGGTCGCACCGGCAGCTCGGCGCTGCGCGCGACGCCCGTGCAGACCGCGGTGACACTGGTCCGCCGCACCGCGGGAGCACCGGTCGGTCTCGTGTCGTCCGGCGTGAACCGGGCCGGCGGGATGCTGGCCCGGCTCACCGGGAAGGCGCCGCAGCCGCTGCAGGAGGTGCTCGCCGACCTCGAGGACGCCGCGGCCAAGGTGAGCGACCGCGTCGTCGACCTGACCGAGCGCGGCACGTCGGCCGCCGTCGCGGTCGGGCGCACCGCCGCCGCCAAGGCGGAGAAGGGCGCCGAGAACGCGGAGCAGGGCGTGGCCGCAGCCGGACAGCGGGCCGGCGAGCGTGCCGAGCAGGCCGCCGACTCCTTCGTCGACGCCGCAGGACGTGCGGGCGACGCCGTGGCGGAGAAGGCGGCCGAGAAGGCCGAGTCGTTCGAGGAGCGGGCCGAGCAGCTGACCGAGCAGGCGCTCGAGGCGACCGGCGGCACCGGCCCTGAGAACGGGGTGTCCGATGAGAAGCCGCCGTTCGCCGGCTACGAGAAGCTCACCGGGGACAGCATCATGCGGCACGTCGCCGACACCGAGGACGTCGAGGAGCTGCGCACCCTGCTCGCCTTCGAGCAGGCGCACAAGGCGCGCAAGGGCGTGCTGCAGGCCGCGCAGTCGCGGCTCGAGGAGCTGTCGAGCGCGGTCGGCTGACAGCTCCGGGCACCCGACGGCGCCGTCGGGCGTTCGTCCCTGCGTGGAGGAGAGCAGAGCCCGCCGGGTCGTCGACGCGCTGCGCGCGGTCGGCGTCGACGCCGACGTCCGCAAGCCGGGCGTCTACCAGTTCGGCGTCGCCGTCCGCCTGCCCGACGGCCGGGAGGCGGTGTGGGACAGCGACGGCACCGCCGGGCTCGAGGCGCAGGTGATGCGCAACGGCGTCCTGGTCGGCTTCGTGCCGACGATCGCGGGCTCCGAGCACTTCGACGACGACGCCGTCGTCGAGGCGATCCGGGCGGCCGACTACGCCACGCCGGTCGCCCGCATCCGGCGCACACCGCCACCGCCCGCCCCGCCGCTGCCGGCCAAGGGCGGCCTGTTCCGGCGCGCCGTCGGTGGGTTCCGCGACCGCTGACACGAGGGCGACGTCAC
Source organism: Actinomycetes bacterium (assembly GCA_046565705.1). Lineage (GTDB taxonomy): Bacteria > Actinomycetota > Actinomycetes > Mycobacteriales > SCTD01 > DATLGD01. The sequence goes on from JBKHYE010000057.1 coordinate 14,949, forward strand.
ACCGCACCTGCCGAGCCCGACGTCGCCCCGCGGGCACAGTGGCGGGTATGAGTCGCGCCTCCCGCCGCCCGGTCACCCGGCGGCCGCGCCGGCAGCGCCTCGAGGCGCCCGTGCCGCCCGTGCCGCTGCCGCCCGGCCGCACGGTCCTGGTGCCCGACCGCGGTGAGTTCTTCGTGCGCGACACCGGCGGCAGCGGGCCGGTCGTGCTGCTCGTGCACGGCTGGATGTTCCCGAGCGACCTGAACTGGGCGCAGACGTACGGCCCGCTGCGGCGGGCCGGCTACCGGGTGGTGGCCATGGACCTGCGCGGGCACGGCCGCGGGCTGCGCTCCAGCGACCCGTTCCGGCTCGCCGACTGCGCCGACGACGCCGCTGCCGTGCTGCGGGCGCTCGACGTGCCGCGGGCGCTGGTCGTCGGCTACTCGATGGGCGGGCCGGTGACGCAGCTGCTCGCCCGCCGCCACCCCGAGCTGGTCGACGGGTTCGTCCTGTGCGCGACGGCGCTCGACTGGAGCGACCCGCGGATGAAGGCGTTCTGGCGTGCGATGGGCGGCCTGCGACTGGTGCTCGGCGCGTTCCCGCAGGGGGCGTGGAAGGCCGGCATGCGGCTGGCCGGCGCACCGCCCCGCGGCAGCAGCTGGGTAGCCGGCGAGCTCTCGCGCGGCAGCGCCCGCGACCTCGCGGAGGCCGGCCGTGAGCTGGGCCGCTTCGACAGCAGCGGCTGGGTGGCGGAGCTGACGCAGCCGGCCGCCGTCGTCGTCATGACGCGCGACCGGCTGGTCCCGCCGCGCAAGCAGCGGGCACTGGCCGCGGCGCTCGACGTCGAGCCGCACCTGCTGCCCGGCGACCACGACGTCTGCTCGGTCGACGCCCGCCGGTTCACCGCCGTGCTCGCCGAGGCGCTCACCGCCGTCCGTCGCGAGCGCGTCACCGCCTGACCGCTGCGTCATCTGCAGTTCCGACACGTCATAGCGTGTCGGAACTGCAGATGTCTCCCCGCGTCACTGCTCGAGCGGGTCGATCCGCCGTAGGAACCCGCGGGCGGAGAGGAACTCGCCGAGCGTCGACCGGTGCACGTCGCAGGCGGCCCAGGTCTTCTCGCGGCCCGGCGTGTGCAGCCGCGGGTTGTTCCAGACGAGCAGGTGCCGCGCGTCGGCGCGGCAGCCCTTCGCCGAGCACTGCACGGGCTCGTCGACCTCGCCGTGCGCGTCCGGTCCGGGCATGGGCGCATCGTGCCAGTAGCCTGCCTCGCCGTGGACTGGGCGCGACGTCGGACCGAGCTGCACTGGCAGGCCGCCGCTGTCCGCCAGGGTGCCAAGGCGAAGTGGGTGCTGCGCGGCGCCTCCCGCGTCGGTCGCTCCGCGCAGGTGCTGAGCTGGCCGACCGTCGACGCCACGAACCTCGAGGTCGGTGACCACTTCAAGGTCTGGTCGGGGCACCGGAAGACGCTGATCAGCGGCTGGGGGCGGATCCGGTTCGGTGACCGGTGCTTCGTCAACTGCGGCACGGTGCTGATCGCCACCACCGAGATCGTCGTCGGGGACGACGTCGCGATGGCCAACGAGGTCTGCGTGGTCGACAGCGACAGCCACGGCGTCGAGGGGCGCCCGCACCGCGAGGCGCCGGTGCACATCGGCGACGGCAGCTGGCTCGGCAACCGGGTGATGGTGCTGCCCGGCGTCACCATCGGCAAGCGGGTGCTCGTGGCCGCCGGCGCCGTCGTCACCCGCGACGTCCCCGACGACGTGCTCGTCGCGGGCAACCCGGCGCGGGTCGTCCGCGCGCTCACCTACCCGCCGGGGTGCCGGCGGGCGTGGCACGACGCCTGGTGCCCCTGCCCGAAGGTCGCCGCCGTCGACGAGCCGGCCGTCGACGCCCCCGCCGTCGAGGCGCTGCAGGTGCCCGCCACGCTGCCCCCCGGCGACGCCGCGACGGCCTGACGCCGCAGCGGCGGACACGTCCGCGTCGTCCCGGGACTTCCCCCCGAGCGCGGTTTCGTGCACAGTGCCGCCACCGCCCGCGGGCGGCTGGGGGGGCGAGATGGGGCAGACCGGGCAGATCGCCGCCGGTGCCGTGCCGACGGGCACCTGGCGGGTGCACGGACCGACGGCGAGCGTCGCGTTCACCGGGCGGGTCTCGCGGCTCGCGCCGACGTTCGCCGCGCGGTTCCGCGACGTCGACGGCACGCTGCACGTCGGTGCCGATCCGGACGACAGCCGGGTCGAGGTGGACGTCCACCTCTCGTCGATGACGACGGGGAACGCCGTCTGGGACGACGTCCTGACCACGCTCGACCCCTTCCAGATCGCCATGCACCCGGTCGGCATCTTCCGGAGCGAGCGCGTCGACCTCGCGGGGCCGACCGCCGTCGTCGAGGGAACGCTCACGCTCCGCGGACGGACAGCGCCGGTGCGGCTGGTCGGGCGGTCGTGCCTGCTGGACGAGGACCGCGCGCGGCTGGTCGCCGTCGGAGCCCTCGACCGCAGCGCGTTCGACCTGCGGCTCGACGTGCCCGGCGGCCGCTTGCTCGTGCCGCAGCGCATGCACCTCAACATCGACGTCGAGATCGTCCGCACCGCCTGACAGGCTGTGCGTCATGAGCCCCGCTCGCGCCGGCTACCTCGCCCTCGCTCTGCTCGACACCGGCCTGGCCGCCACCGGCCACTCGCGCGCGCGGCGGTTCAGCAAGCCGCTCCTCATGCCGGTGCTCGCCGCCCACCGCGACCGTCCGACGCAGCGCGCGCTCGCCCTGTCCGGCGCCGGCGACGTCGCGCTGCTCGGCGACGGCGACCGGGCGTTCACCGCCGGGCTCGCCTCGTTCCTCGCCGCGCACGTCGCCTGGGTGGCCGCGCTGCGCGGCCGGGGCGGGGGAGGGCGGCTGCGTCGCACGCCCGCCCTGGCGCTGCCGTACGTCGCCGCCTGGGCCGGTCTCAACGCCTACCTGTGGCCGCGCACCGGGCGTGACCGCGTGCCGGTGCTCCTGTACAGCACGGCGCTCGCCGCCACCGCGCTGGCGGCTCTGGACAGCGACGACGCCCGCGCGGCCGCCGGCGGTGCGCTGTTCATGGCGTCCGACGCGCTGCTGGCGCTGCACCGGTTCGCCGGTGCCGACCTGCCGGCGCACGAGGGCTGGGTCATGGGCACCTACACCTCGGCGCAGGCGCTGCTCGCGGCCGGCGGCGCGACCGACTGACGGCGCCTCAGCGCTCGAAAAGCTCGTCGAAGACGGCGGCCTCGCGCTCGCGCCAGCGGGCGACGTCCTCGCGGACGGCGTCGATCTCGGCGTCGTCGAGGTGGTGGGCGCCGTCGGCCGTGATCCGGCAGACGTCGATCTGCAGGCCGACGTTCGGCGACGTCGTCCGCAGCGCGTCGAGCACCCGCACGATGCCGGTCACGCCGTGCCGCACGGACCGGTCGACGAGGTCGATGTGCGACAGGAGCGCGCCGGCCTGCTGCGCCATCGGCGCGCCGCTGCCGACCGCGTGGAACCCGATGTCCTCGTACCGGCTGACCATCCCGTTCGGGTTGACCTCGACGAGGAACGGGCCGCCCCGGGCCAGGCCGGCGGCCAGCACGTACGCGGACGGCGTCGCCTCGGTCTTCTGCCCGGGCACCTCGGGGATGAAGTTCTCGTAGTGCCGCCGCAGCACCGGCAGGGCCCGCTCCTGCAGGGCGTCGCCCACGTCGGGCGCCTCGAGGATCGCGCCGGACTGCTCCTCGAACAGCCGCTCGAGGTCGCCGAGCACCGCCCGCGCGCCGCTGCCGCCCCACGCGCCGTGCGTGCCGAGCGGGTGCAGCTTCTGCGCCGGGTAGCTCATGCCCCGGTCGGGGTCGGTGATCTGGGTGTCGGCGCCGATGACGACGCCGTCGCGGCAGACCGCGGCGACGACGACGGTCATGCGCGGCAGTCGAGGATCAGCTTGCCGGTGGTGCCCCTGCTGCGCAGGTCCTCGTGCGCCCGGTGCGCCTCCGACAGCGGGTACGTGCCGCCGACCACCGGGCGCAGCGTGCCGTCCTCGACCATGGACAGCAGCTCGGCCATCTGCGGCTGCAGCAGCTCCGGGCGGTTGAAGCAGTGCGCCAGCCAGAACCCGATGACGGCGCGGCTGCGGCTCATCAGCGCGCCGGGGTGCACCGGCGACGGCTGGGTGCGCGAGGCCATCCCGAAGGTCGCGAGGCGCCCGAGCGGTGCCAGTGCCGCGAGCGACGCGTCGAAGGTCGGGCCGCCGACCATCTCCAGGACGACGTCGACCTTCTTGCCGCCGTTGGCGGCCTCGAGCGCCGCCTTGAGGTCGCTCTCGCCGGCGTCGACCGTGACGTCCGCACCGAGGTCTGCGGCGAGGGCGCGCTTGTTCTCGGTCGACGCGACGCCGATGACCCGTCCGGCGCCCCACGCCTTGGCCAGCTGCACCGCGAGCGTGCCGACGCCGCCGGCGGCGGCGTGCACGACGACGCTCTCGCCGGGCTGCAGGTGCGTGCAGGTGCGCAGCAGGTGCCAGGCGGTCAGGCCCTGGACGAGAAGCGACAGCGCCTCGCCGTCACCGACGCCGTCGGGTACCGGGAAGGCCGCGGACGGGTGCAAGAGCGCCTTCTGGCAGTAGCCGCCGGACAGCGAGAACGCGGCGACCCGCCGGCCGTCCGGGTCGGTGCCGACGACCTCCGAGCCGGGGATGAGCGGCAGGGTCGAGCGCGACAGGTAGCTGTCCTCGACCTGGTGGGTGTCGGCGTAGTTGACGCCCGCGGACGCGACGTCGACGAGCAGCAGCCCGTCCGCCGGCGCGGGGTCGGGCAGGTCGACGACGCGCAGCACCTCGGGTCCACCGAACTCGGTGATCTGGACGGCGCGCACGAAGGCTCCTCGAACTCGGTGGCGGGCGGTGCGGCCACGCTACCGAGAGGAGGAGCCTTCGCGACGAGCGGGAGAGCGGGCGGGTCAGGCGTGAACGGTCGCCTCGCGGCGCGCCCGCAGGGCGGCCACGTGCGCCGCGACGGCGCCGGCCACGACGGTGCAGGCCACGGCGACGAGCGCGCCCGGCAGACCGGCCGGGGCGTCGACCGGCAGCACGTCGGCGAGCTCACCGCCGGCGGGCGTGATGGCCAGCGGCGCCGGCAGCTCGGAGGTGAGCACCGGCGGGGCGACCTGCGGCGCGCCGAACAGCGACATGGGGTTCGAGGCGCTGCCGAAGCCGCTGGCGCTCGACATGCTCGGGTACGAGCCGGCGGCCGCGGTACGGGTGAGCGAGGAGGGCATCGAGGCGACGCCGACGCCGGCGGCCTTCTGCTGGGCGGGAGCGGTGACCGCCGTTCGCTGCGCAGGGGCCGGGGTCTGCTGCGCCGGGGCCTCGGCCGCCGGGGCGGTGGAGTCGGGCTGCTTGCTCGTCTCGGTCGGCGCGCCGTCCTCGGCCGGCGTCGTGCCGCCGCCGGTGACCTGCGCGGTGGTCTCCTCGACGGTGGTGACGACCGGGTCGGCGGCCGGCTGCAGCGGCGAGGTGAGCGGGTCGACCGCGGTGCTCACGGTCTCGGTCGTCGTGTCGACGGTCTCGTCGACGAGGGTGGTGTCGACGGCGTACGCCGGCGCGCTCAGGACGAGGGCACCGAGGGCACCGAGACCCACGACGGCGGAACGGCGGACGGCGGTGCGCGAGCTCACGGGTGGACCTCCCGGTCGTGACGGCGCTGCGGGAGTGCGCCGTCCTGGTGCCTTGTTCCCCGTTCAACGAGAAAATCCTGCCTCGGTTACTACTCCGTCCGGGGGAATGTGCCGGCGGTCGGGCCGGAGGGGGAAGACTGCGCGCGTGCACGGCGACGCGACCACGGTCATCCGCCCCTCCGCCATCGTCCGCGAGGCGGCGGCGCGGGCCGTCGTCAGCGAGCTCGAGCGGCGCGACGTCTCGCGCGGCGGCGTGTGGAACGCCTCGCCCGGGCTCTGGCAGCGCTACGACGTGCCGTGGGACGGCACGCCCGGCGGACCGGGGCAGTCCCGGCTGGTCGGGACGATCGCCGCCGTCTACGGCACCCCGGGCAAGTACGACCTCACGATCTACCGGGTGACGACGACCGAGCACGGGCGAGCGGCCGGGTGGACGGTCGAGACGCTGTGCGACGACGCCCTGCAGCACGCCGGCCTGACGCTGGCCACCTGCCCGCGCGCCGCACTGACGGCGCCGCCGACGCCGGACCCGTTCCGGCGCCGCTGACCCTGCGCGTGCAGCACCGCGCCGCTGCCGCGAGGATCGGTCGGTGACCCGCGCACCGTCCGACCCGCCGTCCTACGAGGGCATCGACGACCCGCCGATCGACCCGCCGCCGGTCGACGCCGTCCTGCTCGTGTCGTTCGGCGGCCCGGAGGCGCCGGAGCACGTCGTGCCGTTCATGCAGAACGTGACGCGCGGCCGCGGCATCCCGCCCGAGCGGCTCGAGGAGGTCAGCCGGCACTACCTCGAGGTGTTCGGCGGTGTCAGCCCGATCAACGCGCAGGCGCGTGCGCTGAAGGCCGCCCTCGAGGCCGAGCTCGCCGCCCGCGGGCCGCAGCTGCCGGTGTACTGGGGCAACCGCAACTGGCACCCCTTCCTCGCCGAGACGATGCGCCAGATGCGCGACGACGGCGTGCGGCACGCCCTGGCCGTCGTCACCAGCGCCTACCCCTCGTACAGCGGGTGCCGGCAGTACCGCGAGGACATCTGGCGGGCGCGCGCCGAGGTCGGTGCCGGCGCGCCGCTGGTGACCAAGCTGCGGCACTACTACGCAGAGGACGGCTTCCTCGACCCCGTCGCGCGCGGCGTGCAGGCCGAGCTCGCGCACCTCGGACCGGACGCCCGGCTGGTCTTCTGCGCGCACTCCGTGCCGGTGTCGACGGCGGCGGCGAGCGGGCCGGACGGCCACGCGTACGAGCGGGCGCTGCGGCTGGCCTGCGAGCAGGTGGTGGCGCGCCTCGACCGGCCGCGCGCGTGGGACCTGGTGTGGCAGTCGCGCAGCGGTCCGCCGTCGGTGCCGTGGCTGGAGCCCGACGTCGGCGACCACCTCGAGGCGCTGCACGCCGAGGGCGTGCGCGAGGTCGTGATGGTGCCCATCGGCTTCACGAGCGATCACGTCGAGGTGCTCTACGACCTCGACGTGCAGGCGCAGGAGCGGGTCGCCCGGCTGCCCGGGATGGTGGCGCGCCGGTCGCCGACCGTCGGCACCGATCCCGCGTTCGTCGCGATGCTGCGCGACCTGCTCGTCGAGCGGATGGAGGGCCCGGAGCTGCCGACGCACGGGGCGCCGGCCACGCACGACCGCTGCCCGGCGACGTGCTGCCGGCCCCCGGTACGGTCGCCCGGGTGAGCACCGCTGCGCCCTGGTGGCGAGACGCCGTCGTGTACGAGGTCTACGTGCGCTCGTTCGCGGACAGCGACGGCGACGGCCTGGGTGACCTCGAGGGCATCCGCGGCAAGCTGCCGTACCTGCGCGACCTCGGCGTCGACACCGTCTGGATCACGCCGTTCTACCCGTCGCCGCAGCACGACCACGGCTACGACGTCGCGGACTACTGCGACGTCGACCCGCGGTTCGGCGACCTCGCCGCCTTCGACCGGCTGCTCGCCGACGCGCACGACGCCGGGCTGCGCGTCATCGTCGACGTCGTCCCGAACCACACGTCCTCGGAGCACCCCTGGTTCCGCGAGGCGATCGCCGACCCGTCGTCGCCCATGCGCGACCGGTACTGGTTCCGCAGGAGCGAGACGGACGGCCCGCCGAACAACTGGCGGAGCGTCTTCGGCGGTCCGGCCTGGACGCAGGCGCCGGACGGCAGCTGGTACCTGCACATGTTCGACGTGAGCCAGCCCGACCTCGACTGGGACAACCGCGAGGTGCACGAGGAGTTCCTGCGCATCCTGCGGTTCTGGCTCGACCGCGGCGTCGACGGGTTCCGCATCGACGTGGCGCACGCCCTCTACAAGCGACCGGACCTGGCGGACGACCCGCGGGCCGGCGCCGCGGCCGGCATGCACGAGGAGGACCACCGGCACATCTGGGACCGCGACGAGGTGCTCGAGGTCTACGCCGAGTGGCGGCAGCTGCTCGACACCTATCCCGGCGACCGGATGATGGTCGGCGAGGTCTTCCTCTACGACGTGCCGCGGGTGGCGCGGTACGTCCAGGGACAGCGGCTGCACCAGGCCTTCAACTTCACGGTCTTCAAGGCACCGTGGGGAGCGGCGGAGCTCAAGGAGGTGCTCGACGTCGCGCTCCGGCACTTCGACCCCGCGACCTGGGTGCTGTCGAACCACGACCTGACCCGGCACGTCACCCGCTACGGCGGGGGAGACCTCGGCCGGCGCCGCGGGCTCGCCGTCACCGCGCTGCTGCTGGCGCTGCCGGGGTCGCCGTACCTGTACCAGGGCGAGGAGCTCGGGCTCGAGGAGACCGACGTCCCGCCGGAGCTGCGGCAGGACCCGACGTGGCGGCGCAGCGGCGGCACCGAGCGGGGCCGCGACGGCTGCCGGACGCCGATCCCGTGGACGGCGGAGCCGCCGGGGCACGGGTGGACCACCGGCACGCCCTGGCTCCCGTTCGGCCCCGAGGCGACGACGCACGCCGTCGACGTCCAGCAGCGCGACCCGGGCTCGGTCCTGTCGACCTACAAGCGGCTGCTGCGCCGCCGCGCGGAGCTGCTGCCGTCACTGGGCCCGGGGATGACGTGGGGCGCGTCGTCCGACGACGTGCTGGTGGCGCAGCGCGACGGCTTCGCCGCCGTGCTGAACAGCGCGTCGGAGGCGGTCGAGGTGCCGGTCGACGGAGCGGTCGAGCTGCTCGAGTGCACCGCTCCCGGCGCGTCGTTCGACGACGGCGCGGTCACCGTGCCGGCGGCGTCGACCGCCTGGGTGCGGACGCGGCCGTCACGCGACTGACGCAGGAGTGTCGGGACGTCTCGTGCGTCCCACGGTGTAAGCACGTCCCCATGGCCGGTTCGACAGAGCTCGAGGACCTGCCCGACGACGTCGGGGAGGTGCTGCACAGCTTCGCCGTCATGGCGCGCTTCCGGCGAGCTGCCGCGACGCCGGAGCTCGCGGAGGCCGACGTGCGCCGCGAGCTGTCCGCGGTGCGCGAGCTGTTCGACGACGTGCGCGTGGAGCCGCAGGAGCCGGACGGCCGGTGGGCGGTCGACGTCCGCTTCGTCGTCAGCTCCGTCGACGGCGAGCGCGCCGTCAACGGCGTGCACGCGACCCTCAGCGAGGCCGGGCTGCAGCCCGACGAGGCGTGGATGGCCGAGCGGCTGCCGTAGCGCCGCTCAGGACTGCGCCGTCGGCGACTCCGGCGCGCTGCCGCCCTCCGGGGCGGTCGCGGCCATGAGCGCGCCGATCGTCTGGCGGTCGCGCTCGGACGGCAGTCCCCAGCCGGGCTCGTAGCGGTACACGTCCGACAGCGTCGCGCTGTCGAGGCCGTCGAGCAGCTCGAGGTCGTCCGGACGCACCAGGCCCGGGTGCTGCACGCCGACGGACTCGGCGAGCTTGAGCAGGTCGCGGCGCAGCGTCTTGACGTAGTTCGCGGCCCGCACCGACTTGAGCGTGGGGTCGAGACCCCTTGCCAGCCAGGCGTTCTGGGTGGCGACCCCGGTGGGGCAGTGGTCGGTGTGGCACTTCTGCGCCTGGATGCAGCCGATCGCGAGCATCGCCTCGCGGCCGACGTTGAGCAGGTCGCAGCCCATGGCCATGGCGACCAGGCCGTTGTCGGGCAGGCCGAGCTTGCCGGCGCCCACGAAGACGGTCTGCTCGTGCAGGCCGTGCTGGGCGAACGTGCGGTAGACGCGCGAGAAGCCGAGCCGGAACGGCAGCGACACGTGGTCGCTGAACGCCATCGGCGCGGCGCCGGTGCCGCCCTCACCCCCGTCGATCGTCACGAAGTCGGGCCCGCGCCCGGTCGCGGCGACCGCGCTGCACAGCTGCTCCCAGAAGCGCATGTCGCCGACCGCGCTCTTGATGCCCACCGGCAGGCCGGTCTCGTCGGCGAGCAGCTCGAGGAAGTCGAGCAGGCCGTCGACGTCGGAGAACTCGGCGTGCCGCGGCGGGCTGATGCAGTCGACGCCTTCCGGCACCCCGCGCGCCGCCGCGATCTCGGCCGAGACCTTGCCGCCCGGCAGGTGGCCGCCGAGGCCCGGCTTGGCGCCCTGGCTGAGCTTGACCTCGATCGCGCGGACAGGCGCCGACGCCACCCGGTCCTTCAGCCGCTGCAGGTCGAAGCGGCCGCGCTCGTCGCGGCAGCCGAAGTACGCAGTGCCGATCTGGAACACCAGGTCGCCGCCCTGCAGGTGGTGGCGCGAGATGCCACCCTCACCGCTGTTGTGCAGGCAGCCGGCGAGCGCGGCACCCCGGTTGAGCGCGGTCACCGCCGAGCCGCTCAGCGAGCCGAAGCTCATCGCGGAGACGTTCACGAGCGAGTCGGGACGGAATGCGTGCCGCCGGCCGCGCGCCTCGCCGAGCACCTTGGCGCACGGCACCCACGCCTGCGTGCCGATGCGCGGGTTCGGCTCCGGCGCCACGCGCGCGAGCGTCTTCTGCCGCACGAGCAGGTAGCCGGGCGTGCCGTCGAGGTCGTTGTCGGTGCCGAAGGAGAAGTAGTTGTTCTCGCCCTTGGCCGAGGCGTAGACCCAGCGCCGCTGGTCGCGGCTGAACGGCCGCTCCTCGTCGTTCGCGGCGACGATGTACTGCCGCAGCTCCGGTCCGATCTTCTCCAGCCAGAACCGCGCGTGCCCGACGACCGGGAAGTTGCGCGTGACGGTGTGCCGCTTCTGGAGCAGGTCGTGGACGGCGGTGGCGACGACCGGCGCCGCCACGGCGCCGAAGAGGGCGCTGCGCTTCACCTCTCGCGCCCTACCCCTGCGGGCTCAGGCTGACGCGGGCCCGCTCGAATCGGCGGCCTCGACCTCTTCGCGTGGGATGCCGAGCAGGAACAGCACGGCGTCGAGGTAGGGCACCGACAGCGCCGTGTCGGCCGCCTGGCGCACGACCGGCTTGGCGTTGAACGCGATGCCCAGCCCGGCCGCCTCGATCATGTCGAGGTCGTTCGCGCCGTCGCCGACGGCGACCGTCTGGGCGAGGTCCATGCCCTCCGCCGCGGCGAACCGGCGGAGCGCCGCGGCCTTGCCGGCCCGGTCGACGACGTCGCCGACGACGCGCCCGGTGAGCCGCCCGTCGACGACCTCGAGCTCGTTCGCCAGCGCGTGGTGCAGGCCCAGCTGGTCCTTCAGGTCGTCGGTGACGACGGTGAACCCACCGCTGACGATGCCGACGACGTGCCCGAGCCGCTTCAGCGTGCGGACCAGCGTGCGAGCACCCGGCGTGAGCCGCACCTGCGTGCGCACCCGGTCGACCGCCTCCACCGGGAGCCCCTCGAGCAGGGCCACCCGCGACCGCAGCGACGCCTCGAAGTCGAGCTCGCCGGCCATCGCCGCGGCGGTCACCTCGGCGACGCGCGCCTCGCAGCCGGCCTCCGCGGCGAGCATCTCGATGACCTCGCCCTGCACGAGCGTGGAGTCGACGTCCATGACGACCAGCCGGCGCGCCCGCCGCCAGAGGGTCACCGGCTCCACCGCGACGTCGACCTGCTGCGCGACCGCCTCGGCCGCCAGCTCGGTGCGCAGCCGCGCGGTGTCGCCGCCGGACACGAGCAGCTCGTAGGACGTCGCCGGCCAGCTCGACAGCCGCAGCACGCGGTCGATGTTCGCGCCGCAGGCCGCGAGCCGGCGGGCGACGCCGGCGAACGAGGCGGGCGGCAGGGGTGCGCCGAGCACCGTGACGGCGTGCCGCAGGGCCGGCGCGGCCTGCTCGCGCTCGGGCAGCGGTGCGACGTCGAGCGTGACCCCGAGGTCGGCCGCCGCCTTGCGCAGCGGCTCCTCGACCGGGCGGCCCGCCGCGGGACGCACCTCCAGCCCGAGCAGCAGGCGTCCGTGCACGGCGACCTGCTCGGCGTCGACGACCTCGGCGCCCAGGCCGGCCAGCACGTCGAGCAGTCCGGCGGTGACACCGGGGGCGTCGGGACCCGTGACGGTGACGAGCAGGGGCGCGGTCACCGGGAGTCGGCCTGCAGCAGGTCGGCGTAGGAGTTCCAGGCGGCGATCTCGGCCCGGCGCACCAGCGCGGCCAGCTCCCGCAGCTGCGCCTCGCGAGCGGCCGTCTCGCGGGTGTCGACGGCGCCGCCCGCGTCGGCACCGGCCAGCTCGAGGACGCCGGCCAGCTGCCTGCTGCGGACGAGGACGTCGCGGGCGCGGTCCGGGTAGCCGGCCGGCAGGTCGGCCTCGCCGAGACCCGCCCGGGCGGTGGCCCGGAGGTCGCGCAGGGCGTCGGCGAGCTCCGGTCGCCAGCGGGCGACGTCCAGGTCGCGGAGCGCCGCAGCGACCTGCACGACGCCGCGGCGCAGGTCGGCGTCGGCGTCGGGCAGGAACGGGCCGGACCACGGCGGCACGGACGGCAGCGGGTGCGCCGACCAGCGGACCGTCGTCACCGTGCCGTCCAGGCGCGAGCCGTGCGCCGTCACGGCCGGCACCAGACCGGTGCCCGTGCCGTCGTCACGGATCGCGAGCACGCCCTCGCCCGCGCCGAGCGCGACCGTGCTGAAGGGGCCCGGACCGGGCAGCCCGGTCGGGTCGCCCGGCGCGGGGAGCACGACGCGCAGCCGCGTGACGCCGTCGGCCCGCAGCCGGCCGAGCGCGCGCTCGAGCGGCACGGTGTCGAGGTCGAGCCCGTCGACGAGGTGCGCCTCGTCGTGCCGCTCGGTGTGCGTGACGGCGTCGTCCAGCGACACCTCGCCGGCCAGCCACGCGCCGCCCCACGCCGCGAGCAGCGCGCTGCGCGGCGGGATGGTCGGCACGCCGGTCGAGCCTAGTGCCCGCGCTGCGTCAGGACCTGGGAGCAGGTGCAGGCTCGGCGGTCCTGACGTCCGCCGCCCTCGTGTGTCGCGCCGGTCCGCACGGCCCGCCGGCGCCTAGCGTTCGACCCCATGCGCTCGCGCCACTACTCCGAGGACGTCCTCGCCGACGCCCGGCGCCCGCGGCGGCAGGTCGCCGAGCACCCGGCCGACGCCGGCCTCGTCGTCGAGGAGGCCTCCACCGGCTTCTGCGGCGCGGTGGTGGCGTGCGACAAGGAGCGGGTCAGTCTCGAGGACCGGAAGGGCAGGGTGCGGGTCTTCCCGCTGCTGCCGGCCGGGTTCCTGCTCGACGGTCAGCCGGTCACCCTGACCCGCCCGGTCGTCGCCGCGCCGACCACCCGCACCCGCACGGCGTCGGGGTCGGTCGTCGTCGACGGCGCCCGCGCGCGGGTGGCGCGTGGGAGCCGGCTGTGGGTCGAGGGCACGCACGACGCCGAGCTCGTGGAACGGGTGTGGGGCGACGACCTGCGGGTCGAGGGCGTCGTCGTCGAGCCGCTCGGCGGTGTCGACGACCTCCCGTCGCTGGTGCGCTCGTTCGCACCCGCGCCGGGGCGCCGGCTCGGCGTGCTGGTCGACCACCTGGTCGACGGCAGCAAGGAGAGCCGCGTCGTCGCGCAGGTGCGCTCACCGCACGTGCTGGTGACCGGCCACCCCTACGTCGACGTGTGGCAGGCCGTGAAGCCGGCGTCGGTCGGCATCGCGGCCTGGCCGGTGGTGCCGCCGGGCCGGCCGTGGAAGGAGGGCGTCTGCGCGGCGCTCGGCTGGGGCGAGCCGTGGGAGGGCTGGCGCCGGGTGCTGGCGGCGGTCGACTCCTACGCCGACCTCGAGGTGCCGCTGCTCCGGTCGGTCGAGATGCTTCTCGACTTCGTCACCGCCTGACCGACACCCCCCCTGACGGCTACGCGACGCCGACGTCCCACGGCGCCTGCGCGTCCTCGCGCTCGGCGGCCATGCCGTCACCGAGCTCGCGGACGGCGGCGACGAGGCTCCGGTCGCGCTCGAGCGCCTGGTGCAGGCACTCCACGACGGCGCGCGAAGGCGAGAACTCCGAGACGCCGTCGAGGAAGTGCAGCTCGCCGGTGTCCGTGCGGACGACGACGAGCACCGGGGCGTCCTGCTCGGCGACCTTCCGGCTGGTGAGCACCTGCAGGTGCGGGTCCTCGGCCAGCGGCCACGGGTCGGCGTCGGGGTCGAGCGCAACGGTGCCGGCCCGCGGGTCGGCGAGCAGCGGCTGCAGGTCCGGGTGCGCGAACCCGTCGTCCCAGGGCATCCGGCCGTCGGCGTCCGGCCACACGAGCTGCCGCAGCCGGGCGGTCCCGTAGACCTCGGCCGCGGGGCTCGGCAGGTCGCGGTCGACGGTGAGCAGCACGGGCGCACGGCCGTCGAGCAGGCCGTCGATCGGCTCGCCGTCGCCGACACCCTCGCCGGCCAGGTCGCCGCTCAGCAGTCGCTCGGCCAGGTCGTGCAGCAGCGCGCCGCCGACGTCGGTGGGCAGGCCCAGCACGACGAGCTCGGGCAGGCCGCGCGGCGTCAGCCCGACCGTCGACGCCGCGCCGTCCGGGCCGTCGACGACCAGCCAGCCGTGCTCGTCGAGGGCCTGTCGCAGATCGGTCACCCGCCCATCGTGCCTCGCACCCTGACCGACACGGTGACGGCCCGTCGACGGCGCGCCACCCGGCGTGTCTGCCGACCGGCGCGCCGGTCGGCTCGCCTAGTGTCGGCACCTCTCCGCGACCGTGTCGCCGGACGGCCCCGAGGGCCGGATCGGCGGCGGTCGCGCGCCCCCGCACGTCCCCGACGAAGAGAGCTGCGTGACCGTCGCCCCCTCTGCCGCACCCGCCGGAGAGCCGGTGCGCCCACCGCTCCGCGCCTGGCAGCGGGCCGCGCTGGTGCAGTACCTCCGCACCGACCCGCAGGACTTCACCGCCGTCGCGACGCCGGGCGCCGGCAAGACCACGTTCGCGCTGCGGGTGGCGGCCGAGCTGCTGTCGTCGGGCAAGGTCCAGGCCGTCACCGTCGTCGCGCCGACCGAGCACCTGAAGACGCAGTGGGCGCTGGCGGCGGCGCGCGTCGGCATCCCGCTCGACCCGACGTTCCGCAACGCCGCCGGCGCGCACAGCGCCGACTACCTCGGTGTCGTCGTCACCTACGCGCAGGTGGCGGCGCACCCTGCGCTGCACCGCGCGCGGACGAACCGGCGGCGCACCCTCGTGGTGCTCGACGAGGTGCACCACGCCGGCGACGCGCTGTCGTGGGGCGACGCCGTCCGCGAGGCGTTCGAGCCCGCCGCACGGCGGCTGTGCCTGACCGGGACGCCCTTCCGCAGCGACACCGCCGCCATCCCGTTCGTGCGCTACGAGCGCGGCGGCGACGGCATCACCCGCAGCGCCGCCGACTCGGCGTACGGCTACGGCGAGGCGCTGCGCGACGGCGTCGTGCGGCCGGTGCTGTTCCTCGCCTACAGCGGCACGACGACCTGGCGTACCCGCGCCGGTGAGGAGGTGACTGCCACCCTCGGCGAGCCGCTCACCGCCGACCAGACCGCCGCCGCGTGGCGCACCGCGCTCGACCCGGCGGGCGACTGGATGCCCGCCGTCCTGCAGGCCGCCGACCGGCGGCTGACGCAGGTGCGCGCCGGCGGCATGCCCGACGCCGGCGGGATGGTCATCGCGTCCGACCACAAG
>JBKHYE010000058.1:0-7751 GCA_046565705.1 Actinomycetes bacterium
AGCGTCACCGGCTGCTCCTCGACGGCGTGCAGCGAGAGCGTCGCGTCGAGGCCGTCCGGCGAGAGCACGAGCTCCTGCCGCACCCTGCCGGCGAACGGCCACGGTGCGCCCAGCGCGTGCTCGAGCACCGCGCTGGTGGGCGAGCGGTCGACCACGGTCCACGCCGCGTCCACGGCGGTGCCGTGGATGGCGTGCGGAGCAGCGTGCGGCGGCAGCCGGTGCTCGACACCGCACCCGTCATCCGACCGTCGCGCAGCCGCCCCGCGAACGGTGCCATGGGGAAGCATCCGCGCCGGGTCGCCGGGCGGCCGACGGGCACGTCGGCGCGCGTGAGCAGGTCGAGGCCGTCGACCGCGAGCGCCGTCCAGCGGCCGCCTTCGGCGGGGTCGAGGTCGAGCTCGGCCCCGCCGGCGGCCAGCCGGACGGGCCCTGTCAGCGAGCGCCCAGCACGTGCTCGACGGCGAGCTGGTCGAGCTCCCCGAACCCGTACCCGGCCCGGCCGACGAGGTCGGCGTCGAAGTCCTCGAACGCCGAGCGGTCGGCCAGCAGGTCGGCGAGGGTCTCGCCCTCGCCCAACGTCGGTACCGCCAGCTCGGGCACGCGGCTGCGCTCCAGCGCCTGCTGCACGTCGGGGTCGGCGCGGAAGGCGGCGGCCCGCTCCTCGAGCAGCAGGTACGTGCGCATGTTCGCGGCGGCCGACGCCCACACGCCCTCGGCGTCCTCGGTGCGCATCGGCTTGTAGTCGAAGTGCCGCGGCCCGTCGTAGGCCGGCCCGCCACCCGGACCGCCGTGCTCGAGCAGGTCGACGAGGAAGAACGCGCTCAGCAGGTCGCCGTGCCCGAACACGAGGTCCTGGTCGAACTTCGGCCCGTGCTGGCCGTTGAGGTCGATGTGGAACAGCTTGCCGTGCCACAGCGCCTGGCTGATCCCGTGCACGAAGTTCAGGCCGGCCATCTGCTCGTGGCCCACCTCCGGGTTGAGCCCGACGCGGTCGGCGTGCTGGAGGGTGGAGATGAAGGCGAGGGCGTGGCCGATGGTCGGCAGCAGGATGTCGCCTCGCGGCTCGTTCGGCTTCGGCTCGAGTGCGAACCGCAGGTCATAGCCACGTTCGACGCAGTACTCGGCCAGCGTGTCGAGTCCCTCCCGGTACCGGTCGAGGGCTGCCTGCACGTCCTTGGCGGCGTCGGTCTCGGACCCTTCGCGGCCGCCCCAGAAGACGTAGGTCTCGGCCCCGAGCTCAGCGGCCAGGTCGAGGTTGCGCATCACCTTGCGGAGGGCGTAGCGACGCACCGAGCGGTCGTTGCTCGTGAACGCGCCGTCCTTGAAGACGGGGTGCGTGAACAGGTTCGTCGTGACCATGGGAACGGCGAGGCCGGTCTCGTCGACGGCGGCGCGGAACCGCTTGATCTCGGCGTCTCGATCGGTGCTGACGGCGAGCAGGTCGTCGTCGTGGAACGTGACGCCGTAGGCACCCAGCTCGGCCAGCCGGTGCACACTCTCGACCGGGTCGACCGGCGCACGCGTGGCGTCGCCGAACGGGTCACGTGCCTGCCAGCCCACCGTCCAGAGGCCGAAGGTGAAGCGGTCCTCGGGACGAGGAGCTCGGGTCATGCGGGTGCCACCGCCTTTGTTGGGAGTCTCAACTTTGTGCTGCCGGCCGCCTCACGTCAAGACGTCGTTGCGTGGTCAGGCAGGCACGATCAGTGACACCGGTGGCGAGTTGAGCGTTAGCACTTGCGTCGGCATGCATCTCAGGTCTACGTTGCGGCCCACAACAAAGCCTGTGGCACAGGTCACAGCGCACCCGCGCACGGGCGGTCCGCCGCCCGCCCCCTGCCCGCCACGCCACGCAGAAGGAGACCTGTCCATGCGCAAGCAGACTCTCGCGAGAGCAGCCACCGTGGCCGCCCTCGCGCTGGTCCTCGCCGCCTGCGGCGACGACGGAGACGACACCGCCAGCAGTGGGAGCACCGACGGGGCAGGAGGCGACGGCGGCAAGGTCGGCGTGATCCTCCCCGACGCGTCGACATCTCCGCGCTGGGAGGCCAACGACCGTCCGTTCCTCGAGGCCGCGTTCGAGGAAGCCGGCATCGAGGCCGACATCCAGAACGCGGGCGGCGACGTGTCGAAGTTCGGCACCCTCTGCGACGGCATGATCAACGCCGGCGTGAATGTGCTGCTCATCGTCAACCTCGACTCCGAGTCCGGTTCCGCGTGCCTGAAGAAGGCGAAGGCGGCCGGCGTCGAGACGATCGACTACGACCGCCTGACCCTCGGCGGCGAGGCGTCGTACTACGTCTCGTTCGACAACGTCGAGGTCGGCCGGACGATGGGCGAGGGGCTCATTCAGTGCCTCGACGACGCCGGCAAGAGCCAGGCACAGATCGTCATGATCAACGGTGACCCGACGGACAACAACGCCGCGCTCTTCAAGCAGGGCTACGTCGAGGCGCTGAAGCCGAAGGTCGACTCCGGCGACTACAAGATCGTGGGCGACCAGACCGGCGAGTGGGACGCCACGGTGGCCGGCACCGCGTTCGAGCAGCTGTACACGCAGAACGGCGGCAAGGTCGACGGCGTCGTCTCGGCGAACGACACGATGGCCGGCGGCATCATCGCCCGCCTCAAGGCGAACGGGCTGAACGGCAAGGTGCCCGTGACGGGCCAGGACGCGAGCAAGGAGGGCCTGCAGGCCATCCTCGCCGGTGACCAGTGCATGACCGTCTACAAGGCCATCAAGAAGGAGGCCGACGCCGCCGCCGAGCTGGCCATCGCGCTGATCCGGGGCGAGGATGCCTCGTCGCTGGCCACCGGGACGGTCAAGGACACCGAGCTCGACAGGGACGTCCCGTCGGTCCTGGAGGAGCCGCAGGCGATCTTCAAGGACAACGTCAAGGACGTCATCGACGACGGGTTCTGGACCGTCGCAGACATCTGCACGGCGGAGTTCCAGGCCGCCTGCACCGAGGCCGGGATCTCCTAGCCGGACCACGTCGGCGGCCCGGTGCACTGCACCGGGCCGTCGGCGTCCCCCTCCCCCACCACCCCTGGAGCTCCGATGACGTCGCCCGGCACCGCCCCGGCGGACCGACCAGCCCCCGACCGCGAGCCGCTGCTGTCGTTGCGCGGCGTCGACAAGAGCTTCGGCGCGGTGCACGTCCTGCAGGGGGTCGACTTCGACGCCTACCCCGGCCAGGTCACCGCCCTCGTCGGCGACAACGGCGCCGGCAAGAGCACGCTCATCAAGGGCATCGCCGGCATCCACGCCTTCGACGGCGGCCAGTACCTGTTCGACGGCGCGGCCGTGACGGTGCACAACCCCAAGCAGGCCAACGCGCTCGGCATCGAGGTCGTCTACCAGGACCTCGCGCTCTGCGACAACCTGGACATCGTCCACAACCTGTTCCTCGGTCGCGAGCTGACCAAGAGCGGCCGGCTGGACGAGGCCGAGATGGAGAAGCGGGCGTCGGAGACGCTGGCCGGACTGTCCGTGCGCACGGTGAAGTCCATCCGCCAGATGGTGTCCAGCCTGTCTGGTGGTCAGCGGCAGACCGTGGCCATCGCCCGCTCCGTGCTCTGGAACTCCAAGCTGGTCATCCTCGACGAGCCGACGGCCGCGCTCGGCGTCGCGCAGACGGAGCAGGTGCTCAAGCTGGTGCGGCGCCTGGCGGACAAGGGCCTGGCCGTGGTGCTCATCAGCCACAACCTCAACGACGTCTTCGAGGTCGCCGACCGCATCTCGGTGCTGTACCTCGGTCGCATGGCGGCGCAGGTGCGCGCGAGCGAGGTGACCCGGAACCAGGTGGTCGAGCTCATCACGTCCGGGCGCTCCGGCGAGCACGGCCTGACCGCCGCCGACAAGCTCGCTGCCGGCCCGGCTACGGGGGAGGAGCGATGAGCACCCCGACCAGCACGCGCGTCGAGCCGCAGCAGACGCCGGTCGTCGCCGATCCCGGCGTGCGCGCCACCATGACCGAGTACCTCGAGCGGGTCCGCGGCGGCGACGTCGGGTCGCTGCCCGCAGTGCTGGGACTCGTCGTCCTCGTCGCCGTCTTCTCGGCCCTGCGACCGGACCAGTTCACCAACGCCTTCAACCTGGCGAACCTCATCAACCAGAGCGCCGCCGTCATCGTCATCGCCATGGGCCTGGTCTTCGTGCTGCTCCTCGGCGAGATCGACCTGTCGGCGGGGTTCACGGCCGGCACCGGCGGGGCCGTCATGGCCATCCTCCTGACGCGGCAGGAGCGGCCGTGGTGGCTCGCGGTGGTCGCCGGCGTCCTGACCGGGACGGTCATCGGCATCTGCATCGGACTGCTCGTCGCGCGGCTCGGCATCCCCTCGTTCGTCGTGACGCTCGCGGCCTTCCTGGGCCTGCAGGGCGTGCTGCTGGAGCTCATCGGCGAGGGCGGCAGCATCCCGGTCCGGGACGATGTCCTGCTCGCGCTGAACAACGACACGCTGCCCGTCTGGTTGGGCTGGGCGCTCGTCGTCGCGGTGATCGCGTCGTACGCCGTCGTGTCGCTGCGCAAGGCGCAGCAGCGCAAGCGGACCGGCCTCGCCTCGACGAGCGTCCAGGTCGTCGTCGCCAAGATCGTGGTGCTCGCCCTGCTGCTCGGCCTGGCGACGGCGTACCTGTCGCAGGAGCGCAGCCGCAACGTCGCGCTGACGTCGATCAAGGGCGTGCCGATCGTGGTGGTGCTCCTCGTCGCGCTGCTCGTCGGGCTCAACTTCGTGCTCGGCCGCACGGCGTTCGGCCGGCACGTGTATGCCGTCGGCGGCAACGCCGAGGCGGCCCGCCGAGCAGGCATCAACGTGCAGCGGGTGAAGCTTGCCTGTTTCGTCATCTCCTCGAGCCTGGCGGCCGTCGCCGGCCTGCTGCTGGCCAGCCGGGACAACGGCATCACGCCGTCGACGGGTGGGGCGTCGACGCTGCTGTACGCGGTGGGAGCCGCCGTGATCGGCGGCACCAGCCTGTTCGGCGGCAAGGGCAAGATGATGGACGCCGTGGTCGGCGGCCTGGTGATCGCTGTCATCATCAACGGGATGGGACTGCTCAACCAGCCTTCCAGCGTGGTCTTCATGGTGACCGGTGCAGTGCTGCTCGTGGCGGCGAGCGTCGACGCGCTGTCGCGAAAGCGCGCCGCGGCCACCGGCCGCGTCTGACGTGTCGTCCCCGGACCCGGTGACAGCGCCGGCGTCGGTCGACGACGTCCGTCGGCGCAACCTCGCGACGCTCGTGCGCCTCCTGCACGTGCACGGGGCGACGTCGCGCGCCGACCTGACGGCGCTGACGGGCCTCAACCGGAGCACCGTCAAGACGCTCACCGAGGATCTGGTGGTCGCTCGGCTCGCCAGGGAGACGGCGCCGGTCGGCCGGGGCGGAACGGGGCGCCCGTCCATCACGGTCGAGCCCGAGTCGGAGCGCGTGTTCGTCGTCGCGCTCGACATCGGCGTCGCGCACCTGACCGCACTGCGAATCGGGCTCGGCGGCGTCGTGCTCGACCGCAGGGACCTCGAGCAGGGCACCGGCGACTACGCGGTTCGCCGCACGCTGGGCCGCCTGGTGCGGCTGGTGCGCGCGCTGCTCGACGGCGCACCGCCCGGCTCGCGCTGCGTCGGCATCGGCGTCGGCGTGTGCGGTGTCGTCAGCGACGACGACGGCGTCGTGCGGTTCGCGCCCAACCTGGGCTGGGTCGACGTGCCGCTGCGCGCGCTGCTGGCCGACCGGCTCGACACCAGCCTGCCCATCGCCCTCGGGAACGACGGCGACCT
Source organism: Actinomycetes bacterium (assembly GCA_046565705.1). Classification (GTDB taxonomy): domain Bacteria; phylum Actinomycetota; class Actinomycetes; order Mycobacteriales; family SCTD01; genus DATLGD01. Next base: position 5,773 of record JBKHYE010000058.1, read on the forward strand.
GGGCGCACGCGCCGAGCACCTGCGCGGGGTCGCGCGTGGGCTGACCGACGTCGTCTACATCGCCGGCGAGGTCGGCATCGGCGGCGGGGTCATCACCGGCGGGCGACAGATGCGCGGCGCCGGCGGCTACGCCGGTGAGATCGGGCACATGGTCATCGATCCGAGGGGGCGGGTCTGCCGCTGCGGCCGGCGCGGCTGCTGGGAGACCACCATCAGCGAGGAGGCGGTGCTCCTCGCCACCGGAGCGCCCGCAGGCACGCCGCTGGCAGACCTGCTCGCCGCCTACAGCACCGGCGCGGGCTGGCCCCGCGCCGGCATGCGCCGGGTCGGCAGAGCGCTCGGCACCGGCGTGGCCAACCTCGTGAACGTCTTCAACCCGCAGCTCATCGTCTTCGGCGGCACCATCCGGCACGTCTTCGCGGTCACCGAGCCGATCGTGCGCGAGTCGCTCGTAGGAGTGCTCGCGGCGTCGGCAGAGCAGGTGCAGCTGGCCGTGGCCGGTCTCGGCAACGACTCCGTCGCCGTCGGCGCCGCCGAGCTCGGCTTCGCCCCGCTCCTCGACGACCCCCTCGGCACGATGCAGGGCCTCCCGCTCGTCGCCCGCACCGGCGCATGAGCTTCGGCTGGGGCGTCGCGGCGACGGGGCGCATCGCTCGCGCCGTCGGGACAGTCGTGGCAGAGCACCCCGACATGCACGTCGCGGCCGTCGGGTCGCGCGACGCCGGTCGTGCGGCCGCGCTCGCCGCGGACCTCGGAGCCCCGCGGTCTTACGGCTCCTACGACAAGCTCGTGCACGACGACGACGTCGCCGCCGTCTACGTCGCGACCCCGCACGCGCAGCACGCCGGGGTCGTCGTGGCGGCGCTCGAGGCCGGCAAGGCGGTCCTGTGCGAGAAGCCGCTGACGCACGACCTCGCCGAGACCGAGCGGCTCGCGCAGCTGGCGAAGGACACCGGCGCCTTCCTCATGGAGGGCATGTGGACGCGCTTCAACCCGCTGGTGCGCCGCGTCGTCGACCTCGCGGAGCGCGGCGACCTCGGCGAGCTGCGGTCGCTGCACGCGTCCATCGGCTTCCCCGCGCCGTACGACCCCGGCGGGCGGCTGTGGTCGCCGTCGCTCGGCGGTGGTGCCCTGCTGGACATCGGCGTCTACACGGTCGACCTCGCCCGGCTCCTGCTCGGCGACCCGGTCGACGTGCGCGCCACCGGCTCGCTCGCCGGCACCGGCGTCGACGCCGAGTCGTCGGTGGTCCTGTCGTTCGCCGGCGGCGCACACGCGGTGCTCGACCAGTCGCTCCTCACGCGCATGCCGACCACGGCCGTGCTCTTCGGCTCGGCCGGCTGGGCCCAGCTCGACGCGGCCTTCTACGCACCGACGCGACTGGTCGTGCAGCGTGGCGACCACGAGCCCGAGGAGCACGTCCTGCCGGACCGCCGGGCCGGCTTCGTCGGCGAGCTGGAGGAGGTCGTTCGCTGCGTCCACGAGCGCCGCCCGGAGAGCGACGTGCTGCCGCTCACGGAGACGGTCGCGACGATGCGCGTGCTGGACGACGCGAGGCGGCAGCTGGGGGCGACGTGACCGCGCTGCGCACGGCCCTGATCGGCTACGGCCTCGGCGGCCGCGTCATCCACCGGCCGCTGCTGCAGTCGGTCGAGGGCGTCCAGCTCACGCACGTCGTCACCGGCGATCCGCAGCGCCGCGAGCAGGCCGCAGCCGACGTGCCCGACGCCGCACTCGTGGACTCTGTGGACGAGCTGTGGCAGCGCGCCGACGAGTACGACGCCGTCGTCGTCGTCACGAGCAACGAGGCGCACGTGCCGCTCGCGACCGCGGCGATGGAGCTCGGCAAGGCCGTCGTCGTCGACAAGCCGCTGGCCACGACGTCGGAGGAGGCCGCCGGCCTGGTGGCGCACGCGCAGCGGCATCGCGGTGATCGGCTTTGCGCTGGTGGCCGCCTTCTATGTTCTACGCGAGCACTA
>JBKHYE010000059.1:0-9850 GCA_046565705.1 Actinomycetes bacterium
TGACCGCCGACGACGCCACCAACCAGGCGATGAACGTCGACGGCACCCGCCACGCCCTCGACCTCGCCGAGTCGCTGCGAGCCGGCTGCTTCCACCAGGTCTCGTCGGTCGCAGCCGCCGGTGAGTACGACGGCCGCTTCGACGAGACGATGTACGACGAGGGCCAGCGCCTGCCCTCGCCGTACCACCGGACCAAGCACGAGTCCGAGGGGATCCTGCGCTACCAGGCGACGATCCCGTGGCGGGTCTACCGGCCGGCGATCGTCGTCGGCGACTCGCGCACCGGCGCGATGGACAAGGTCGACGGCCCCTACTACTTCTTCCCGCTGATGAAGCTGCTGCGCGACCGGCTGCCCGCGTGGCTGCCGCTCGTCGGGCTCGACCTCGGCGACACCAACGTCGTGCCGGTCGACTACGTCGCCGACGCGATGGACGCGCTCATCCACGCCGAGGGTCTCGACGGGCGCGCGTTCCACCTCGGCCACCCGGTGATGCAGCCGCTGCTCGACGTCTACAACGCGCTTGCCAAGGCGGCCGGTGCGCCGCAGGTCGCGCTCGGGCTGAGTCGGTGGCTGCTGCCGCCGGCCAAGGGCGCGCTGCAGCTCGCCGGTCGGGTGCCGGGCGTCTCGACCGTCGCCGAGCTGACCGCCGCCCGGCTCGGCGTCCCGCCCTCGGTGCTGCCGCACAGCACGTTCCGGCCGGTCTTCTCGACCGAGCAGACGCGCGCGGTGCTCGATGACCTCGGCGTGCCGCCGCCGCCGGAGTTCGAGGAGTACGCCGACACGCTGTACGAGTACTGGGCGCGCGAGCTGGACCCGCTGCGCGCGCGTCGACGACCGGCCGGCGGTGAGCTGCAGGGCCGCACCGTCGTGGTCACCGGTGCCTCGTCGGGCATCGGTCGCGAGACGGCATTGCGCATCGCCGCCCGCGGCGGCATCCCGCTGCTCGTGGCGCGCCGCACCGAGGAGCTCGAGAAGGTCCGCGAGGAGATCGAGGCCGCCGGCGGGAGCGCCGGCGTCTACTCCGTCGACCTCACCAGCGCCGAGTCGGTCGACGCCGCGGTGAAGCAGATGCTCGCCGACCACGACGCCGTCGACATGCTCGTGAACAACGCCGGCCGCTCGATCCGCCGATCGATCGCGCTGTCGTACGACCGCTTCCACGACTTCGAGCGCACGATGGCGCTGAACTACTTCGCGCCCGTGCGGCTCGTGCTGCGGCTGCTGCCGCACATGACCGAGCGGCGGTTCGGCCACATCGTGAACGTGTCGTCGATCGGCGTGCAGGCTAACCCGCCGCGGTTCTCGGCGTACGTCGCGTCCAAGGCCGCGCTCGACGCCTTCAGCCGCGTCGTCGCGACGGAGATGGTCGGCTACGGCGTGACGTTCACGAACATCCACATGCCGCTGGTGCGCACGCCGATGATCGCGCCGACGACGATGTACGACCGCTTCCCGACGCTGTCGCCTGGGGAGGCCGCCGACATGATCGTCCGGGCGCTTGAGGAGCGGCCGAAGCACGTCGGCACGAAGCTCGGGACGACGGCCGTGGTGCTGACGGCGCTCGCGCCGAAGCTCGTCGACGCCGTGCTGCACACCGCGTACCTGATGTTCCCGGACTCGACCGCTGCGGGCGGGGACGACAAGAGCCGCACCGACGCACCCGAGGCGCTGTCACGCGGGGCCGTCGTCCTGTCGCGGCTGCTGCCCGGCGTGCACTGGTAGCTCAGCGGGGTGGGCCGTCGCGCAGTGCCCCGCGCACTGTGTCGGTCGTCGTCTCGAGCGGGAACGACACCGTCCACCACGTGGCGCCGGCGGCGGCGTAGGGGCGCGGCTCGGTGTCGGGCGGTCCGCCGACGACGACGTCGAACGGGCGGTCGTGTTCGCGCAGCGCCTCGACCTGCTCGACGACCTCGGCGAGCTGGTCGGCGTCGTCGAGGTCGATCGGGAAGACGCCGTCGTGGCGGGCGGCTCGGCGCAGCGGTGCGCGGTTGCCGTACCGCGCGGCGACCCACACCGGCGGCCCGGGCCGCTGCACCGGCGTCGGCAGGAAGCGGATGCCGTCGACGACGTAGTGCGCACCGCGGTGGTGCACGGTCTCGCCCGACCACGCCGCCGCCAGCACCTCGAGCGCCTCGTCGAGCATCGCTCCGCGGGTGCGGTCATCGGTCTCGTCGCCCGTGGCACTGAACTCGCGGCTGCGGTCGCCGCCGATGCCGACGCCGAGCACGAGCCTGCCGTTCGACAAGCGGTCGAGCGTCGCGATCTCGCGCGCGACCTTCACCGGCCTGCGGCGCGGCAGAGGCGTCACCATCGGACCGATGCGCATCCGGTGCGTCGCTGAGGCGATCGCCGACAGGCAGATCCACGGGTCTGCGAGCGCCTGGACCGGGTCGCGGTAGCTGATGTGGTCCCACAGGAAGAAGCCGTCCCAGCCGTGCTCCTCCGCCTCCGCCGCCAGGCGCGCGAGCAGCGCCGGGTCGGCGAGCTCGTCGAACGGCGGCAGGAACAGCGCGTGCCTCATGCCGGCGGACGGTACCGACGCGTGGCCCGTTGACCGGCCTGTCGGCGGTGCGACGCCCCCCGAGCTGCGTTGCGGCGGTCACACGACGGTCCCACCTGTGTCACGCGTCTGACGTGGGCGGCGGGCATGCCCAGGGTGTTGTGGTCGAGCCGACAGCGCCGGAGGAGCCATGACCATCGAGTACATGACCGACACCGGTCGCCTGCAGGTCGAGCACGTCGAGCCGTCCCAGGTCCGACGGTGGACCGCCGAGCACCCCCACGCCGTGATCGTCCACGCGGTCCCCGACAGCCGCGAGGACGACTGACTGCGTGCACACGGCAGACGGGCGGGCCACCCATGTGGTGACCCGCCTCGTCCGTTGAGCAGTAGTCAGGCGGTTCCCTGCGCCTCGCGCGTCGCTCCGGCGAGGGCGAACGACACCACGCCGAACAGCGCCGTGGCGGCGACCGTCCCGGGCCACGTGGCGTTCGAGACCATGAAGGCGACCATGGCGCCGACTGCCGCAACCAGCCCCCACCAGCGCGCCAGGCCCGCGCGCCACAGCGTCGCCATCGCGAGCGGCAGGGCGAGGAACAGCCCGACGATGCCCGGAGCGATGAAGACCGGGATGCCCCACATGGTGTCCATGACGTCGGTCATCGCCCGGTGCCCTTCGAGCCCGTGCGCCGCCACGACCGCGGAGTCGAACCAGTCGCTCATGAGCAGACCGGGCATGGTCGAGACGCCGACGAAGCCGACGAAGGCGGTCACGGTCGCGAGCCACGCGCCGCGACCCCGGACCAGCGGTGCGATGAGCATCGCCGGCACGAGCCAGAAGGCGTAGGCCCAGTGGTAGCCCAGCGACTTGAGCTGCAGGGGCTCCGGGTTCGCGCCGTAGATCTCGAGCATGCGGTCGCCGGAGATGCCCGCCGCCGGGTCGGCAACCGCGCCGACGGTCAGGAAGACGCCGGCCAGCAGCGGCGCGGCGACGAGGAACCAGCGACGGAGCTCCAGCGCCCTGGGCCGTTCCGCGCGCTCGTCGGCGCCGGAGGTCGGGGCCGCGGCGGCGAGCGAGGGGTTGTCGACGTCGAACGTCGTGGCGTGGGACATGGCTGCGCTCCTGTGGTGTCGGCGGAATCCGGTGGCGTCGGACGCTCCCGGCCGTCTGCCTCCCGGCGACGGCCGTTCGTCGATCGCACTGGCAGCGTGCGCGTCCAGCGAGCCCGCCGCGACGGTGCTGCCCCGTGGATCCCGGCGCGTGGCAGCCTCTGTCGAGGCGTGGTACTGGCACCCCCCTGGGTTGGCGACCACCGCCCCTGCGGCGGCCACTCGAGAAGCCTCGTGATGCTCGGCCGCGGTTAGCTGGCCTGCCGGGCGAGGACGCTGACGACGTAGTGCAGGTCCATGCGCGGCTGGAACCGCGGTGGGGTGATGGTGCGGGCGGTGATGCGACCGGTGGGGTCGAGCTGGGTGGGGTCGCCCCAGGGTCGTTCGGGCAGGTGGACGATCGGGACGCCGTCGGCGGTGGTGACGTCCAGTCGCCGGTCGGCGTGCAGCACGAGCCGGAATCCCTGGGCGTGGATGAGGGTGTGGTGTCGAGCGCACACGAGCACCAGGTTGTCGAAGTCGGTCGGGCCGCCGTTGCTCCAGAACACGACGTGGTGCCCGTGCAGCTTCTTGTGCCGGGTGCAGCCGGGGAAGCGGCAGCGCTCGCCGTCGACGGTGCCGAGCAGCTCACGCAGATTGGCGCTGACCTGCCGTTGGGTGCGGCCGAGGTCGAAGCGGCGCAGGTCGGCGGTGGTGACCGGTCGCAGCCGCAGGGTGCCGCCGCGGCCGGGCAGCGTCTTCATGATCGTGGTGAGCGAGGTGGGTGGGAGCAGCTCGCCGTCGCGCAGCCGGGCCCAGCCGGAGACCGGGTCGACCTGGGCGGTGAGCCGGTAGCGGTTGCGCCGGGCGGTGTCGGCGGGCGCCTGAGTGGTGTCCAGCGTGGCCTGCGCCATGGCGAGCAGCGCGTCGCCGTCGGTGACCTTCGGGACGGCGGGTTGCCGGTTGGGGGTGCCGGCCCGCATGCCGTGGTCGCGAAGGCACTGCGCCTGCCGCTCGTGGTAGCGGCAGCACGGCCGGGGCGTTCCCGCGGGAACGTCCCCGCCGGCTGACTCCGGCTCAACGGCCGCGCCGGCGTCGTCGACGGGCGTTCCCGCGGGAACGTCTGCGACGTCGCCCGTGACCGCCCGGGCCGCCGAGGCCCCCGGCTGCTGGTCGCGGTCGGTCTCATCAGCGGGCGTTCCCGCGGGAACGTCTCCGCTCGGCTCGGCCTCGGACACGGCTTCGGCAGCCGTGGCCGTTCCGGCGGCGCGCTCGCGTTCGAGCTGGGCGCGCTTGAGGTCGAACGCCGCTTCCACCACCGGCGCGACCTCGGCCTTGGCGTAGACGGTCATGACCAGGTTGCCGTCGGCGTCGTAGCTCTTGCGGGTGCGGACCAGCCACTCGGCGCGTTCGCAGTCCTCCGGCACCTCCTCGACCGACTGCGCCCGGCGCAGGCCGCGGACCAGCTTCTCCATCTGCGCACCGGAGGTGCTGCGGGCCAGGTCGACCCAGTCGATCCCGTCGTCGGGCCGGGCTGCGCGCGTGATCGCCCGTACCTGCGACCACGACATCAGTCCCTGCCCGAACGCCGCCGCCACGACCGGGAGCTCGCGCAGCTGACGGGCGACGCGGACCCGTTCCCGCGCGGCGCCGGGCGACAGGCCGATCTTCCAGCTCAGCCACTGCGCGCACGACAGCATCCCGACACCGCCCCAGCCGCCGCGCTCGTCGAACTCGCCGATCCAGGCCAGCAGCTCCGCCTCGGCCGCCGCGATCCGCCCTGCCCGCAGGCAGATCCCGTCGGCCAGCTCGTCGATGGTCAGGCTAGAGAGACTCGTCATTGCAGCAACTTACGAGCCGCCACCGACAGAATTCGCGCGTCGCCGGGCTCGTCGTCGTCCGTCCGAGCGGCGTGCCACTAGCGTCCTGTGCGGGCGCACTGAGCACGGTCGCGACGCCCGCCGACGAAGGGCTGACATGCACCGGGCACGGCCCTCGCTCCTGCTGGTGACGGACCTGCACTACCCGGCCCAGGGTCGCCGCTACGGCGACGAGGACGTGTGGCTGTCGGGCGAGCTGCGCCAGCACTTCGACGTCGCGCTGTGCTCACCGCTGGACGCCGCTGCGCTCATGGACGCCTTCGACGTCGTCCTGGTCCGCAACAGCGGCCCGGTCATCCACTACCGCGCGGCCTACGACGACTTCCGCGCCGAGGTGGCGCGGCGTGGCACCCGGCTGGTGAACCCGCTGTCCGGTCGCGGTGACATGCACGGAAAGCGCTACCTGCTCGAGCTGTACGCAGCGGGCGAGCCGGTGATCCCGACGGTCGACCGCCGCGAGGACCTCCCGCTGCTGCCGCCTGCCGATCGGTGGGTCGTCAAGCCCGTGCTCGGCGCGGACTCTGTCGGCCTGCAGGTGCTGGACTCCCTCGACGGCGTCGACCTCGACGGAGTGCTGGTCCAACCCCACGTCGACCTCGTGCACGAGGTGTCGTTCGTCTTCGTGGGACGGCGGTTCCAGTACGCCGTGTACGCGCCCGACCGCGACCGCCGTTGGGAGCTCGTCCCGTACGCGCCCACCGACGCCGACCTCGCGTTCGCGCAGCGCTTCGTCGACTGGAACGCGCTCGACGTCGGCGTCCAGCGCGTCGACGCCTGCCGCACTCGCGACGGCGGTCTGCTCCTCGTCGAGCTCGAGGACCTGAACCCCTACCTGTCGCTCGACCGTCTCGACGACGCGACGCGGTCGGCGTTCACCGCCGCGTTGGTGAACACGCTGCGCGAGTCGCTCGCCGCCGACCGCTGAGCCCGAGCACGGACTCCGTCACAGACGGCGCGAGCGCAGCACCGCGACGGCGGCCGCCACGTGCCACACGTCGACCGACGTGAGCCCCAGCCGCTGCAGCGCACCGACGTTGCCCTCGTCGCCGACGAGCACGGACGACGTCAGCGCCGCGGCGGACACCACACCGGTCGCGAGCGAGGCGAGCGCTGCCCGCCCCTGACCGCGAGCGCGGAACCGCAGTGCAGCGATGAGCGGCGTCGCCGCCATCGCGACGTACGAGGTCCCGGCCGCGACGTAGTGCACCGTGTCCTGCAGCGCGCCGCCGTCGGGCGTCACCGGCGCCGCTGCGACGACGAGCGTCCCGAGCCCCGCGACCGTCACGACGCGGCGGAGCCAGGGCGAGTCGAGGCGCTCGCCGAGCACCCGCGCCCACACCGGCATGAGAACGCCGAACGCGACCATGCCGCTCGTCATCAGCGGTGCCGTCTCGGCGCCGACCTCGGCGAGCCGGCTGATCGTCGTTCGCAGCGGGTCGTAGCCGTCGGCCATTGAGCCGCCGACGGCCCACGCGCCGACGAACGCCGCCGGCCCTGCGATGCCGCACGTCGCTGCGACGACGTCGCGACGCACCGTCGTCAGAGCTGCAGCGACGTGATGGCGGTGAACTCCTCGACCCCCAGCGGCCCGAGCTCGCGTCCGTAGCCGCTCTGGCCGAAGCCGCCGAACGGCGCCGTCGGGTTGAACACACCGCCGTTGACGCCGACCTGACCGGTCCGCATGCGCTTCGCGAACGCGATCGCGCGGTCGCGGTCGGACGCCCACACCGCGCCCGACAGCCCGTATGGCGTGCCGTTGGCGACGGCGAGCGCGCCCTTCTCGCCGCCGTCGTACGGCACGACGGTGAGCACCGGCCCGAAGACCTCCTCCTGCTCGATCGTCGTGCCGGCCTCGGCGACCAGCACCGTCGGCTTCACGAAGAACCCGGTCGGCAGGTGGTCGGGCTGCTCGGGCCCGCCGGCGACGAGCCGCGCACCGTCGTCGACGGCAGCGGTGATGTAGGCGCGCACCCGCTCCTGCTGCACCTTGCTGACGAGCGGTCCCTGCTGCGTCTGCGGGTCGAGGGGGTCGCCCATCACGGCGAACTGCGTGAAGACCTCGAGCAGCCCGCACACCTCGTCGACGCGGTCGCGCGGCACGACGAGGCGCGTCGTCGCGCTGCACGTCTGGCCGCTGTTGATGAGGCAGCCGGTCAGCGAGCCCGCGACGGCGTTGCCCAGCTCTTCGGCGGACAGGTCGTCGAGCAGCACCGACGCCGACTTCCCGCCGAGCTCCAGCGACGTCCGCTTCGGGGCGGCGGACGCCAGCTCCGCCACCCGCCGCCCGGCGCGCGTCGAGCCGGTGAACGACACCATGTCGACGGCCTCGTGCCGCACGATCGCCTCGCCGACCACCGGACCGGTGCCGGTGACCAGGTTGAAGACGCCGGCCGGCAGGCCGGCCGCGTGCACGACCTCCGCCAGGACGTACGCGACACCGGGGACGAGCTCCGACGGCTTGACGACGATCGTGCCGCCGCCCAGCAGCGTCGGCGCGACCTTCGCCGAGATCTGGTGCAGCGGGTAGTTCCAGGGCGTGATGGCGCCGACGACGCCGGCCGGCTTGCGCACCAGCAGCGAGTTGCCCGAGTGGCGCTCCCACTCGACCTGGTCGGCGACGTCCTCCATCGACGCGAAGTCGATGACCGGCAGGCCGGCCTGCACCATGACGGCGATCTGCCACGGCGCGCCCATCTCGGTGGACGCGTACAGGGCGATGTCACCGGCGCGCTTCTTCAGGCCGTCGGCGATGCGGCGGCAGGCGTCGACCCGCTCCTCGAGCGGCGTCTGCGACCACTCCGGCAGCGCACGGGCAGCCGCGCGGGCAGCGGCGTCGACGTCCTCGGCGGTGCCGTCGGGAACCGTGCCGACGACCTGCTCGGTGAACGGGTTCGTCACGGGCAGCGTGCCGGTGCCGGTCGACGGCACCCACTGCCCGTCGATGTAGAGGACCTCGCGGCTGTGCTCGAGCGTGGGGACGGCCGGGGCCTCAGCGGTAGCGGTCATGTCGTCGTCCTCTCAGGCAGCCGGGGCGGAGTCGAGGGCCTCGTCGGCCGCTGGCTTGGCGGCAGCCGGCGCGTCGTCGCGCTGACCGCTGATGAACTCGGCGGTGCGGTGCGCGAGTGCCATGCAGGTCAGCATCGGGTTCGCGCCCGACGGCGTCGGGAAGGCACTGGTGTCGCCGATCCAGACCCCGCGGACGTCGTGCAGCTCACCGGTCGGCCCGCACACCGACGTGGTCGGGTCGGTGCCCATGCGCGCCGTCCCCATCTGGTGCGCCGAGCCCATCGAGATGCCGCCGGCGCCCAGGTGCATCGCGTCGATGGCGGCGAGCCACGCCTCGAGGTCGCCGCCCCGCTGGAACACCGGCACGGTCGGGGTGTTCAGGTACAGCTCCTGCGCGCCGGCGGCGAGGTGCAGCTCGGCGAGCACGCGGATGCCCTTGCGGATGATCGCCTCGTCGCGCGGGTCGGTGACGGCGTAGGTGTGCAGCGCCTCGCCGCGCTCGTCGAGGACGACCTCGCCGCCGGTGTGGTCGCGGGTGATGAACAGCAGGTGCGACATCCGGCCGAGCTTGGCCATCGCCTCCTTGCCGGCCTTGCCGTCGCCTCGGTGCAGCTGGAAGGCGAAGATGCCGGGGTAGTACTGCGATCCCTCGACCAGCAGCCCGTAGCCGTCGCCGAGGTCGCGGAACTCGTCCATGACCGCGGCCTGCGGCGGCCCCCACCAGCCCTTCTGCTGGTCCTCGTAGACGCCGAACATGCCGATGGCCGGGTGCAGGTACAGGTTCTTCCCGACCGCCGGCCCACCCATCCCGGACCGCAGCAGCAGCGCCGGCGTCTCGAGCGCACCACAGGCGACGACGACGTCGGCCGCGTGAACGGTGACGCGCGCGGTCGCGCCGCTGGCCGGGTCGGTGTACGTCGCGACGACGCCGCTGGCGCGGCCGTCCGCGTCGCGGCAGACCTGGTCGGCGCGCGTGTTCACGAGCACCTGCGCGCCGTGCGCGACGGCGTCCTGCAGGTAGGTCATGAGGGTGCCGGTCTTCGACAGCGACGGGTCGCCGAACTGCGTGTAGCCCGCAAGCGCCGGGTCGTACTTGGTCTTGTCGACGTTGCGCACGGCGGTGTGCACCGACCACCCGAGCGCCTTGGCGCCCTCGACCATCCGCTGGTGCGGGTCGTTGAGGTCGCTGCACTCGTCGTTCGCGCCCATCCGCGCGAGCACCGCCTCGAGGTGGCGGTCGAACTCCGGGGTGTCGACGTCCTCGAGCCCGTGCTCGGTCGCCCACTCCCGGCGCACCGCGTCGCTGGGCTTGACGCAGTTGTGCCAGTTGATCGTCGTGCCGCCGCCGAGCGTCGAGCCGGCGAGCAGGCCGA
>JBKHYE010000060.1:0-5187 GCA_046565705.1 Actinomycetes bacterium
CCGCGCGACGGTCTTCATGCCCACCGCCGCGCCCATCCCGAAGGTCGCCGCCACCAAGGCCTACGGGGCGCAGGTGCGGCACGTCGGCGAGACCGTCGACGAGGCGCTGCTCGCAGCCCTCGACCACGCGGCCGAGACCGGGGCGGCCTTCATCCACCCCTTCGACCACCCCGACGTCATCGCCGGTCAGGGCACCGTCGGTCTCGAGCTGCTGGAGCAGCTGCCCGACGTCCGCACCGTCGTCGTCTGCACCGGCGGCGGCGGTCTCGTCGCGGGCATCGGCGTGGTGCTCAAGGCGCTGCGACCGGAGGTGCGCGTGGTCGCGGTGCAGGCGGCTGGCGCCGCGGCGTGGCCGGCGTCGCTCGAGCAGGGCCACCCGGTGGCGCTCGACCGCATGACCACCGTCGCGGACGGCATCGCGATCGGGTGCCCGGGCGACGTCACGTTCGCGCACGTGCGTGAGGTGGTCGACGACGTCCTCACCGTCGACGACGACGCCCTGTCGCGCGCGATCGTGCACCTGCTCGAACGGGCGAAGCTCGTGGTCGAGCCGGCCGGCGCCGCCGCGGTCGCGGCGGTCAGGAACGCGCCGACGTCGTTCGAGCCGCCGGTGGTCGCGGTGGTGTCCGGCGGGAACATCGACCCACTGCTGCTGGCCAAGGTCGTGCGGCACGGCCTGATCTCGGCCGGGCGGTTCCTGTCGCTGCGCGTGCGCATCCCCGACCGGCCGGGCGAGCTGGCCCGGCTGCTCGCCGTCCTCGGCGACAGCGGCGCGAACGTCATCGACGTCGAGCACTCCCGCACCGGCCGCGGGCTGCACCTCGACGAGGTGCAGGTCGAGCTGCAGCTCGAGACCCGCAGCCGCGACCACGGCAAGGCGGTGCTCGCCGCCCTCGACGACGCCGGCTACGCCGTGCGCCCCGGCTGACGCACGACGTCCGCACGCAGCGGCGCCCGCCGTGTGCCAGGACGCGGACGCAGGCTTCGGGTCAGGCGGGGAAGGGGCGCACCTCGGTGACGGTGACCGTGACGTTGCGCTCGCCGAAGGTGACGCTGTCGCCCGGCTTGGCCCCGGCGATCGCCTGGCCGAGGGGCGACTCGGGGCTGTAGACGTCGAGCGTCTCGCCGTCGACGACGATCTTGCCCTGCTCCTCGGTGGCGTTCTCTCTGTTGGCGAACAGGAACCTCTCGAGGTCACCGCCGCCGTAGTCGACGGTGACGATGCAGCCCTGCTCGACGACGTCGCCGCTCGGCGTCGTGCCGCTGTGGGCGGTGCGGAGCAGCGCCTCGAGCTGCTTGATGCGCGCCTCGAGCTTGCCCTGCTCCTCCTTGGCGGCGTGGTAGCCGCCGTTCTCGCGGAGGTCGCCCTCCTCGCGGGCCGACTCGATCTTCGAGACGACCTCCTGGCGCTTCGGGCCGCGCAGCTGCTCGAGTGTGGCGCGCAGCCGCTCGTCGGCCTCGGGAGTGAGCCACGTCGTCTGCTGTCCGGTCTCGGTCGTCACGCCGTCCCTCACCCGTGTCGGAGTTCGCCTCGTCGTTCCCCCCTGGTCGTCCCGTCGATGCTACGGCGCGACCGGGTCCGCCGTCGGCGCGTCGTCGGGCGGCGCGGAGGGCAGGCAGCGCGGCACCTCGCCGGTGACCGGGAGGTCGGTGGTCTCGAGGACGTGCTCGACCTGCACCGGCTCGCCGTCCTCGCGCGCCTCGACCGGCACGAAAACCCGGCCCACCTCGGCGCCGCCCTCCTCGCGGGCCCGCACCATGCACCAGGCCGTGCCGCCGGGTGGCGGCGTGACCTCGAACTCGACCCGGACGGCGTCCTCGCCGAGCACCTCGAAGCCGAGCGGCTGCACCGGCACGTCGTCGATCCCGTAGCGCTGGTACAGCGTCCAGGCGACGGCGACGAGCAGGCCGAGGAAGAGTGCGGTCAGGACGACGGCCAGCGCCCGAGGGACCGAGCGCGACGGCTCGTCGTAGCGGCCGGGCGGTCGGCGCCGGGCAGGCGCGGCGGACGGGGCGGCGGGCGACACGGGACTCCCTGGGCCGTCGGTGGTGTTGGCTTGGCACGGTGCTGGTCGGACGACCGCTGTCAGGACATGGTGCCCCGGACCGGCCGGGGCCGCGGGACGGGCGCCGGGAGGAGCGGGTCGTGACGGAGGGCACGAGCGAGGGACCCGCCGCCGGGTTGCGGCTCATGTGCGTGCACGCGCACCCGGACGACGAGTCGAGCAAGGGCGCCGCGACGATGGCGCGGTACGCGGCCGAGGGCGCCGACGTCCTCGTCGTGACGCTGACGGACGGCTCGCGCGGGTCGGTGCTGAATCCGGCCATGGACCGGCCGGAGGTGCTCGCCGACATCACGCGCATCCGCGCCGCCGAGATGGAGCGGGCGCGGGAGATCCTCGGCGTCCGGCAGGTCTTCCTCGGATTCGTCGACTCGGGGCTGCCAGAGGGCGACCCGCCGCCGCCGCTGCCCGACGGCTGCTTCGCGCTGGGCGAGCTCGAGGAGCAGGTCGAGGCGCTCGTGCGGGTGGTGCGGCGCGAGCGGCCGCACGTCATGACGACGTACGACGAGAACGGCGGCTACCCGCACCCCGACCACATCCGGTGCCACGAGGTCTCGGTCGGCGCGTTCGAGGCGGCCGGCGATCCGGACCGCTTCCCCGACGCGGGTGAGCCGTGGCAGCCGCTGAAGCTGTACTACAACCTGACCTTCCACAAGGCGCGGCTGCTCGCGTTGCACGAGGCGATGCTCGAGCGCGGGATCGAGTCGCCCTACGCCGAGTGGCTCGAGAGCTGGGTCGACAAGCCGGAGGACGCCGCGCGCCTGACGACGTCGGTGCGCTGCGACGAGTTCTTCTCCGTGCGCGACCAGGCGCTCCTCGCGCACGCCACGCAGGTCGACCCGAACGGCCGCTGGTTCGCCTGCCCGCTCGACGTGCAGCGGACCGCCTGGCCGACCGAGGACTTCCAGCTGGCGCGGTCGCTCGTCGACACCGGCGTCCCGGAGGGCGAGCTCGAGGACGACCTGTTCGCCGGGGTGCGCGAGCGGGCGACGCGGTGAGGCGCGCACTGCTCGCGGTCGTCGTGCCGGTCCTCGCTGTCACAGGCCTGCCCGCCGCCGCGGACGACGAGTTCGAGATCCTCGCCGTGGAGGGCGGCAGCCGGAACCCCGGCTTCGTGCCGCTGCTCATCGTGCTGCTGCTGCTCGTCGCCACCGTGCTGCTCATCCGCAACATGAGCGGGCGCATCCGCCGGCTGCCCCGTTCGTTCCCGGACGACGAGCAGCAGGACGGCGGTCAACAGAACTCCGAGCGGCGTGGCCCGCCGCAGGGCGACCAGGCGCGCGGCGACCAGCAGCCGCCGACGGTCTGACGGCTACTCCTCGGGTCGTGCCCGGCGCGACTGCTTGAGCTGCGAGCGCTGCCGCTTGGTCGTCAGCCGGCGCTCCTTCGACGCCTTCGTGGGGCGCGTCGGCCGGCGCGGCCGGGGCGGCGGCGCGACCGCCTCGCGCAGCAGCTCGGTGAGCCGCTGCTCCGCCGCCTGCCGGTTGCGCAGCTGGCTGCGCTCGTCCTCGGCGGCCACCGTGACGACGCCGTCGACCAGCCGACCGGCCAGCCGCTCGAGCGCGCGTGCCCGCATCGGCTCGGGCAGCGCCGACGACCGTGCGACGTCGAACGACAGCTCGACCCGGCTGTCGGTCGTGTTGACGCCCTGACCGCCCGGGCCGGACGAGCGCGAGAAGCGCCACGACAGCTCGGCCTCGGGCACGACGACCGACGGCGTCACGCGCAGAGGCCCGGGCACGGTGGCAGTGTGCCCGGGCGCACCGTCAGGAGGGGCGGACCTACGGCTCGTCCTGCCCTTCCGGCTGCTCCTGCTCCTGCTCCTCGGCCTCGTCGGGCTCGTTCGGGTTGCCGCCCGGTCCCCACCCGTGGCCGCGGCCGCGTCCGCCCTCGCGCTGCACGGCGCGGGCCAGGTGCTCGTCGAGAGCGGCCTTCTTCTCCTCGGCCTCGGCCTGGGTCAGCCGGCCCTCGGCGACGGCGGCGTCGATGTGCTCGACCGCCTCGGCCTCGAGCGCAGCGGTGAGGTCCTCGACGGAGACGCCCTTCTCGCCGGCGACGTCGGCCAGGCTCTTGCCGCTGCGCAGGTCGGCGACGAGGTCGTCGGTCGACATGCCGAGCTTGTCCGCCGCGACGTCGAGGCCGACCTTGAGCGCGCCGATGCCGCGACCGGGCGGGCCGAAGCCGGGCGGGGGTCCGCCGGGGCCGTGCCCGCGCCCGCCGCCGGGGCCGAACCCGCGCCCGTCGCCGGGGCCGAACCCGCGCGGCGGTCCGTTCTCCGCCAGGTGCTGGGCGACCTTGTCGCGCTGCTCCTCGTTGAGGGTCCCGTTGTCGACGAGCCCCTGGAGCACGTCCTTGAGCCGCTCGACGCGGTCGCCCACTGCGGCCGCGGCCGTCTGCTCGCCGGTGGCGGCTGTCGCCAGTGCCGGGGCGAGCACGACGCCGCCGGCCAGGCCGGTCAGCGCCAGCGTGGTCGCCAGCGCGATGCTCCTGCCGCTCCTGCGCATCGTGGTCCCTTTCCGTCCGGCGGTCGTCTGTCCGCGCCACGAGCCTGACGATGGTCCCTCGCAGGAGGCTGGGACGACCCTGTCAGTTGCCTGTGAATGACGGCGAGAACCTCGGCCCTCGTCTCGCGCCTGCAGAGGCGCTTGGGCATCCTGAGCAGGTCGAGAGAGGAGCCGTGGGCCA
The DNA here is from genome assembly GCA_046565705.1 of Actinomycetes bacterium. Lineage (GTDB taxonomy): Bacteria > Actinomycetota > Actinomycetes > Mycobacteriales > SCTD01 > DATLGD01. The sequence continues at coordinate 4,749 of JBKHYE010000060.1, forward strand.
GTGCTGAGCGTCGGGATCGACGAGCTGCGGGTGTTCCTGCACCTGCTCGCCGCGACGGTGTGGGTGGGCGGTCAGCTGACCCTCGCCGGCCTGGTCCCGGTTCTCAAGCGGGTGAGCCCCGAGGCGCCGCGCGCGGTGGCGGTGCAGTTCGGCAGGATCGCGTGGCCGGCGTTCGCGGTGCTCGTCGCGACCGGCATCTGGAACATCGTCGCGGTCGGGGGGTCGAGCAACGAGTACCGGCGGACGCTCGAGCTCAAGCTGGCCGTCGTGCTGCTCTCGGGTGTCTCGGCGTACCTGCACGCGCGCGCTGAGACGCGTCGCGGGCTCGCCGTCTGGGGCGCCCTGACCGCGGTGTCGGCGCTGGCTGCGCTGTTCCTCGGCGTCGTCCTGGCCTGAGCCGCCCGTCTCCGCGGGCCGGTGTCTCACTGCCGGGCGGGAG
>JBKHYE010000061.1:0-20206 GCA_046565705.1 Actinomycetes bacterium
CGTCACTGCTTCGCTGGACGCCGGGAGACCCGGCTGAGCGCTCGCCTGGTGGTCAGCGGTCACCGACTGCTGAGCAGATCACCGCAGCCAGCGCCGGCGAAGTCGCCCGCTCCATTACGGCCCGCAATTCTCTCGAAAACCTGGATCCCGCCGCTACGTCGTACGCCGGGTCCGATGCATGACGAGCACCGCACCCACCACGGCCAGCACCCACAGCGTCGTGATCGGCCCGGCGCCCGCCGGGCCGAGCCGCAGCCGGTCGGCGAGGGCGCCACGCAGTCGGTCCAGATCGCCCGGCCCGGCGGCCCGCACCGCTGCCCCCGAGCCGTCCGTCCCGGCCGCCTCCGGCGGCGCGCCGACGCCGTCGAGCGCGGTCAGCACCGGGCACCGTGGGTTGCGCTCGCCGACGCCGAGGCCGATCGTCTCGGCGGCGTCCTGCACGGTGCACAGCACGTGGGTGCCGATGGTCGGCGAGACCATGAGCGTCCAGTGGTCCGGGCAGCCGCCGGTGCCCTCGCCGATGACCGCCTGCTCCGGGCAGCCGGCGAGGAAGGCAGCCCCCTCCATGAGGGTCTGCAGGTACTCCTGCTCGCCGTCGACCATGTAGCCGAGGAAGTCGTTCGCCGCGCCGAGGAAGAAGTGGTCCTGGGCCTGCACGCTCTCGCGCAGCAGCCGGTTGACCTTCGGGAAGACCTCGCCCGGTGCGAACGCCATGAAGACGTCGCCGAGGCGGAGGGCCCCGGCGTGGGTGCCGACCTGGCCGCCGGTGTACCAGGGCGGCGTGATCGCCCGGTCGATGCGCATCTCGCCCTGACCGAGCAGCCCGATGACGCCGGGCACGAAGTTGGCGCCGAGCACCGGCTGGGTCAGCTGCTCGCGCAGGAAGGTGGTCTGCACCGACACCGACGAGCCGATGACCGGCTCCAGGGCCGCCGTCGCCTGCGCCAGCAGCGTGCGCAGCCGCTCGCGCGCCTCGGCCTCCTTGGCCGCGCTGTCGCCGTCGACCTTGTTCCAGTCGGTGGAGCCGATCGAGCCGATCGCGCCCACGCCGAACCCGCCGAAGGCCGCCTCGGCTTCCTGCGCCGCCCACGACGTCCAGTCGCCGCTGGTGCCGTCGCGGTTGGACGAGCCGAGCACGGTGGCGTGCGGTGAGTAGTTCACGAACGTCAGCAGCCGGTCGCCGGCCGGTGAGTCGGCCACCAGCAGCCGGAACTCGTCGTCGCGCTCGGCGTTCGGGCCGGACGAGTACGACGACGCCGTCGGCGGCCCGGGCACGCTTGCCACCGACAGCCGCGCCGGCTGTCGGCTCTCGTAGGCCTGCACCGCCGCTTCGACCACGGCCTCGCGCTGCAGCTCGAGCCACCACGTCGGCACCCCGCCCCACAGCCCGATGACGTCGGGGCCGGCGTGGCTGTGGTCGGACTGCACGATGACCGCGTCGGCAGGAACCGGGATGCGCGAGGCGACCTGCTGGCGGATGTCGTAGATGCCGTTGCCGCCGCCGTTCTCGTCCTTGTAGGCGGCGAACAGCCCGATGCTCGTGGTGGTCACGACGATCGCGGTCTCACCCCGGCCCTGGTCGCCGGTGACCGCGACTGCCCGAGCGAACATCGGGTCCTTCACCCGTGTCATGGCCCGCGAGCAGAAGCCGCCGTAACCGCCGATGCAGATGCTGCCGTCGTAGGGCTCCGGCGGGTCGGTGCTGACCCGGGCGGTGCCGAGCATGAATGGCGCCGCACCGGCACCCGAGCTCACAGCTGCTCCCTGCCCGAGGCCGGCCGGCAGGTCCGACCGCTCCGCGGGCCCGCCGGACGGCGGGAGCGCGACGGCCGGCAGGGCGAGCAGCGGGACCAGCACGGCGGCGACGGCGAGCAGGCGGGACGGGTGCATGACGGCCACTTCGACGCCGGCCCGGCCGGCCCTGTCGTCGCGGGCCGATCCCGTGACCGGCCACAACTGCGCCGTCGGTCACTCGTGACGCAGGGCAAGACAGGAAGGCACCGCCGAACACCCTGGGGCCGCGAGCAGGAGCGGAACCGGCGACGTCGAAAGCCCTGCCGGAGCGCGCACCGCAGCGCGCTCCAGTCGACAGGAGGACGGGCAGCATGGTGGACGGCACGCACGGGGTCTCGCGACGCGGGTTCGTGAAGGGCGCGACCGCGGGTCTCGGCTTGTTCGCGCTGGCCGGCCCCGCCGCCGGCTCTGTCCTGGGCGCCGGCACAGCGTCGCGGGTCGCCGGTGCGGGCGACGTGCTCAGCCTGGCCCGGGTGTGGGTCACCTCCCGCGAGGAGGGCGCTCTGCTCAGCCTGTTCGACGACACCCACCACGTCTTCGACGACGGCTCCTACGAGGTGCTGCTGTGGCCGGGCGACCTCGCGCGGCTGAAGGCGGCCAACCTTCGCTTCGAGATCACGGTGGCCGACGTCATCGCCCGCGACGCTGCGGCCCTGCAGCGCGCCGACCAGCGCGCCTCGTTCTCCGGGCGCGTGCCGGGCGACAACGGCGCCTACCGCACCCTCGACGAGTACAACAACGACATGCTGGCGCTGGTCGCGGCACACCCCGACGACGCCCGCATCATCTCCCTGCCGCACCGCAGCCGCGAGGGCCGCAGCGTGCTCGGCATCGAGATCGCCAAGGACGTCAACGCCGTCGACGGACGCCCGGTCTGGTACATGGACGGGCTGCACCACGCCCGTGAGTGGCCCTCCGGCGAGAACACGATCATGTTCGGCTTCGAGCTGCTGGAGAACCCCGACAACGACGAGCGCATCGACGGGCTGTTCCGCGAGACGCGCACGATCCTCGTGCCGGTCGTGAACCCCGACGGCTTCAGCTGGACGCGCCAGACCCCCACGACGAGCAACTACGCGGCGAGCCTGCCGCTCATCGTCGCGGGCCAGGCCGACTACTGGCGCAAGAACCGCCAGGGCGTCATCGAGGGCGTCCAGGTCGCCCAGCGCAACCCGACGGCCATCGGTGTCGACGTCAACCGCAACTACTCCGCTCGTTGGGGCGGTGGGGGCGCGTCGAGCAGGAACGTCGACCAGACCTACCGCGGCTCCGGGCCGTTCAGCGAGCCCGAGCCGCGTAACGTCGCCGACCTGCTGCGCGAGCGGCAGCCGATCGCCGTCAACTCCAACCACACCTACACGGGCCTGGTGCTGCGGCCGTGGGGCTACTCCGGCGGGTCGGCCCGGTACAGCCCGGACGAGGACCTCATGCGCGACCTCGGCCGCAAGATGTGCGACGCCAACGGCTACCGCAACATCCACTCGTTCGACCTGTACGTCACCACCGGCACCACGACTGACTGGGTCTACGCCGCGCTCGGCTCGATCTCGTACTGCTTCGAGATCGGCCTGTCGAACTTCCACCCCGACTACGCCGGCGACGACGGCCCGCTGCACCACTACCGCCTCAACCGCGAGGGCTTCATCCTGCTGGGCGAGACCGCGCGCTTCCAGCGGGTCTCCTACGACGGCGTGCCGCAGGTGGACAAGAGCGACCCCGAGCGGCACCGCGAGCTCGAGACACGGCACGACGTCGAGTACGCGACGCACTCGGTCATCTCCGGCCGGGTCGTCGACGCCGCGGGAAACCCGGTGCAGGCGAAGCTCGTCGTCGAGCGGACCACCGAGATCCCGCTCGGAGCGGGCGGCGACAACGCGCCCTACACCGAGCCGTCCCGCGCCACGTCGGCCAACGCCGAGGACGGGTCGTTCGCCTGGCACCTCCCGCCGTCGACGACGCCGATCGCGAAGGAGCGCGGCGAGGTGGAGGCGTGGACCCTCACCGTCACGACCGCCGGGGGCACTGCCGTGCGGGAGGTCGTCGTCGACCGCGGCGAGACCGCGCACCTCGGCGACATCGTCCTGGGGTAGCCCGGCGGCCGTCCGACAGGTGTCGACGGTCTGCTGCTCGATGTGCCCTCGGGAAGCTGCCGTCGCACCGGTTCCGCCGGATCTCCTCAGTTCCCGCGAAGCTTTGTCTCGATCCGTTCGAGGTCGTCCGGCGACAGTCCCGCGATGCGGTCCGGGCCGACGCCGACGACGTCCGGCTGCCCGTCCGCCCAGCGGCGGAACTCGGTGTCGCGGTGAAGCTCGTCGTCGACCCAGATGATCAGCCGCCCGGGCTGCTCCTCCAGCAGCCGAAGGACGACGTCGTGCTTCCACCATCGGCCCGACAGCTCGTCCGGCGCGGACGGCGCCACCGCGGCGTGCGCGGCGGCGACTTCGCCGGCACCACGCCCCCGCTCCGGCAGGCCGAGGAGCGTGCGCAGCTCGAGGGGTTCGCGCGTGTTCCACGGCCTCAGATCCAGCATCCGAGCGCCGCCCCTCGAAGGACTTCCGGCACGGCTTGCCGAACAGAGCGACATGGCGGAGAACACGCTGTACGGGCTGAGCACGCCGCTCGACGAGGAGCTGCTGTCACGGGTGCAGCAGGTGCTCGAGGACGTCGCCCGACGGCGGGGTGTCATCACCTACTCAGAGCTCGGCTCCGAGGTGCCAGGCGTCGGGCGTCGCGGGCGCAAGATGGCGGCCGTGCTGGAGGTGATCGGCAGGCGGTCCTTCACGCGCAAGGGCGTCATCTTGACGGTGCTCGTGGTCAACAAGTCGAGCGGTCTTCCGAGCGAGGGCTTCTATTGGCTGCAGCGCGACCTGAGGAACGGCGAGACCGGTGACCCGACCGTGCTCGCGCGGCGAGAGCGGGAGCGGGTGTACGCGCAGTACCCCGCATGACGTCACTGCCCCTGCCGACGCGTGTTTCTCAGCACGTCAGCAATGGACTGTCGAGGCCAGCGGGCCGACGGCAGGACGTCCTGTACCCGCCGCAGCGCCTCGCGCTCGGAGCCGCCGACCACCAGCGCGCCGTAGACGGCAGCCACGACTGGCGTGCGGGTGTGGGCGTGGACGCAGTGGAGGAAGACGGTCTTTCCCTCGGCTCGCAGGTCCCGTACCGCTGTCGCGGCGTCGTCCAGCACGCCGCGCAGGTCGGCGTTGGCGTCGTCCTTGTCGACGAGCCACACCTCGACGTGGTCCTCCGGCGCGACGCCGGCGAGCGGCACCTGCGTCCTGCCGAGCCGGCACAGGCTGACGACGGCGTCGGCGACGCCGGGCCGCAGCGCTCCGACGGCACCGAGCAGCACGCCGTCGTCATCGGGGTGCGGGACGACGGTCGTCTCGGCGCAGGCGTACGAGGCGAGCGACTCACCGGTCGGCCAGCCGTCAGGGTCCGGCTTCCCGCCGCGGACGGTGAGCGCCGCCAGCCGGACGAGGTCGCGGGCCCGCAGCCCCGGCCAGCCGTGAAGGAGACGGCGGTACCGCGCCGGGACGCCGCTGCCGCCGAAGCGCGCGCCGAGCAGAGCGCCGGCGATGGCAGCCACCGTGTCGGTGTCGCCGCCGCCGGCGACCGCCCGCTGGACGCCGTCGTCGAACGACGTCGCCCGCGACACCGCCGACCAGGCGGCGAGCAGGGCGGCGACCACCCAGCCGTTCGAGGCGGCGTAGTGCGCCGACTCCACGGTCTCGGCCTCGTCGAGAAGATCCGGCCACATGTCGCCAACCCGGGGAAGTCCGACGCGGACGTCGAGCTTGCCGGTGCGGACGGCGTGGTCGATGGCCAGGCACCACAGGACGCACGCTTCGCCGGCCACCGGGTCGTGGTGCGTCAGCGCGCTGATCGTTCGTGCTGCCTCGTCGATCGCGTCGGCGTCGCCGAGGTGGGCCAGCGCGACCGGCGCCGTGCGCATGAGCGAGCCGTTGCCCGCCGTCCGTCCCGTCTCGGCGTGCAGGTTGGCAGCCACCCGGCGAAGCGTGTCGGCGCGCGGGCTTCCCTCGCGCCGGGCCTGGCTGAGGACACGGCGCGTCTGGATGCCGATGTCCGCCGGCCCGTCGCCGTACCAGCGGAGAAAGCGGCGGGCGACGTCGTCCAGCGCCGCGGGGGAGCGGAGGTCGACGCCGGTGGCGGCGACCTCGGCGATGCACACCGCCATCTCCGTGTCGTCGCTCCACTGGCCGGGGTCGTAGTCGCCGAGGCCGCCGCCCAGCATGCGGGCGGGTGGGTCGAGCCGCGTCGACCCGAACTCGTACGGCACGCCGAGGGCGTCACCCGCCGCTGCGCCCAGCAGGGTGCCTACGGCGCGGTCCATCTGGACTGTCGTGAGGTGCATGCCGAGCACCATATCTCGTCAGTCCGACGAAAACTGCGGGCTTAGTTCAGGCCAGCCTTGCGCAGCTCCGCGAGGAACGTCGGGCGCCGCCGGTTGTCCTGCACCACCTGGCCGAGGTAGGCGTCGAACTCCTCGGGCGTGCCGGCCCGCTCGTGCAGCTCGCGCAGCCGGCGCAGCTGCGTGGCCGCGCTGCGGTAGGCCCGCCGATCGGCGGTCTGCAGGGTCTGCTCGATCGCCCTGCGCGCATACGGCACGGCATCGGCCGGGTGGGTCTGGGCCCGAGCCGCCGCCACCTGCTGCTCGGTGGAATCGAGCGCCTCGCCCGGCCGCTCCTGCACCGCCTGCCACGCGGCATCGACGTCACCGTCCTGCAGCACGGCCTGCACGTACGGGTCGAGCCCACGTTGCCGCAGAACGGCCAGGGCGTCGGGACGAAGCTGCGGCCACTGCCCGGCCGTCTCGGCAGCGGCACGCAGCGCGGCGTACGACGTCGCGTCCGGCAGCGCGCGGAGCCCGGCCAGCCGCAGGTCGACGACGGCCGCCGCGTCGCCGCGCCGGGCCAGCAGGTCGGCCGCGAGGTCGTGCAGCCCGCGCGACTGCCAGGTCGGCGGCAGCTGCATCCCGCGGCGGGCCCAGCTCAGCGCAGCGTCGTCGTCGCCGATCTCGCGAAAAGCGGCGGCGACGGCGCTGAAGCGGAAGACGCTGTCCAGCGCGCCGCCGAACGTGCGCACGATCGCGTCGGCGTCGCGGTCGAGCAGGGCCAGACAGCGCTGCGCCTCCTGCGGCGCGAAGGCGTCCGGCGCCACCTCCGCGCGCCGCTGCACCTCGGCGCGGTAGGACGCCACGCCGTCGTCACCGAGCGCCTCGGCGTAGTCGCGCACGTCGGGGTTGAAGAGGTCCTGGTCCTCGAACGTGAAGCGGATCAGCCACCGCAGCAGGCGGCCCGGGTCGGGGCGTCCGGCGCGGGCGGCGACCACATGTGCCGCCAGCAGCCGCTGCGCGACGTCCCCGCACACGCCCGCGGAGTCGTCGCTGTGGTGCAGGACGCGGACGACGTGCTGCAGCGCTCGCTCGATGACCGGGACCACCTCGCGGGCGGCCGGGCCCTCGGCGGCGCTCTCGAGCGCCTCCACGACGACGCCCGCCTCCGTCGCGTACGTGATCGCCGCCCGGTAGTCGAGGAAGCGCCGGGTGCGCAGCGTCTCGTCGACCACCCGCGCGAGCTCGGGAATCCGGCCGGTGTCGCTCCGCGTCGCGAGGCGGAGCCGCCGCTCGACTGCCGGATCGGTCTCGGCGAGCTCGAGCAGGAGGTCGACCAAGCGGTCCATGGGAAGGGCGCGCAGGTCGGACGCGAGATCGGGCACACCGCATCCTGCCGCCTGGCAGGGTGGGCGTATGCCGAAGACCTGGCTGTCCATACGGGTGGACCTCTTGGCCGGCCACGGCGAGGACCTCTGGCCGGCTCCCGGTCGCATCCTCGCCGTCGGCCCGCGCCACACCTTCCGCGACCTCGCCACGGCGATCGACGACGCCTTCGCCCGCTGGGACCGCTCGCACCTGCACGAGTTCACGCTCGCCGACGGGCGGCGCATCGGCCTGCCGGACGAGGAGTGGGACGACGATCCGGTGCTCGACGACACGAGGCTGGTCGTCGCTCGCACCGTCGAGCTCGGGGCGGCATTCAGGTACGTCTTCGACCTGGGCGACTACTGGGTGCACCGGTGCACCGTGGGGCCGCGGAAGATCGATCCGACCGAGCAGCTCGGCATCGTGCCCGAGCGGCCACTGCCCTACTGGGGCTACGGGACGATCCCGGATCAGTACGGGCGCGGGTGGGACGGCGACGACGGCGAGTCGCGCCCTCCGCGCCGGCCCTCGCGGAGCGACCCGATGGCGGATTTCGGCTGGCCGCAGAGCCTCCGGCCGGTGCGTCCCCGGCTGACCGGCGAGGACCTGCCGACGTTGCGCGGCATCGCGCGCCGCGCCGACCGTCCGGCGCTCGTCGAGCTGCTCGCCGGACGGGAGCCGGACCTGCTGCTGCAGCACGTCGGGGACGCGCTGCTCGCTGTCGGTCTCGACGGGCTGCACGAGCAGACTCGCGACGTCGAGCGCCGGCTGCGCGAGCGGGCCGACGAGGGTGACGTCGAGCTCGCCGATCACCTCGCGACCGAGCTGTCCGGTGCCCGGACGCTCGGAAGGCCTGTGCGGGCCGACCTCGACCAGGTGGCTGACCTGCTCTTCGGCGACGCGAAGCGGGAGACCGGCGGGTGGCTGGACGTCGAGACCGGCGACTGCCTGCCGAGCAGCGCCTACCAGCATCTGGAGGAGGACGACCGGCCCGAGCTCGACGACGACGCCCGGTGGCTGTGGCTCGACTGCGAAGGTTCACGGGATCGCTGGCGCGACCGGCACGAATTCACCTCCGGACTGCCCGCCGGGTCCGTCCGCGACGCGCTGCTGATGGCGCTGCACGGCTCCGGGGCGTTCCGCCGCTTCAGCCGGGCGCTCGACGACGAGCCGGAGCTGCTGGCGGAGTGGCGGGCGTTCTCGGCCGAGCGCGACCGCGGGCGGGCCCGCGCCGTGCTCGTGGCGCGGGGCTACGCGCCGGTCGCGGTCTGACCCGTCGCTGCTCCGGCCTGCTCGGCCCGGCCGCCGCGCCAGACGCGGGTCGCTGCTGCTGGTGTGGACGGCATCGCTGCTGTGGACGACGCTGACCCGGCATCGTCAGGTGAACCTACGGTCAGCCTCGTGGCAGGAGCAGCGATGACGACGATCGTCCGCGGTCCTCGGCCGCCGGAGCTCGAGCGGCTGCTGGAGCGCCGTCGCCGGTCCGGTGCGGCCCGGTTCGACGAGGTGTGGGAGGGGCGATACGTCGTGGCCCCGGACCTGCACTCCGCGCACGGTGCGATCCAGGGCGAGCTGTTCGGGCTGCTCGACTCGGTGGCGCGGCGGCTCGGGCTGCGTGCAGCGCAGACGTTCAACCTGGGGAGGCCCGAGGACTTCCGGATCCCCGACGCCGGGCTGCTGTCCGGCCCGCACGGCGTCTGGCACGACACGGCGCAGCTGGTGGTCGAGGTGCTGTCGCCGGACGACATGACGTTCGAGAAGCTCGACTTCTACACCGCCCGCGGCGTCCGCGAGCTGCTCGTCGTCGACGGCGAGCACCGCACCGTGCGCTGCTTCGCGCTGCAGGACGGGCAGGCCGAGCGGGACCGCTCGGAGGTGCTCGGCCTGACGACCGCCGAGGTGGCCGACGCGATCGACTGGCCCTCCACGGACGATGAGAGGGAGTGACCCGGCCGGCTGTCACGGGTGCTGCACGCACCAGGCCGTTGTCGGCGAGCCAGGGTTCTCAGCGGCCGGCCTCCCGGTCCATCCGCAAGCCGGTTCGCCGTCAGTCCGTCGGCTCCGGCAGATCCTCCGGGTAGGTGACGTCGACCTCCGCGATCGTGCGTGGGAAGTGCCTGCGGTTGTTGGTGAAAAACCGCTCCGCCCCTGCCTGCACCGCGGTGGCGAGGTGGACGGCGTCACCGGCCTTCAACCGGTACAAGGCGCCGAGCGTCGCGGCAAGGTGCGCCGTCGCACTGTCGACGGGCAGCAGGTCCAGGCGCCCGAGGATCGCTGACAGCGCGTCGACCTCGTCGTCGCTGCCGTCCCGCAGCGGCTTGCTCAGCACCTCCGGGATGAGCAGGACCGATCCCACGCCGACGACGAGGGGGTCCTCGGGCAGCAGCGACCGCACCCGACGGCCCAGCCGGTGGTCGGGGGCAGCGGCGTAGATCAGGACGTCGGCGTCGAAGGCATCCACCTCAGCGAGCTCTACGGGTCGCGCGGACCTCGTTGACCAGCTCCTCGGCCCGCTCGGCGGACACGCCGGCTGCGGAGCTCAGCGGGCTGCTGCGGCCGCGTTCGACGGCTTCCCGCAGCCGGTCCGCCGCGCCCAGCGCGCGCTCCGCACGACGCGTGCGCAACCGATCGGGGCGAACGACGACCGCCACGGCACGCCCGTGTCGGGTCAGCGTGACCTCCTCGCCGGCGAGCACCTGGGCGATGACGTCCGGGAGGGCCGCACGCGCCTGGCTGACGGTCATGGTCGTCGCCATGGCGTTCATGCTACGAGACTTGTACGTCGTCGTACGACAGAGTGCAGAAGACCGCTCACGTTGGCGCTCGCCTTTGGCGCGCGTCGCGGCCGATCACCACAGCCGCCGAGGCGGCGACGGCGTGCGCACGCGTCTCGAGCCGTCCCTGACGACACCATGAAGGGCTACACGTACTGCCCGACCCCCACGTCGCCCAGCGCCGTAGCCGGCGGCCGAGCCGCTCACGATCCGATCGCCGTCAGACCGGCCGCTCGCGCCGCTGTCGCCAGCTGCCGGTCGCAGGTCGCGACGGAGGCGTGCCGGGCGAGGCCGGTGTGCAGCACGCAGCAGTCGGGCATGCGAAGTGCGGTGGAGGCACGCAGCTGAGCCAGGGCGTCCCAGGTCTCAGCCTCGACCGGCAGCACGCGGAGCCCCAGCGCTTCGACTGCGTCCTGCACGGCGAGGAGCCGGTCGGCCCGCGCGGGACCGACCGCCACCTCGGCCAGAGTCAGCGCCGAGATCGCCAGGTCGTCGGTCTCGGCCTCCAGCATTGAGCGAGCAGCGTCGTGATGGGCGTCGTCCGCATCGAGCAGCGCGATGAGGACGTTCGCGTCCAGCACGATCAACGCGGCCAGTCCTTGCGAAGCTCGTCGAGGTGCCCGGGTGCGAAGGCACCGGTGAGAGACCCGCTGACCTGGTCGAGTGCGGCGACTCGGGCCGCCGTGCGTTCCGACTCGGCCCGCACGGCAGCCGCGTGACCTTCCATGGCCAGACGCACCACCAGCTGCGACCTGCTCAACCCTGGCCAGCGACGCGCGGCGACGTCGAGCGCGGCGGCCAGCTCGTCGGTCTCGGTCACGAAGTGACGCGGGCGCGACGTCGGCACTCGTCGAGTGTAGCACTGGCAGACGTGCGTGCTACACCACGTGCGGCGTCATTGACTCGTCGGACCACGAGGAGCAGTGCGACAACGCGTCGATCACCGGCCGAGCTGACCATGTCGATGTCGTCCCGCACCTGATCGGCCTCGCACCTCAACAGCTCGGCCTCAGACCGCATCAGCGCACGAGTCAGGGCCAGGCCCTGGAGGTCGGTCAGCTCCGCGTGGAAACGCGTGCGCCCGGGATCGTCGGATGGCTCGAGCTTCAGCGCGAGCAGGGCCTCGGTCAGCACGTCGAGCGGCTCGCCGAACACCGTCCGACGCCTCCGCCTCGCCACCTCATCGACCCCAGGCGTCGAGCCGCACGACGTCGCCGCCCTCGGGCGTGTACGGCCCGCCGTACGGCTCGTACCGGTCGTAGCGGTACGGCGCGAGCTGCACCCGGTCGGCCGCCGCGCCGAGCAGCAGGGACAGGTAGTCGGGCAGCCGCTCGCCGATGAGGTCGGCCCGCCGTCCCAGCTCGTCGTAGACACGCAGCGGCACCGGCACCTCGACGATGCGCGCCCGCAGCCCCGGGTCGCGCCCCGGCTCGCCATCGGACGGCCGCAGGCTCTCGGGCAGCGGCATCAGCTCGCGCAGCGGCGGCAGCGGACGAGCGAACAGCGCCGGGTCCTCGACGAGAGCGCTGAGGACGGTCTTCGTCAGCGAAGCGCGCGGCTCGCTGGAAAGGCCGTACCGGAGCTGCCCGCGCGCGTGCCGCCCGAGGACCTCGCGGACGTCCCGCACGACGTCGGAGTCCTCGGGCGCCACGTCGCCGACGACGGAGACGTGCAGAGCTGCGCCGTCCCACCGCAGCGCCAGCAGCTCATCCGCCGACGTCGCCGGCAGCCATCCCTTCGGACCGGTCCAGCTCTCGATCGCGCCCTGGCCCCGCCGCAGCTCACCGCCGTCCGTGAGCGGCATCCGCGGCAGCGCGGCGAGCGCGTCGAGGTCGCGGTAGGTCCACAGCACGCCGTCGCGCTCTCCCGGCCGCGGGCGCGTGTGAACACCTGCCCGCGCAGCAGCCGCTGCGCGGTGTCGTAGCGACCGTCCGGCCGCAGTACATAGTCACCGCTGTCGAGCGAGTACTTCAGCGTCGACGGCGTCTTCGACTTCGTCAGGCCTCTTTCGACGGCGAGGGCGTGCAGCTCCTCGAGCGTCAGGGGTCCGTGGTCGAGCAGCAGGTCCGCGGCAGCCGCGGCGAAGGCACGTGTCATGGCGCGCACTCTGCGCCGGACCGACGACGCCCGAGGTGCGCTGTCCACAGTCCACAGATCCGCCTGGCACGCGCACCGCTCGACCGGCGGAGCTCCACGGTGCGACCATGCACGGCGGACAGGAGGAGCGCCCATGTCGAGCGTCGTGCCGCAGCACCGCGGGCCGTGGCACTTCGAGGAGCTGGCAGACCTGCCCGACGACGGCCGTCGCTACGAGGTCGTCGACGGCGCGCTCGTCGTGACGCCGCCGCCGGGACACCTGCACCAGGCCGTCGGCGCCGAGCTGCTGGCGCAACTCGCAGCGCAGCGGACGCCGGACTGGCGCGTCGTCTACGAGTGGGGGCTGCCGCTCGGTACCGACGGCCGGGTGCCCGACCTCGCCGTCGTCCGCAGAGACGCTTCGCTGCGCGGTCCGGGCCCGTATCCCGTCGGTCCGGAGCACGTCGGGCTCGTCGTGGAGATCGTGAGTCCGTCGAGCCGCAAGACCGACCGCTTCGCCAAGCCGGGGGAGTACGCCGAGGCCGGCATCCCGCTGTTCTGGCGCGTCGAGACCGACCCGGACGTCATGCTGCACGCCTTCCGGCTCGTCGACGGCGGATACGTCGAGACCGACGTCGTGCAGCGAGGGGTGGTCGAGGCGCCGTGGGGACCGGTCCAGGTGGACCTCACCTCGCTGGTCTGACGTCGGGAGAGTGACCGTCGCTCACTCGACGCCGTCCGGCGCTGGGCCGCCGACATCGAGACCGGCGGCAGGGGCGGCCAGCGGTACGACGTCGTCCACGTCTCGGTCGGCGGCCGCCACGTGGGTCGCAATCGCATTCCCGGACGCGTACGGCTGACGGCCTACGAGCAGGCCTGGCGACTGCTGGGCGTCACCGCCGAGGTGCAGGCGCTGCGGCACGTCCTCGACCTCAGCGCCGACGTGCCGGCGGTGCACGCCTGGGTGACGGCACACCCGCTGCTCGCGATCGAGGTCGCGGACCAGTGGCCGCAGGTGCTGGCGGCCTACCGCTGGTTGGACGGCGCCCGCGGGTCCGGGCGCTGGCTGCGTGAGATCACGGCGCCGGGTGTCGACACGAAGTTCGTCGAGCGGCACCGGCCCCTGCTGGCGCGACTGCTCGGCGTCGAGCGCAGCGGCGAACCGTTCGTGCAGGCTCTCGGGCTTCGAGCCAGACCCGTGCCGCTGCGCCTGCGCTTCGAGGCATCGACGTTCGGGCTGCCCAGTCCTGTCTCCGAGGGCACCTTTCGGGTAGAGGAGCTGGCCGCTCTTCCGGTCGGGATCGCCAGGGCGTTGATCATCGAGAACGAGATCACGTTCCTGACCGTGCCGGTGCCGGCCGGCGGCGTGGTCATCTGGGGCAAGGGGTTCGAGGTCGGCCGGGCCGGTGGCCTGCCATGGCTGCGGGATGCCGACGTGCACTACTGGGGCGACGTCGACACCCACGGCTTCGCGATCCTCCACCAGCTCCGCGCACGGCTGCCGCAGACCCGCTCGCTCCTGATGGACCGGGCCACCCTGCTCGAGCACCGCGACCGGTGGGTGCGCGAGCCCTCGCCGACAGCGGCACGACTCGACCGGCTCACGCCCGAGGAGAACGAGCTCTACGCAGACCTGGTGTCCGACCGGTTGGGCGACGCCGTCCGGTTGGAGCAGGAGCGCATCGACTGGGCATGGGTGCTGACTCGGCTGCCCTGACGAAGGGCAGAGATCTTCTGCGGTTCCGACACGTCCTGGCGTGTCGGAACCGCAGAAGATCTTGACCGGCATCACGGGTCGCACCGACATGCCGTCAGCTACGCCGGCGGGAAGGGCTGCGTCCAGCGAAGCCGGGGAAGCGGGCGAAGCCGCGGTCGGTGGTCACCCACGTGGCACCGTGCTCCACGGCGAGCGCGGCGAGGTAGGCGTCCGGGACGGCGTTGCCCCGGGCGCCCGCCTCGCTCAGCAGCCCGGTGAACAGGGTCCAGTGGCCGGGCCCCGGTCGGATCGCGACGGCGGCCGGTGCGCCCAAGACGGCGGCGCAGAAGTCGAGCGCCACGGCCGGCGGCGTGGGCTCACGGTAGACGCGGTGATGCGTCGCGATCCGCACGAACGAGGAGAGCACCAGCTCGCTGACCGCGAACGGCTCGGGCCCGGCGAGCGCCTGCTCAAGCCAGCCCTTGTACTCGTCGTGGCGAGCGCTCTCCGGCCGATGTGCGTACAGGAAGACGTTGACGTCAGCCAGCAGCACGGTCGGCTGGTTCGTCCATCAGGGCGGCGAGGCCGTCCTTGTCCTCGAGGTCGACGCCGGGCCGCAGCCCGCTGCCGCCGAACACCGGGAGGGCTACGGACGTGCCTCGCTCCTCCTGTCGCGCGAGCATGACCCGCAACGCGTCGGTGACGACGTCGCTGAGGGTCCGTCCGCTGCGCGCTGCCTCGATCTTCGCCTGACGCAGCAGCTCGTCGTCGATGCTGACCGTCGTGCGCACGGGCGCACACTAGCATCACCGCCGCGCATCATGATGCCGGCGGGCCGCCAGGTCGAACGTCAGCGCCCGGCTGCGTGCGCGCAGCCGGTCAGACCGTCTCCGGCACCCTCAGGTGCGCGTACGCCACCTCGAACTCCTGCACGTCGTCGATCTCGAGCCCGAGCTGCTCGACGGCGCCGGACCGGATGCCCCTGAGCGCGTCCCGGGCTCTGTCCAGGGCGGCGCGGTCGCGGAAGACCGTCGCGGTCACGCCGCGTCCCTCGTCGCGGTTGATGAACAGGCTCAGGCTGCAGAACCCGTCGAGTTGCGTGATCCGCGGCAGCACGTGGTCGCGGAACATCTCGAGGTTGCGGCCGACGTTCGCCGGATCACCGTGGGTCCACGTGACGCTCGCGCAGGCGCCCTCCGGCGCCGCGCTCTCGCGGTGCAGCACCGCGATCTCCCACTCACGTACCTCTGGCTGCGCGGACATGATCTCGGCGCCCCGCTCGCGCAGCGGCGCGACGCGCTGCGCCGTCGCGCGCATCGCGTCCTCGCTCTCCCATGCACTCGTGACGATCGCCGTCCCGGTGCTGCGGTCGACGAGCAGCGACAGGCCGATGCAGCCGTCCATCTCCTGCACTGCCGGCATGACCTCGTCGCGCACCATCGCGATGCCCTCGTCGACGCGCTGCGGGTCTCCACGCATGGTCGTGCTGCGTGCGTACATGCGCACCACTCCTCCGAGTCGGGCGGTGCCCCGGCGGCACCGCCGCAGGGCCCACACTCCGCGTCGGCGTTGCGATGTCAACCCCCGGACTGCTGCCGCGAGCCAACAACGTGGCGTCGGGCACGCTGGCGCCATGAGCGACGTGGCGCCGCGCGAGTTCTGGGAGCAGTTGTACGGCGGGCGCGAGCAGGTCTGGAGCGGCCGCGTCAACGCCACGCTCGCCCGCGAGGTGGATGGCGTGCCGCCCGGCAGGGCCCTCGACCTCGGCTGCGGCGAGGGCGGCGACGCGCTGTGGCTGGCGGAGCGCGGCTGGGACGTCGTCGCCGTCGACATCAGCCGCACGGCGCTCGACCGCGCGGAGGCCGAGGCTGCGCGTCGCGGCCTGACGGTCGACTTCCGCCGGCACGACCTGGCCGACGGCGTCCCACCCGGCCCCTACGACCTGGTCTCCGCGCAGTTCTTCCAGTCCCCGGTGGAGCTGCCGCGCGAGCAGGTGCTGCGCCAGGCCGCGGCGGAGATCGCGCCTGGCGGAGTGCTGCTCGTCGTCGGGCACGCGGCGCCGCCGCCGTGGTCGGCGCACCAGCCGGACCCGGCGCTCATGCCGCCGGCGGCAGAGGTCCTGCGCAGCCTGGCGCTCGGCAATGAGTGGGACGTCGTCCGCGCTGACGACGTCCTCCGCGACGCGACAGGTCCCGACGGGAAGCAGGCGCAGCTGCTCGACAGCGTCGTCCTGCTCCGCCGTCGCCCGGACTGACCGCATCCACAGATGGCGTCACGGTGGGCCCCGGTCAGCGCCGCTCGGGCACGGTGCACGCCGTGGACATCGCGAGAGGAGCCGTTCACCATGACCGTCGTGACGGTGCTGCCGCGTGACCACCCGTGGACGGTCGACGACCTCGCGGACCTGCCGGACGACGGGCTGCGCTACGAGCTGGTCGACGGGACGCTGCTGGTGAGTGCGGCGCCGTCGAAGCTCCACCAGCGAGCCGTCGGCAACCTCCACGTGCTGCTGCGGGAGGCCTGCCCGCCCGACCTCGAGGTCTTCCTCGCACCGACGGACTACCAGCCGACGCGGACCCGGTCGCTGCAGCCCGACCTGCTCGTCGTGTCGCGCGACGACCCCGGCGACGGCCCCGTCACCACGCCGCTCGCGCTGGCGGTCGAGGTGCTGTCCCCGTCCAGCCGCAGCATCGACCGGCTGCTCAAGCGCGAGCTGTACGAGCAGGCCGGGGTCGCCCAGTACTGGCTCGTCGACCCCGACGAGCCATCGGTGACGGTCTGGTCGCGGACGGGCGAGCAGTGGGGGGCGCCCGCTGTCGTCGTCGGCGACGACCGGCTCCCCCTCGACGGCCCGCTCCGCCTCGTCCTACACCCAGCGGACCTCGTGCGCTGACGGCCCGCTCACGCTCCGCGCGACTCCTAGGCTCGTGTCCGTGGCTGACGACTTCGTCATCGCCCGCAACCCGGACCCGGACTCGCAGCTGCCGTACCTGCTGCGCATCCCGCTGCCGGGCCGGGCCGTCGTGCTCAAGGCACGCGAGACGTGGCCGCGCACCAGCAAGGTCTACTGCCACCGCGCCGACGCCTGGCCGGCCGACGCCGACGTCGTCGAGCGCGTCCCCGTGCGGTCGTGCACCGCCCGCGGACCCGCCGTCGACCTCGTGCTCGACCGCGGCCGCGAGAACCGCAGCCAGCTCGTCTTCACCCGGCTCAGGAACGGCCGTGAGGCGATCTTCTGGCAGAGCGCCCGCACGGCGAAGAAGGCGCGACCCGGAGTGCGCACGCCGACCGCCCGGGCGAGCGGACTCAGCGAGCTCGAGATCGTCGTCGACGGCCGCGAGCGGTACCCGTACAAGTTCGCCTCGCAGCACGCGACGGCGGTGCGCGGCTCGCTGCGCTGCGGCGACTACGCCGTACGGCGGGGCGACGAGGTCGTCGCCGTCGTCGAGCGCAAGTCGCTCGAGGACCTGGCGCGCTCGCTGGTGGACGGCAGACTCCCGTCGCAGCTGGCCGACCTCGCGTCGTTCCCGCGGGCCGCCGTCGTCGTCGAGGAGCGGTACAGCCGGCTGTTCTCGCTGCCGCACGTCAGGCCCGGGTTCGTCGCCGACCTGCTCGCACGGGTCCAGGTGCGCTGGCCGTCGGTGCCCGTGTTCTTCGCCGAGACGCGACCGCTCGCCGAGGAGTGGACCTACCGCTTCCTGGCCGCGGCGGTCGCCGAGCAGGTCGCGGACGGCCGGGTGGCCGACCGGCTGGCCGCCCTCGTCGAGGCGCAGCCGCTCGCACCGGCGGCACCGCGCGCAGCCGACATCCGTCGATGGGCGGTGGCGAACGGAATGCCCGTCGCGGCGGCCGGTCGCGTCCCGCGAGACGTGGTCGCGGCGTACGAGGCGGCGCGCCGGGTGGATGCGGACGGCGGCGCGTAGCCGCACCCGGACCCGGTTCTCTCACCGCCGGCTCGACAAATCCGTCATGTGCACGCCGACCGGGCCGAGGGGGTTGCACTCGGTCGTCGGACGGAGAACAGTCGGCGACGGACCGGTGCGGCACCAGTCCGACGTCGCCGGACGCCGCACCCGCGGGTCGGGGGGCCCGCAACAACCACGACACGGCCGGCGGGCCCGCGGGCTCGCGGGTGCCGCCTGCCCCGCTCCCGCACGCGGCCTCCCGCCGACCGGCATCAGCAGGGGGAGGACCCATGGCACAGCCAGCACCGCAGTCCCTGACCGACGAGCTCACCGCCACCATTAGTGGCGAGGTCATCGTCCCGGACGACGCCCGCTACGACGCCGCGCGCTCGGTCGTCAACACGATGATCGACCGCAGACCAGCGGCGGTCGTACGGCCGCACGGCGCCGCCGACGTCATCGACACCGTCCTCGCAGCCCAGCGGCACGGGCTCTCGGTCGCCGCGAAGTGCGGCGGGCACAGCGTGTCCGGCACAGGCACGTGCGGTCCCGAGGCCGTGCTGCTCGACCTGTCGGCGCTCAAGGGCGTGGTCGTGAACCCGAAGACGCGCCGTGCCCGGGCCGGCGCCGGCGTGCTGTGGGGGGAGTTCGACCGGGAGACGCAGCTGCACGGCCTGGCGACTCCCGGCGGACGTGTCACGACGACGGGCATCGGCGGCTTCACGCTCGGCGGCGGCTACGGCTGGCTCTCGCCGGTGCACGGACTCGCGTGCGACAACCTCGTCGCTGCCGACGTCGTCACCGCCGACGGCCGCCTGGTCCGCGTCGACGACAAGCACGAGCCCGAGCTGCTGTGGGGCCTGCGTGGCGGCAGCAGCAACTTCGGCGTCGTCACGTCGTTCGAGTACGCGCTGCACCCGATCGGCCCGACGGTGCTGGCCGGGATGCTCATCCACTCGATCGAGAACGGGGCGGAGACGGTCCGCGCCTACCGCGACCTGGTCGAGCGTTCGCCCGAGGAGGTCGTCACGGCGATGGCGATCGTGCAGGCGCCGCCCGAGCCGTTCGTGCCGCCGGAGATGGTCGGCACGCCGGTGCTGGCGATCGTCGCCTTCTACGCCGGCGAGCCCGACAAGGGC
The DNA here is from genome assembly GCA_046565705.1 of Actinomycetes bacterium. Classification (GTDB taxonomy): domain Bacteria; phylum Actinomycetota; class Actinomycetes; order Mycobacteriales; family SCTD01; genus DATLGD01. Next base: position 19,110 of record JBKHYE010000061.1, read on the forward strand.
GAGGAGGCGCTGGCCGAGCTCCGGCGCATCGGACCGCCGCTCATGGACCTGGTCCAGCCGATGCCGTACACCGCGTTCCAGGCGATGCTCGACGGGCTCAACCCGCCCGGGGTGCGCGGTTACCACGGCGGCCGGCACCTGGCGGGGCTCACCGACGGCGCGATCGAGGCCTTCGTCGCGTACGGGCCGCAGCGGTTGTCGCCGCTGACTCAGGCGGTCATGTTCCGGCACGGCGGCGCCGTCAGCCGGGTGCCCGACGACGCGACGGCGGCCAGCCACCGCGACGCCACGTACATGCTGCACCCGATAGCGCAGTGGCAGGACCCGTCCGAGGACGCGACGCACATTCGCTGGGCGAAGGACCTCATGGCCGCCCTCGAGCCGTGGGAGACCGGCGGCGTCTACCTCAACTTCGAGCAGGACCCGGCGAAGGTCCGCCGCGGCTACAGCGAACAGAAGTGGTCGCGGCTGGTCGCGCTCAAGGACGCCTGGGACCCCGGCAACGTGTTCCGGCACAACCAGAACATCCCGCCGTCGGTCACGATGCCGGCGCAGCGCACGATCACGCTCGAGCAGCAAGAGGCTGCGCGCACCTGAGCAGACGGGGTATCGGGCCGGTCAGCCCCCGTCGGGGATGGGCCGGCCCGAGTCCCGCCACTGCACCGCCGCGTGGAACCCCTCGCGCTCGGCGAGATCCTTGAACCAGTGGCCCTCGGGCGAGTGCCGTGCGACGCCGTCGAACAGCGTCGCGAGCAGCTGCGTGCCCTGCAGCCCCATGTTGTCCAGCGCCGAGTTGACCATCAGCTTCTGCATCGCGAGCTGGTTGGTCGGCACGCCGGCGACCCGGTCCGCGAGCCGCTCCACCGCCTCGTCGAGCGAGGCCGACGGCACCGCCTCGCCCAGCCCCCACGACGCCGCGGTCGCGCCGTCGACCGTGTCACCGGTGAGGAGCATGCGCTTGGCGCGCTCGGCGCCGATCCGGTACACCCACATCGCCGTCGTCGGGCAGCCCCAGACGCGCGCCGGCGGGTAGCCGATCCGCGCGTCGTCGGCCAGCACGAGCAGGTCGCAGCACAGCGCGATGTCGCTGCCGCCCG
>JBKHYE010000062.1:0-6524 GCA_046565705.1 Actinomycetes bacterium
GCCGTGGTGACGATCCCGCAGGGGCCGTCGATCCTGGTGGACAAGTCGGCCGAGCCGACAAGCGGCCTGGCGCTGGGCGACGAGGTCGTCTACACCGTGACGGTCGAGAACGACGGCAACGTCACGCTCTCCGACGTCACGGTCACCGACCCGCTGTGCACCCCGGTGTACGTCTCGGGTGACGACGGCGACGACCTGCTCCAGGTCGAGGAGGTGTGGACCTACGAGTGCACCTACGAGATCACGCAGGCCGACGTCGACGCCGGCTCGGTGACGAACACGGCCGACGGCTCGGCGTTCTTCGGTGACACGGAGGTGACCGACGACGGGACCGCCGTGGTGACGATCCCGCAGAACCCGGCGCTGTCGATCACGAAGGTCGCGGACCCGACGTCGTACTCCGCGGTCGGGGACGTCATCACCTACACCTACGTGGTGACCAACACTGGCGACGTCACTCTGCCCGGGCCCTTCACCGTCGATGACGACAAGGCGACCGTCACCTGCCCGGACACGGCGAGCCTGGCCCTGGGGGCGTCGATCACCTGCACCGCCTCGTACACGATCACGCAGGCCGACCTCGACGCCGGTGAGGTGACGAACGTCGCCACAGCGACGAACGGGACGGTGACCTCACCGCCGGCGACCGCGACCATCACCCGCACTGCGGTGCTGTCGCAGCCGCCGACCGTCCTGCCCTTCGTGCCCGAGCCCGAGCCTCAGCCGCGCACGCTGCCCTTCACGGGCGTCGAGCTGCTGCCTGCGCTGGTCGTCGGGGCGGGGGTGACGCTGGCCGGTGCGCTGCTCACGGGGACCGTCCGCCGTCGCCGCGAGGACGGGGTCTGATCCTCGCCGAGCCGCTCTGCGCGAGACGGCCTGCCCTCGACCGGGCGGGCCGTCTCGCGCTGCCGACAGCGCTCTTCGCGCCGGCTCTGCAGCGGCAGTCAGGCCTGCGGCGGTCTCGTCATGGAGAGCACGTCGAGCGCGGCGTCGAGCTGCTCCTCGGTGAGCTTGCCGTCGCGCACGTAGCCGCTGTCGAGCACGACCTGGCGGATCGTCTTCTTCTCCTTCAGCGCCGTCTTCGCCACCTTGGCGGCGTTCTCGTAGCCGATGTACTTGTTGAGCGGCGTGACGATCGACGGCGAGGACTCGGCCAGCTCCCGGCAGCGCTCCTCGTCGGCGACGATCCCGTCGACAGCGCGGTCGGCCAACAGCCGCGAGATGTTCGCGAGCAGCCGGATCGACTCGAGCAGGTTGCGCGCCATCACCGGCAGCATCACGTTGAGCTCAAAGTTGCCGGAGCTGCCGGCGAACGCGATCGCAGCGTCGTTGCCGATGACCTGCGCGCACACCATGTGCGTCGCCTCCGGGATCACCGGGTTCACCTTGCCCGGCATGATGCTCGAGCCCGGCTGCAGGTCGGGCAGCTGGATCTCGCCCAGGCCAGCGCGCGGGCCGGAGCCCATCCACCGCAGGTCGTTGCAGATCTTGTTCAGCCCGACGGCGATCGTGCGCAGCTGCCCACTGGCCTCGACCAGGCCGTCGCGTGCGCCCTGCGCCTCGAAGTGGTCGCGCGCCTCGGTGAGCGGCAGGCCGGTCGCCGCGGCGACCCCCTGGATGACGCGCGCGGAGAAGCCGGGCGGTGTGTTGATGCCGGTGCCGACGGCGGTGCCGCCGAGCGGCAGCTCCGCGAGCCGGGGGAGCGAGGCGTGCAGCCGCTCGACGCCGTAGCGCACCTGCGCCGCGTAACCGCCGAACTCCTGGCCGAGCGTCACCGGCGTCGCGTCCATGAGGTGTGTGCGCCCGCTCTTGACGACCGTCGCGAATTCCCGGCTCTTGCGCTCGAGCGACGCCGCGAGGTGCTCCAGGGCGGGCACCAGGTCGTTGACGACGGCGCTCGTCGCCGCGATGTGGATGCTGCTCGGGAAGACGTCGTTGCTGCTCTGCGAGGCGTTGACGTGGTCGTTCGGGTGGACCGGCGCGCCCAGCTTCTCGGTCGCCAGCGTCGCGAGCACCTCGTTGGTGTTCATGTTCGACGAGGTTCCGCTTCCCGTCTGGAAGACGTCGACGGGGAAGTGGTCGTCCCACTGCCCGGCGGCGACCTCCGCGGCGGCGTCCTGGATGGCCTGCGCCATGTCGGCGGGCAGCACACCGAGCTCCGCGTTCACCTTCGCGGCGGCGGCCTTGATGCGCGCGAGCGCCTCGATGTGGGAACGCTCGAGCGTCGCGCCGCTGACCGGGAAGTTCTCGACCGCCCGCTGTGTCTGGGACCGGTACTTCGCGTCCTTCGGGACGCGGACCTCCCCCATGGTGTCGTGCTCGATCCGCCACTCGCCGTCCGTGACGCTCCGGGTCTGCTCAGCCATGTGCCCATCCTGCCCACGGTGGCGGCGGGATCCGCCACCACCCCCTGCGGCTTTCGACGACGGCCTCTGCGAGTCCCGTCACGCGTACAGTCCGTCGACGTGGCCCAGGCACGGACGATCTGATGGGCGCACGCGGTCGGGTCGGTGGGCCGGTGGTCGCCGTCGCGGCTGCCATGGTGGTCCTCGGCGGCTGCACCGACGACGCGGAACCGGGCGACCCTGCGCCCACGAGCAGCGTCGCCGTGGCTCCTGGCACTGCCACCGACGGGTTCCAGGGCGCGCGCAAGGACGTCACGGACCTGACGTGCGCCCGGGACGACGAGGCGTGGGTCTCCAGCGGCCGCGTCACGAACCCGCTCGAGGTCGTCGCGAGCTACCGGATCTACGTGTCCTTCCTCGCCCCGGACGGTGCGGCCCTGGGCGTGCGCCAGGTCGACGTCGGCGACGTCCAACCGGGTGAGGCCCGGGAATGGGACGTCGAGCAGGAGCTGAGCACGGGCGACGTGGAGTGCGTCCTGCGCGTGGAGCGGACGGCGCAGACGGAGTAGCCGGCGGCTACAGGTCGATGTCGACGACGACGGGCGCGTGATCGCTCGCGCCGGTGCCCTTGCGGGCCTCGCGGTCGACGAACGCGTCGACCACGTGCACTGCCGGCGTCGCGAGCACGTAGTCGATCCGCATGCCCATGTCCTTGTGGAACATCCCGGCGCGGTAGTCCCAGTAGGTGAAGGGGCGGTCGTTCTTGCCGGGCCGCGGGACGACGTCGACCAGGCCCCAGTCGAGCAGCGCCTGGACCGCCGACCGCTCGGCCGGCGTGACGTGCGTGGAGCCGACGAACCGCGAGGCGTCCCACACGTCGTCGTCGGTGAGGGCGACGTTGAAGTCGCCCATCACCACCAGCGGCTGTGCCGGGTCCAGCGCGTCGAGCCGCTCCCGCAGCGCAGCCAACCAGGCCAGCTTGTACTCGTAGTGCGGGTCCTGCAGCGAGCGCCCGTTCGGCACGTACACCGAGACGGCGTGCAGCGGCCCGCACTGCGCAGCTGCGAGCCGCGGCTCCGGGTGTCCGGCGAGCTCCCGCGACTCGTCCGACATCCCGAGCCTCGAGAGCACGGCGACGCCGTTCCAGCGTCCGTCCCCGCTGTGCACCACCTCGTAGCCGAGGGCGAGCAGCGGCATGTGCGGGAACGCGTCGTCGGCGCACTTGGTCTCCTGCAGCGCGACGACGTCGGGCGAGCGGGACTCGAGCCACTCGAGCAGCCGCGGGAGCCGGGCCCCGACCGAGTTGACGTTCCAGGTCGCGATCCGCACCTGGTCAGCGTGTCACGGCGGGAAGGTGCCCTGCCCGAACGGTCCGGGCGCCCGACCGCCGCCGACGCCGATGTTGTCGGGCCAGTCCGGCTCGGCCACGTTCCCGACGGTGAAGCGCGACGTCGTCCAGCTGGTGTTGCCGTCGCCGTCCACGAGCCCGAAGTCCGGGACGACGACGGTGTCGCCGTCCCGTACGCCGGCGGCAGGGGCAACCCACGCCTGCCGTGCGGTGTCCCACCGCGCCTGCCGCTCGGTCCAGCCGACGATGAAGGTGAGCGTGCCGCCGGTCGGCGAGATCGGACGCCAGCTGACCGACCGCTCGGCGTCGGGCGGCGGGTTCTGCGCCGTGAACACCAGCGTCGAGCCGTCGAGCCGGGCGCCGAGCACCCGGAGCCGGTCGTTCCGCTCGACCTCGAAGCCGCGCGTCACGAGCTCGTACGCCCCCGACACCACGCGCAGCCGGTGCCGCCCGAGCGGAGCGTCGCCCGGCACGTCGTACCGCGCCCGGTACTCGTCATCCGACTGCTCCCACACGAAGCGCAGGCCGAGATCCGTCTCCACCGGCTCCCAGCCGTCGCCGACGGCGCGCTCCAGCACCAGGAACGGGTCGTCGACCGGCCGGTCGACGCCCTGCTCGCCGCCGGTCCAGGTCAGCTCCACCAGCCCGTGCCGCTGCACCACCTCGGCCGGCTGCTGCGTGATCGCGCCCACCACCCCGCCGTCGCCGACGTCGGGCGAGCCGGCATCCGTGCCGCCGAGTGACGGCGGCTCGTCGGGCTCGGGCGCCGGCGCGCCGTCGCGGAGCGACGCCGTCAGCGCGCGCAGCACGTCGCGCGCGAGCAGCGAGGTCCACTTGCCGAAGACGGTGTGCCCGCCCTCGTAGTGCTGCTGGTCGTACTCCTCCGGGGTGACGAAGTAGCCGAGGTAGCCGTTCGCGAGGCCGACGACGAACGCCTCGCTGACGCCGGCCGGCAGCACGTCGGAGACGGCGGCGACGAAGCGCCGGGCCATCTCGACGCTCGGCTCGCCCGGCGTCGCGAGCACCAGCCGGTCGCCGAGCCGCAGCACCTGCAGCTCCGGGACGTCGTCGTGCACGCCGATCGGGCGGCTCGGGGCCGCCGGGATCTTGCGCCCGTGCACCGGGTCGGCCAGCTCGGCGGGTCGCCGCTTGCCCTCGGTGCCGAGCGTCTCGTGGAAGATCGACATGCCGTCCTCCGAGCCGCCGAGGAACGGCACGCCCCACACCGCCTCGTCGGAGACCGAGCGGCCCGGCTCGACCTCCTGACCGCAGTAGCAGGCCTTCGTCCAGCGCACGTCGACCGGCATCGCGCCGTCGAGCGAGCCCCCGGCGGCGCGCCAGGCGGTGAACGCGCCGTCGGCCAGGCGCCGCCCGTGCAGGTCCATGAGCACCTGCGGGTTCCACGCGTCGAAGCGCGGCTGCAGGTCGCCGGAGGCGCCGTTGGAGTACAGGCCGACGAAGCCGGGCGCGTCGAGCCGGTCGGCCAGGTGCTCGAGGGTGGGGCCGGCGATCTCGGTGTCCCACAGCGTGTTGTACGGCGTCGACGCCGTCAGGTGCACCGGGAACTCCACCCAGGCCGACAGCGGCTCGCCGTCGACGTCGTCGACGCGCAGCACCCGCAGCACGTCGTCGACGCTGGCCTGCTCGCCGTGCGGGTGGTCGCTCGCCGAGCCCTGGCCGTAGGCGAGGTCCATGCCGTGGTTGGCCAGGTGCGCCTCGATCGAGCGGTTGCGGTTGACGCCGGAGACGCGGGCACTGCCCCACGCCGCCTTCGCGGGCTCCTTGGCGGCGTGCGCCTCGCGGACCGCGCGGGCCAGCTGCTCGACCTGCCAGTCGGCGAGGTCCTGCGGCCCGCTGTGCGTGTGCGTGCCGGTGTAGAGCACGGTCTCGTGCGTGAACCCGAGGTCGGCGACGCGCGCGACCAGGCTGTCCTTCTCGAGCGGGAACGCCAGGTCGGTCGCGAGCAGCACGACCTCGGTGTCGCCGTCGTCGAGCACCAGCGCCCGTCCCATGAGCCGGGTGTGGACCCCGTCGACCGGCATGTCGGGCCGCACGTACCCGAGCGTCGTGCCGCCGAGCCGCGGCGTGATGTCGACGACGGCGGCACCGGCGTGCAGCACCGGCGCGGGCTCGGCGGTCGCCCACGGGACGAAGGCCACCGCGGTGAGCACCATCAGGGCGGACAGCAGCACGCGTCGCACAGCGGGCTCCTCCACAAGGCTCAGGACTCGGAGGAGTTCGCCGTCGCCGCGGGCGGTTCCTGCCGGTCAGTCCTGGGTGTCGAGCTCGAGCACCTCAGCGGCGGGTGCGCTCGAAGTCGACGGCCGAGTAGGCGCGCAGCTTGTCGAGCGCGTGCTGCGAGGTGACCCGCCGGATCGTGCCGCTCTTCGAGCGCATCACGAGCGACTCGGTGGTCGCGCCGCCGCCGCGGTAGCGCACGCCGCGCACCAGCTCGCCGTCGGTGATGCCGGTGGCGACGAAGAAGACGTTGTCGCTGCGCACGAGGTCGTCCGGCCCGAGCACCGCCTCCAGGTCGAGCCCCGCCTTGGCGGCGTTCTCGAACTCCGACTTCTTCTGCGGCCACAGCTTGCCCTGGATCGTGCCGCCCAGGCACTTCACCGCGCAGGCCGCGATGATGCCTTCGGGCGTGCCGCCGATGCCCATCAGCAGGTCGACGCCGGTGCCGTCCGAGGCGGCCATGACGGCGCCGGCGACGTCGCCGTCGGAGATGAACTTGATCCGCGCGCCGGCCTCGCGGACCTCGCGCACCAGGTCCTCGTGCCGAGGCCGGTCCAGGATGCAGACCGTGACGTCCTCGGGCGCCGCGCCCT
>JBKHYE010000063.1:0-7446 GCA_046565705.1 Actinomycetes bacterium
AGCCGGGACAGAACGCGTTGACGCGGATCCCCTGCGGTGCCAGTGCCGGGCCGAGCGCCCGGACCAGTCCGACGACGGCGTGCTTGTTCGCGCCGTAGATCGGGTCGAACGGGGTGCCGGTCAGGCCCGCCATCGAGGCGGTCGCGACGATCGAGCCGCCGCCGCGCCGCTGCAGCGCCGGGATCGCGGCGTGGACGCCGAAGACGACGCCGTCGAGGTTGATCCCCATGGCGCGCCGGTAGGTCTTCAGGTCGAAGTCGTCACCGACACCGCAGCCGGTCGAGATGCCGGCGTTCAGGAAGAACAGGTCGAGAGCGCCGTGCACCTGCTCGGCCTGGCGCGTGGTCTCGACGACGGCGTCGAAGTCGCTGACATCGCAGCGAAGGAAGTGCGCACCGAGTTCGTCGGCGACCGCCTGCCCGCCCTGCTCGTCGACGTCGACGAGCACCACGCTGTCGCCGCGCCGGACGAGTTGCCGGGCGACCTCGGCGCCGAACCCCGAGGCGCCGCCGGTGATGAGTGCGACGGCCACTACGCGGTCGCTCCGGCCGCGACGCCGGTGCCCTGCGCCGCGGTGGCCGCACCGACGGTGGTCTGCCCGCCGTCGGCACCACCCTCGCCGAGCGAGGCGTCTCCAGCGCCGCGGTCGATCAGCAGCTGGGCGATGCGCTCGCGGTGCTGCGCGGCGTCGCCGAACGCGTACTCGAGGCGCTTGGCCCGCTTGAAGTAGAAGTGCGCGTGGTGCTCCCACGTGAAGCCGATGCCGCCGTGGTACTGGATCATGTCGCTCACCGCGCGCCGGGCGGTGTCGCCGGCCTTGGCCTTGGCGATGGAGACCGCGAGGCGCGCATCGTCGGCGCCGGTGTCGACGGCGTACGCGGCGTAGAGGCTGGCGTGCTCGGCCATGGTGACCGCGACGTGCAGGTCGGCCAGGTTGTGCTTGATCGCCTGGAACGAGCCGACCGGCCGGCCGAACTGCACCCGGTCCTTGTCGTACTGGACGGTGTCCGACAAGGCCTTGCGCGCGATGCCGACGAGGTCGTTCGCGGCGAGCACGGCGGCGCGGTCGAGCAGCTCCTGCAGCGCGTCGTCGGAGCTGTTCTCGAGCCGGGTGCCGGGAGCGCCGTCCAGGTCGACGGTGTAGGTGCGGGTGGTGCGGTCGAGCGCCGAGCGGCGGGTCAGCGAGACGCCCTCGCCTTTCGGGTCGACGAGGTACAGGCCGGCCCCTTCCTGTGATGACGCAGCCACCACCAGGACATCGGCCTGGCCGGCGTACTCCACGATCTGCAGCTGACCCGACAGCCGGCCGTCGGACGAGGTAGCCGGCGCGTACCGCGGCTCGGGTGACGAGCCCGGCTTCACCAGGGCGACGGCGCCCTTCACCTCGCCGGCGGCGAGCCGTGGGAGCCAGTCCTGCTTCTGCGCATCGGAGCCGGCCAGCCGCACGGCCTCGCCGGCGAGCACGGTGCCGAGCCACGGCCCGGGGACGGTGCCGGCGCCGAGCGCGCGGGCGATGACGGCAGCAGCGATGAGGCCGAGGCCCACGCCGTCGTGCTCCTCCGGGACGAGGACGGCGAGCCAGCCCTGCTCGGACACGGCCTTCCAGAGCTCGGCGGGGTCGCCGTCGCCCTGGGGGTCGTCGTAGACCTCGCGCACCTTCTCGAGGTCGAAGCGGTCACGCAGGTACGAGCGGACGGCGTCCTGCAGCGCCTTCTGGTCGTCGTCGAGGGCGAAGTGCATCTCGGTCTCTCCTTACCGGGGGAGGCCGAGCACGCGCTCGGCGATGATCGTGCGCTGGACCTCGTTCGAGCCGCCCCAGATGGTGCAGGAGCGCGACCACAGCGCCATCGTCGTGAGCTCCTGGCGTGAGACGCCGGGCTTGCCGACGACCTGGAACTCCGGCCCGACCACGTCGCTGTAGACGTCGGACAGGTCACGGAAGGTCTGCGCCCAGAACAGCTTGGTCATCGAGGCCTCGAAGCCGAGGTCCTTGCCCTGGGAGGTCTGGGTGAGGATGTGCCACGAGTGGTACTTCAGGCACTCGAGCTCGATGAGGCTGCGCGCCATCTCCTGGCGCAGCACCGGGTCCTGTGCCGCCGGCCGGCCGTCCCGCTCGGTGCGGGCGGCGGCCGCCGCCACCTCGTCCCACATCTTGCGGAACTCGGTGTACTGGCCGATCGCCGACGAGCCGCGCTCGAAGGACAGCAGCAGCATCGCGGTCTGCCAGCCGTTGCCCTCGCCGCCGAGCACCTCGTCCACCGGGCAGACGGCGTCGGTGAAGAACACCTCGCCGAACTCGCTGGAGCCGGTGATCTGCTTCAGCGGCCGCGCCTCGATGCCCGGCTGGTGCATGTCGACGAGGAGCATGGAGATGCCGGCGTGCTTCTTCTGGCCCTCGACCGGCTGGCTCGTGCGGGCCAGCGTGAAGATCTTGTCGCCGTGCATGGCATTCGTCGTCCAGATCTTCTGGCCGTTGAGGATGTACTGGTCGCCCTCGCGCTCGGCGCGCATCGACAGCGCCGCGAGGTCGGACCCGGCGCCCGGCTCGGAGAAGCCCTGGCACCAGATGACCTCGTTGTGCAGCAGCGGCTTGATGATCGACTTCTTCTGCTCCTCGGTGCCGATCAGCATCACGGTGGGAGCGAGGAAGGTCAGGCCGAGCGGGTTGACCGTCGTCGGGGCGTTGGCCCGGATCATCTCCTGGTCGTAGACCGCCTTCATGCCCGGCGTGCCACCCCGGCCGCCGTACTCGGTCGGCCACTGGATGCCGGCGTAGCCGGCGGCGGCCTTGCCGGCCTCCCAGTCGCGCCGGATCTGGAACTGCTCGTCGTCGCTCTTGCCCTCCCAGAAGTCGGGGGAGCGCATCTCCTGCGGCAGGTTGGCGTCCAGCCAGGAGCGGAACTCCCGGCGGAAGTCCTCCTCCTCCTTGGTGAAGTTGAGGTCCACGGACCGCGCCTTTCTGTCTCGAGGGAGGGCTGCAGCCGGGCCGCTCGACACAGCGCGGCGGGGGCCCGGACCGAACGCCGTTCTAGCAGGAGCGACGTGGCGAGCCCCACACCGGGTGGCCGGTCTCGGCACGGCCGGTGTCGAGCAGACTGCGGTCGTGGCAGCACCCGACCCCACCGCGCTGCTCGCGCTGGCGACCGACCTCGCCCGCCGGGCCGGCGACCTGGCGCTGTCCATGCGCGAGGGAGTCGCCGTCGAGGGCACGAAGAGCTCCGCGACCGACGTCGTCACCGCCGCCGACTCCGCGGCCGAGCGGCTGGTCGTCGAGGGCATCCGGCAGGCCCGTCCGGGCGACGGCGTGCTCGGCGAGGAGGGTGCTGACGACGACGGCACCACCGGCGTGCGCTGGGTCGTGGACCCGGTCGACGGCACCGTCAACTTCCTCTACGGCATCCCGCAGTTGGCGGTGTCCATCGCCGTCGAGGTCGACGGCCGCACGGTCGCGGGCGTCGTGCACGACCCTGCCAAGCGCGAGACGTGGACGGCGGTGCTCGGCGGCGGCGCGCGCCTCAACGGCGAGGTGCTGCGCTGCTCGGTCGCCGACGACCTCGCCCAGTCGCTCGTCGCGACGGGGTTCGGCTACGACGCACGGCGCCGCGCTGTCCAGGCGCGGCACCTGGCCACCCTGCTGCCCGTGGTGCGCGACGTGCGTCGGCTCGGCGCGGGTGCCCTCGACCTCTGCGCCGTCGCCGCCGGTCGCGTCGACGCCTACTACGAGCAGGCGATGAACCGCTGGGACTGGGCGGCCGGGGCACTGGTCGCCCGTGAGGCCGGCGCCCGCGTGGGCGGCCTGCGCGGACGGCCGGAGAGCGAGGCGATGGTGCTCGCCGCGGCGCCCGGCGTCTTCGACGCGCTGCACGACCTGCTCGTCGACCTCGAGGCCGACGCCGACCCGCTCGCCGACGAGTCCTGAGGACGCCGACCGTCTCCACTCGCAGGTGGGCACCACGCCACCTACCGTGATCAGCACCGTGCCCGACGAACTGGGGGGATCCTCGTGCCGGCCCTGTCCCGCCTCGCCACCTTCCCGACCGGCCGCCGCGGCAAGTGGGTCGCGCTGGTGTTCTGGCTGCTCGTCTTCGTCGTCGGCGGCATGGCCGCCGGTCGGCTGGAGGAGGTGCAGCAGAACAACACCGAGTCGTTCCTGCCGGCGGAGGCCGAGTCCGTCCGCGCCCTCGACCTGCAGCAGCAGACGGGCACCGACGCGCTGCCGGCGGTCGTCCTCTACGAGCGCGAGGGCGGTCTCACCGAGGAGGACCTGCAGGCCATCGCGGCGGACGCGGAGCGGATCGCGGCGTCGGACATCGAGGTCGACGGGCAGGTCCCGCCGCCCGTCCCCTCGGCGGACGGCGAGGCCGCCCAGTTGCTCGTCCTGCTCGGCGAGGACGACGGGTTCGAGCTCGGCGAAGACGTCGTCGAGCTGCGCGAGGTCGTCGGCAGCAGCACTGACGGCGGCGACCGCGACGACGGGCTCAGCGTCTGGGTCACCGGGCCGGGCGGTCTGCAGGGCGACTTCCTCGAGGTGTTCGCCGACATCGACACGACGCTGCTGCTCGCGACGGCGTCGATCGTCATCGTCGTGCTGCTGGTGACGTTCCGCAGCCCGGTGCTGTGGCTGCTGCCGCTGCTCGCCATCGCCGCGGCCGAGATCAGCGCACGGGCTGTCGTCGTGCTCCTCGCCGACTACGCAGGCCTTGTCGTGAACGGGCAGAGCGCGTCGATCCTGTCGGTGCTCGTCTTCGGAGCCGGCACCGACTACGCCCTGCTGCTGGTGTCGCGCTACCGGGAGGAGCTGCTCCTGCTGCGCGACCGGCACGAGGCCATGCGCATCGCCGTGCGGCAGGCCGGCCCGGCGGTGCTCGCGAGCGGCGGCACGGTCGTCGCCGGGATGCTGTGCCTGCTCATCGCCGACGACGCCGCCGTCCGCGGTCTGGGCCCGGTCGCGGCCGCCGGGATCGTCATGGCGATGGCGTCGATGCTGCTGTTCCTGCCGGCGCTGCTGGTGCTCGTCGGCCGCCCCGCGTTCTGGCCGTTCGTGCCGCGCGCCGGGACCGTGCACGACGAGACCGCCACGGCCTGGGGCCGGCTGGGGCAGCGGATCGCGCGCCGGCCGCGAACGGTGTGGATCGGCACGCTCGTCGTGCTCGCCGCCCTCTGGGCAGGCCTGACGACGCTCGACGCGAGCGGCCTCAGCAACGAGCAGCAGTTCCGCGGCGCGGCGGAGTCGACCGAGGGCCAGGCGGCGCTCGAGCGGCACTACCCCGTGGGCGCGGCGGCGCCGCTGACGGTCATCGGCGAAGGCGACGCCGACGCGGTCGCGCGGGTGCTGCGCGCCGACGGGGGGGTGCAGGCGGTGCGTCCCGCGGCGCCGCCCGGCGGTGAGCTCGTGCAGCTCGACGCCGTGCTCGCCGACCCGCCCGACAGCAGCGCCGCCTACGCCACGGTGGAGCGGCTGCGGGACGACCTCGACGAGGCAGGGGAGGGCGTCCTGGTCGGCGGCTCGACCGCGCTCAACCTCGACATCCAGGAGATCGCGCAGCGCGACCGCGCAGTCATCATCCCGCTGGTGCTGCTGGTGGTTCTCGTCATCGTCGTCGCCCTGCTGCGGGCGCTCGTGGCGCCACTGCTGCTACTGGCGACGACGGTGCTGTCGTTCGGCGCGGCGCTCGGGCTGTCGGCCCTGCTGTTCCAGCACGTGCTCGGCGTCGACGGCGCCGACTCGGCGTTCCCGCTGTTCGCCTTCATCTTCCTCGTGGCGCTCGGCATCGACTACAACATCTTCCTCATGACGCGGGTCCGGGAGGAGACCCTGCGCATCGGCACCCGTCCCGGGATGCTGCGCGGCCTGGCGGTGACCGGCGGCGTCATCACCAGCGCGGGCATCGTGCTGGCGGCGACCTTCTCGGTGCTCGGCGTCCTGCCGCTGACGTTCCTCATGCAGCTCGGGCTGGCGGTCGCGCTCGGCGTGCTGCTCGACGCGCTCGTGGTGCGCTCGGTGCTCGTGCCGGCGCTGGTGCTCGACATCGGGCCGCGCACCTGGTGGCCGAGCCGGCTCGCCCGCGAGGACCGCGCGGAGCTGCCCGAGCCCCGTCCGCACGAGATGGCCTAGCCAGGCGGCATAGCGGGTCAGGCGCTGGCGCGTGCCGCCGGCCCGACCTCCGGCTCGGTGTCGAACGCCGTCAGGCCGCTGTGCCCGGCGTCGCACGCGAGCACAGCGGACACCGTCGCGCCGCAGTCGCGATGGCGGACCACCACCGGGCCTCCGGTGTCGCCGGCGAGGTGGCGGTCGCCCCACTGCATGAGCGCGACGACGGTCGGCAGCAGCTCGACGCCGGCGGAGGTCAGCCGGTACTCGTGCCGCTCGCGCGAGCCGGCCTCGCGGTAGGGCACCCGCCGCAGCACGCCGGCGTGGACGAGCTTCTGCAGCCGCGCGGTGAGCACGTTGCGCGGGATGCCGAGGTTGCGCTGCAGGTCGTTGAAGCGGCGCACGCCGTAGAACGCCTCACGCAGCACGAGCACGGACCACCGGTCCCCGACGACCTCGAGCGTCGCGGCCACCGAGCAGTCGTCCCGGGGGACGTCGCCGTACGGCAGTGCGGTGCGCGTCGGGGCGTCCGGATGCTGGGCCACGGCCGGAGTGTAGCCGTCCTGGGTTGCCAGGAGCAACCCAGAGGTCTACGGTGGCCTGCGTTGCACGGAGCAACCCAGCCTCGTCGGAGGTCGTCATGACCAGACCCATCCGCTCGCACCGCGCCGTCGCCGGCGTCCTGTCCACCTACAGCGGCGCCGAGCGCGCTCTCGTCGAGCAGGCGCTCCAGGACGAGCGGCTCGCCCGCCGCCCGCGGCTGCGCCGGCGCCGCGGCCGCGGCAGCTCGGACTGACTGCGGCTCAGCCCAGCACGGCGCGGTAGAGCTCGAGGGTGCGGCGGGCGACGGCATCCCAGCCGAACTCGGCGACGGCGCGCTCGCGGCCCGCGCGGCCCAGCCGCTGGGCGCGCTGCGGGTCCTCGAGCAGCGCCGCGACGGCGGCTGCCAGGTCGCGCTCGTAGCCGACCGGGTCGTGCTCGTCGTGGTGCACGAGCAGACCGGTGCGGCCCTCGTCGACGACCTCCGGGATGCCGCCGACGTCGCTCGCCACGACGGCGGTGCCGCACGCCATCGCCTCGAGGTTCACGATGCCCAGCGGCTCGTAGACCGACGGGCACACGAACACCGTCGCGTGCGACAGCAGCTGCACGACGTCGGCCCGCGGCAGCATCTCCTGCACCCACACGACCCCGCGGCGCGTCTTCTGCAGGCCCTCGACGAGGTCGGCCGTCTCGGCGGCGATCTCGGGCGTGTCCGGTGCGCCGGCGCACAGCACGAGCTGTCCCGGCAGTTCGCGGGCGGCCCGCAGCAGGTGCACGAGCCCCTTCTGCCGCGTGATGCGGCCGACGAAGAC
>JBKHYE010000064.1:0-8208 GCA_046565705.1 Actinomycetes bacterium
CCAGTCGCCGAAGTCGGTCTCCCGCAGGCCTTCGTCGGCGGCGACGTCGACGCCGAGCGCCTCGGCCACCAGCGCGGCGGTCTGCCGGGCGCGGCGCAGCGGGCTCGAGACGACGGCGTCCGCACCGGATCGCGCAAGCCGCACGGCGGCAGCGGCGGCCATCTCGCGGCCCGCCGCGGTCAGCTCCGGGTCGCCGACGCCGGAGAAGCGCTTCTCCACGGACAGCGGCGTCTGACCGTGCCGCAGCAGCAGCGTCGTCGTCGGCGGTGCGGGCGACTCCTGCCAGCCGGACAGCCGGTTCGGCGTCTGCGGCGTCGCGTCGTGCAGCGACGCGGCCGGCTCGGGCTCGGCGACGACACCCTCTACGGTGTCGGGCTCGTTCGACGCCAGCCACTCGTCGGTCGGGTCCGGCGACCACGTCAGCCCCTTCGCCGCGGCGTCCATCGCGGCGTTCGCCAGCCGGTCGGCGTGCGCGTTCTGCGCCCGTGGGATCCACACGAAGCGCACGTCGTCGAAACCGCGGACGAGCTCGGCGGCCTGCCGCGCGAGCGGCTGCATCGACGGGTGCTTCACCTTCCAGCGACCGCTCATCTGCTCGACGACCAGCTTGGAGTCCATCCGCACCTCGACCACCGACGCGCCGAGCTCGCGCGCCGCCGTCAGCCCGGCGATGAGACCGCCGTACTCGGCGACGTTGTTGGTC
Organism: Actinomycetes bacterium; assembly: GCA_046565705.1. Lineage (GTDB taxonomy): Bacteria > Actinomycetota > Actinomycetes > Mycobacteriales > SCTD01 > DATLGD01. The sequence continues at coordinate 704 of JBKHYE010000064.1, forward strand.
GCGGTCCCGATGCCGGCGGCGCGCTCGGCGAGCACCCGGCCACTCGCCGCATCACGCACGACGGCGCCGTAGCCGGCCGGTCCCGGGTTGCCGCGCGAGCCGCCGTCCGCCTCGACGACGACCTTCACCGGCGGTCCGTCACAGGCCGGACTCGGCCGTGCGGACCATGATGCGGCCGCACTCCTCGTGCCGAAGCACCTCGTCGACCGCAGCCGCTCGCACCTCGGACTTCTCGTTGTTCATGAGGTCGAGCCGGCAGCCGCCGCACCGGCCGTGCGCGATCGCCGCGGCGCCCGTGCCACCGGTCTTGGCGCGCACCTTCTCGTACAGCGCGAGCAGGTCGGCGGGGAAGGTGGACGCGAGCTCCGCGCGCTCCTTCGTCGTTCGCTCGATCTCGGCGTCGATCTCGGCGAAGGCGGCGTCGCGCCGCTCCTCGGCGGCGGCGCGGTCGGCGAGGTGCTTGTCGCGCTGGCCGGTCAGCTCGTCAAGGCGGGCCTGCACCGTCTCGACCTTCTCCATCACCTCGAGCTCGCCGTCCTCGAGATCGGACTGACGCCGGGTCAGCGTGGCGACCTCGTGCTCCATGTCCTGCAGCTGCTTGGGGTTGGTGATGGCGCCGGAGCCGAGCCGCTCCTCGTCGCGCGCCTTGCGCGCCCGGACCTGGTCGATCTCCCGCTCGAACTTGTCCTGCTCGCGCTGCAGGTCCGACAGCTCGGTCTCGGCCATGACGATGCCGTCGCGCAGGCCGTCGACGAGGGCGTCCAGCCGGTCGATCTCGGCCAGCTCGGGCAGCGTCCGACGACGGTGGGCCAGCTGGTCGAGCGCGGTGTCGAGGGCCTGCAGGTCGAGCAGTCGCAGCTGGACGAACGGGTCGGCCTTCACGGGGCTCCTCAGCGCGCGTGCACGGTCCACGGGTCGGTGACCAGCTCGGACACCGTCGTCTCGACCCTAGTAGCGGCGCCGAGCCGCCGGGCGGCGTCGGCGAGCCACGGCCACTCGGTCGCCCAGTGCGCGGCGTCGAGCAGCGCCAGGCCCTCTGGCGCCTCCGACGCCGGGTGGTGGCGCAGGTCCGCGGTGAGGAACGCCTGCGCGCCCGACCGCGCGGCCTCCTCGAGCAGGCTGTCGCCCGAACCGCCGCAGACAGCGAGGGTCTCGACGAGCGCCGTCGGGTCGCCGGCGGCGCGCACCCCCCACGCCGTGGCCGGCAGGGCAGCGGCCACCTGCCGGGTCAGCTCGCCGAGCGGCGTCGGTGTCGGCAGCCGGCCGACCCGGCCGAGACCACGCCCGCCGAACACCGTCGCGAGCTCGAAGACGTCGTAGGCCGGCTCCTCGTACGGGTGCGCGGCGAGCATCGCCCGCAGCACGGCCTGCCGCGACCTCCGCGGCAGCACCACCTCGAGCCTGCGCTCGGCGACCGTCTCGACCTCGCCGACCCGGCCCAGGGTCGGGTTGGCGCCCTCGAGCGGCCGGAAGGTGCCGGTGCCCGAGGTCCACCACGCACACCGGTCGTAGTCGCCGATCGTGCCGGCGCCGGCGTCGGCGAGCGCGTCGAGCAGCCGGTCAGCGTCGTCCTCCGGCACGAAGACGACGAGCTTGTCGAGCGGGTCGTCGGGCTGCGGCTGCAGCGGGCGGGTGTCGACCAGGCCGACCGCATCGGCGAGCGCGTCGGACACCCCGCGTTCCGCGACGTCGGCGTTGGTGTGCGCGACGAGCAGGCCGCAGCCGCCGGTGATGAGCCGGTGCACCACCCGCCCCTTGGGGTCTGTCGCGGCGACCGACGTCGTCCCGCGCAGGTAGAGCGGGTGATGGGTCACGAGCAGCTGGGCGCCGACCTCGAGCGCCTCGTCCACGACGGCCTCGACCGGGTCGACGGCGAAGTGCACGCGGTGCACGACGGCGTCGGGGTCGCCGCAGACCAGGCCGACGGCGTCCCACGACGCCGCCCAGGTCGGCGGGTACAGCTCGTCCATCGCCCGGACGACGTCGCGCAGCGCAGTCACGGCCGCAGGCTAGCCAGCCGGGTCAGCGGCTGTCGGACCTCCGCGACTCCTCGCGCCGGTGCAGGTCGACGGTGTGCGTGACCTTGTGCAGCATCTCGTCCGACGTCAGCCGGTAGGCGTCGGCCGCGATGTCGAGCAGCACCGTGCCGAGCGTGAGCAGCGACCGCGTCGTCCCCTCGGGGTCCGAGCGCGCGAGCTGGGCGAAGGACGACCACGCCCCCGGCTCCCTGCGCACGTACGCGTGGACGTGCTCGACCGTGCGCGCGAACGACGCCGGGTCGAGGCGCGCGTCTCCGACTTCTCCCCCCGGATGCACGCTCGGACAGTAAGCCCGGTCTGCCCCAGAAGACAGGCTTGGTGGGCGGCGTGTCATGCGACCGCGTGTCGACCCTGTGACAACTCCGCGAGTCCCTCACGGAGCGCCGCCGACCCCTCGACGATGACGTCGCCATGCTCGCGCCCCGCTCCCCCGTCGCGCTCCTTCGCGACCTCCCGGCGCCTGTCGCGCCTCCCGCAGCTCCTCCGCTCGTCCCCGCCCAGCGCCGGCCGGAGCGACTGCCGACTGCTCCGGCTCCCGCTCCTGCCCCGGCCCGGCGCCGTCGTGGCCCGCTGGTCGCGCTGCTGCTGCCGGTCGCGCTCGTCGCCGCTGCGCTGATCGGTGCCTCGAGCGGCGCTGGGGCCGACGACGGCCGGGTCGACGCCTACTTCTTCGGCGACAGCCTGATGGCGGGTACCGGGTCGACGCCCCTGCGGCCCGTGATGGCGCGGGTCGCGGCATCGCGGCTGCAGTGGTCGGTCGACGTGGACGCCTGGGGCGGCACCGGCTACACCACGACCGGCCGCTCACCGTCGTACCTGCAGCGGCTGCGCTCCGACCGCGCCCTGTCCCGCCGCTACGACGTCGTGCTGCTCGAGGGTGGCACGAACGACGCGCGGGTCGGGTCCTCTCCCACGGAGATCCACGCCGCCGTCCGCGAGGTCGTCGCGGAGGTGCAGCGCCGCCAACCGCAGGCGCACATCGTGCTGATGGGCGCCTACGACCCGCCCGGCGTCGTGCGGCTGCACCGGGCGGTCGCCGACGACGCCGTGCGCGACGTCGCCGCGGAGCTCGGGCTGCCGTTCTTCAGCCCGCTCTCGGAGGGGTGGCACACCGGCCAGGACGCCGAGCGCTTCCTCCACCGGGACGGGCTGCATCCGAACGCCTACGGCTACAGCGTCATGGGCGACCGGCTCGCCGTCGCGCTCGAGCAGGCGCTGGAGGGCACCGAGCTCGTCCGGCGCTGAGCCGCGCGACCGCGGTGGTGGACCCAGACAGACTCGAACTGCCGGCCTTCGCCTTGTAAGGGCGCTGCTCTACCAACTGAGCTATGGGTCCCGCGCGCCAGCGTAGGCGGGCGGACGTCGTCAGCCCGGCCGCTCCAGCGGGTCGACGAGCAGCACGCTCTGCCGCCCGGCGCACCGGGTGAGGACGACGGTCGCGGTGCGGCTGCCGCTCAGCGCGAGCCGGCGCCTCAGCTCCTCGGGCTCCACCGCGGTCCCGCGCTTCTTGACGACGACGGTGCCGACGTCGAGCGCGCGCAGCCGCGCCCGCAACCCCTTGAGCGAGAACGGGAAGCTCTCGTGCACCGCGTACCAGCGGCCGAACGGCGTCCGCACCGGCTCGTCGGCCGCGACGTAGGCGATCGTCGCGTCGAGCAGCCAGCCGCCGACGTCGTCCGCGACCTGGGCGACCAGGTGCGACCGCACGACCGCGCCGTCGGGCTCGAGCAGGTAGCGGCCGGGCGGCCGCACAGTGGGCGTCGGCACGGCGCGCTCGCGCAGCACGTCGCCGCCGGGCAGCAGGGTGGCGGTGCGGCGCGCGCCCGACCGCGCCTGGCCGCACCAGAGCACCGCCTCCTTCACCTCGCCGGCCAGCGACACGACGTCGACCTCGACGTCGTCCGGCAGCGCCTCGTGGTCGACGCCGGGCGCCACCTTGACGCCGAGCCGCCGGGCGACCGAGCGCCACCCGAGCACCACGTCCAGGGGCGGCGCGTAGGCCCGCGGGTCGAAGACGCGGCGCCCGCCGGACCGACGTGCCGGGTCGACGAAGACGTCGCCGGCCAGCCGCAGCCTCGTCGCGTCGGCGCGCACGAGCCGCACGTCGCGCTGCAGGACAGCCGCGTTCTCACGCGCCAGCAGGAGCCGCGCCTCGTCGAGGTCGACACCGACCGACCCGTGCGGCAGCGCCATCAGGTCGCCGCCGACCGAGCAGCACAGGTCGAGCACCGGGTCGGGGTAGCGCTGCGCCCGCCAGGCCGCGACCGGCGCCGAGGTCGCCTGCTCGAGCGCGTCGGGCGTCCACCACAGCTCGGCGCCGCGCGGGTGCTTGGCGCGCGCCCGGTCGCGCAGCAGCGCCTGCTCGAGGGCCAGCGGGCCCAGCACGGGGCCCGCGACGGCGCGCACCTGCTCCGCGGCGCGCAACCGGGACGCGGGTGCGAGGTCGAGCGCCGAGGCGGCGGCGACGGCGTCCCGACCGGCCGGCGAGAGCAGGAGCCGGGCCTGCTCCGGAGTCAGTGCCGGGACTTGCTGCGCGCCGCCTTCGGCGAGACGAGCCGGGTGCCCGACCACTCGGGCGCGGCGCTCGTGCTGCGGGTGCTCGACAGGCCCGCCGTCGGGGCGGCCTCCTCGATGTCGCTCGGCTCGACGTGGCCCTCGCGGCCGGCCTTGGGCGTCAGCAGCCAGATGACGCCGTTGTCGCCGAGGTTGGTGAGGCTGTCGACGAGCGCGTCGACGAGGTCGCCGTCGCCCTCGCGCCACCACAGCAGCACGACGTCGACGACGTCGTCGGAGTCGTCGCCGAGGATCAGCTCGTTGCCGGTGCGCGCGGCGACGTCGGCGAGCAGCTCCTGGTCGACCGCCAGGCCGTCCGTGCTCTCGTGCCCGACCACCTGCACGACGGAGCCCGGCGAGATGCCCAGCTTCTCCGCCAGGCCACGCTGCGCCGCGGAGTCCGCGGACGTGCTCACGAGCTGCCCCTTCCCGGTGTGTCGTCGCCGGTCCTGCGCGCCACCCTGCCACGGCGGCGGGGGGCCCGGGCGGACAGTCCACCGGACCCCCGTCCTGTGCGCAAGTGCCCCGCACCGAGGTGAGCTCCCGGCGGACTCAGCCGGGCAGGAACGACAGCCGCACCGACCGCTCGGGGTTGTCGACGTTCGTGTCGACCAGCGCGACCGACTGCCAGGGGCCCAGCGCCATCGCGCCGTCGACGACCGGCACGGTGACCGACGGCGCGACGAGAGCCGGCAGCACGTGGTCGCGACCGTGGCCGGGCGTGCCGTGCCGGTGCCGCCAGTCGAGGTCGCGCGGCAGCAGCCGCTCGAGCAGCGCGAGCAGGTCGTCGTCGGAACCGGCACCGAGCTCGAGGACCGCGATGCCGGCCGTGGCGTGCGGCACGAAGACGCTCAGCAGGCCGTCACGGTGCTCCACGGTCGCCTCGTCGAGGAAGCGCCGGCACTCCGCCGTCAGGTCGTGCAGCCCCTCGCGATCGCCCGTCCGAACGGTGATCAGCTTCGTGCGCATCGGCGGTCTCCTCGTCAATACCGGCCGGTAGGGGGGAGGATGGGCGAGGACCGGCCCCGACCCCCTGAGGGAGCAGCGTGTCGCAGAGCAGTTCCGACCGGACCACCGGCAGCACTCCCGGCGGCAGCGAGCGCTTCGCCGTCATCAGCGACGGCATGGCGAGCCAGCTGCCCGACATCGACCCGGCAGAGACGGCCGAGTGGCTCGAGTCGCTCGACGCCGTCGTCGACAGCGCGGGTCGGCAGCGGGCGCGGTTCCTGATGCTCAAGCTGCTCGAGCGCGCTCGCCAGAAGAACGTCGGCGTGCCGGCGCTGCGCAGCACCGACTTCATCAACACGATCCCGCCGGAGCGCGAGCCGTGGTTCCCCGGCGACGAGCACGTCGAGCGCCGCATCCGCGCCTACGTCCGCTGGAACGCCGCGATCATGGTGTCGCGGGCGAACCGGCCGGAGATCGGCGTCGGCGGGCACATCGCGACGTACGCCTCGGCCGCGTCGCTGTACGAGGTCGGCTTCAACCACTTCTTCCGCGGCAAGGCCGGGCTCGAAGCTGAGGACGACGGCACCGGCACGCGAGATTCCGGCGACCAGGTCTTCTTCCAGGGCCACGCCTCCCCCGGCATCTACGCGCGGGCCTACCTCGAGGGCCGGCTGTCGATGGAGCAGCTCGACGGGTTCCGCCAGGAGTCGCGCGCCGAGGGCTCGCTGCCGAGCTACCCGCACCCGCGGCTGATGCCGGACTTCTGGGAGTTCCCGACCGTGTCGATGGGGCTCGGCCCGATCGACGCGATCTACCAGGCGCGGTTCAACCGGTACCTGCAGCACCGGGGCATCAAGGACACCAGCGGCTCGCGGGTGTGGTGCTTCCTCGGCGACGGCGAGATGGACGAGCCGGAGTCGCTCGGCGCGATCGGCGTGGCCGCCCGCGAGGAGCTCGACAACCTGATCTTCGTCGTCAACTGCAACCTGCAGCGGCTCGACGGCCCGGTGCGCGGCAACGGCAAGATCATGCAGGAGCTCGAGGCGTACTTCCGCGGCGCCGGCTGGAACGTCATAAAGGTGGTGTGGGGTCGCGACTGGGACGAGCTGCTCGCCCGCGACGTCGACGGCGTCCTCGTCAACTCGATGAACACGACACCGGACGGCCAGTTCCAGACCTACTCGGTCGAGAGCGGCGCCTACATCCGCGAGCACTTCTTCGGCACCGACCCGCGGCTGCGCAAGATGGTCGAGCACCTGTCCGACGACCAGCTGCGCGGGCTGTCCCGCGGCGGGCACGACTACCGCAAGGTCTACGCGGCGTTCAAGGCGGCGACCGAGCACACCGGCCAGCCGACCGTGATCCTGGCCCACACCATCAAGGGCTGGACCCTCGGCAAGGACTTCGAGGGCCGCAACGCGACGCACCAGATGAAGAAGCTCAACATCGAGGAGCTCAAGGAGCTGCGCGATCGGCTCTACATCGACATCAGCGACAAGGCGCTCGAGAGCGGTCTGCCGCCGTACTACCACCCGGGCCCGCACAGCGCGGAGATCGAGTACATGAAGGAGCGGCGGGCCTCGCTCGGCGGCTCGCTGCCCAAGCGGGTCGTGCGCCCGCGACCGCTCGAGCTGCCGGGACCCGAGGTCTACGACGAGCTCAAGGCCGGCTCCGGCAAGCAGGCGGTCGCGACGACGATGGCGTTCGTCCGGCTGCTCAAGGACCTCATGAAGGACAAGGGCATCGGCGCGCGGTTCGTGCCGATCATCCCGGACGAGGCGCGCACCTTCGGCATGGACTCGCTGTTCCCGACGGCGAAGATCTACTCGCCGTTCGGCCAGCGCTACGAGGCCGTCGACCGCGAGCTCCTGCTGTCCTACAAGGAGTCCGTGAAGGGCCAGATCCTCCACGAGGGCATCAGCGAGGCGGGCTCGATGGCGTCGGTCATCGCGGCCGGCACGTCGT
>JBKHYE010000065.1:0-11070 GCA_046565705.1 Actinomycetes bacterium
GCGCGGGCGTCGCCCGCACCGCCGCCTCGTTCGCGACGGCGACCGGCCGGCCGGCGCCGTCGACGACGACGACGGCGTACCGCCCGGCCTGCTGCGCCTGGCGCACGGCCTCGGCCAGCGGCAGGTCGGCGGGCACGGCCAGTGCCGGACGGGCGAGCCGACCGACCGTTCCGGCAGGCAGCCGCTGCACGACCTGGGCGCGCCGCAGAGACGCCGACGCCCCGGCGTACACGAAGGCGGCGATGAGCCCGGCGAACACGCCGGTGAGCAGCGTGGGCCGGCCGAGGCCGAGTGCCGGCAGGCCGACGACGACGAGCACCGGCACGACGACGAGCCCGACGACGCGCCCCGCCACGGCCGCCATCACGGTCGAGCGGTCGGCGTCGCCGGTGAACCGCCAGATCGCCGCGCGCAGCACGCGACCGCCGTCGAGCGGCAGGCCGGGCAGCAGGTTGAAGGCGGCCACGACACCGTTGGTGACCGCAGTGCCCAGCGCCAGCAGGTGCGGCAGCGAGCCCGGCTCGAACAGGGCCGACGCCGCCGCGCCGGACCCCGCGAGCAGCAGCGACACCATCGGCCCGACGACGGCGACGGCGTACTCGCGCGCCGGCGTCTGCGGCGGCTCGGTGATCTCGGTGAGCCCGGCGAGGAAGGTCACCGTGATGCTGCGCACCGGTAGGCCGAACGCGCGGGCCACGACGCAGTGGCCGACCTCGTGCAGGAGCACGCTCACCAGCAGCAGCACCGCGAAGGACCCGGCGGCGAGGTAGGCCCGCGTCTCGCCGATCGTCTCCGCGAGCGCCGGCCCGTACACCACGACGACGAGTGCCGCGAACAGGAACCAGGTCGGCGAGACGTAGACCGGCACGCCGAGGACGCGGCCGATCTTCACTCCGCCGGGCGCGGCCGGATCGGTCGGAGCGGACGGCGCGGACGGCGCGGACGGGGGCGACGACGTCACGGCGCCTCGCCGGCCGGCTCGTCGACCGGCCGCACCGCCGACCACGCGACCATCCGCCCGACCGGCTCGATGTGACGCAGGTCGAGCCCGTGCGCCGCCGCCACCCGCCGGGCCGCGCCCGCATCAGCGGCGACGGCGACGAGCCGGCCGCCGGGCGCGAGCCGTGAGACGGCGAGCGGCACGTCGTGCGCGGCCCCCGCGACGGCGACGCGGGCGTCGGCGTCGACGAGCTCGTCGGTCCCGGACATCGCGAGCAGCGCCGCCGCGGTGCGCGAGCCGGTGCCCACACCGGCCACCCGGTCGCCGAACCGGGCGCCGGCCAGCGCCGACAGCACGGCGGCGAGATCGGCCTCGCTGGGGCCGGCTGGCACGGCGGGCAACAGACCTCCGGGACGGCGGGCGGGTCGGCCGGGCGGCGCGACGGGACGGGACGCGGCGATCGTCGCACCGGCCGCCGGACGGCGGTGAGGCGGCGGCAGTCGTGACGCGGCGGGGCGGCGCTCGACTGTCCCCAGTGCGGCGTTGCACCCCCGTCCTGTCGGACCCGGCGCCTACGTTCTCGCCATGACCACGACCGACCTCGCTCCCGCGCCGGCCCCGCTGCCGGTGGTCGGCTCGCTGTCGCCGTCCCGCGCCGGCGACTTCCTCACCTGCCCGCTGCTCTACCGCTTCCGCACGATCGACCGGCTGCCGGAGCCGCCGTCGCCCGAGGCGACCCGCGGCACGCTCGTGCACGCGGTGCTGGAGCGGCTGTTCGACCTGCCGGCCGCCGAGCGCACCCCCGAGCGCGCCGCTGCCCTGCTGGGCCCGGCCTGGGAGGTGCTGCAGGGCGAGGAGCCCGAGGTCGCCGCGCTGTTCGACGACCGGGAGGAGCTCGCCGGCTGGCTCACCTCTGCGCGTGAGCTCGTGCACGCCTACTTCGCCCTGGAGGACCCGCGCCGCCTCGAGCCCGCTGCTCGTGAGCAGCTCGTCGAGGTGCTGCTGCCCGGCGGGCTGCGGCTGCGCGGCATCGTCGACCGGCTCGACGTCGCGCCGTCAGGCGACGTCCGGGTCGTCGACTACAAGAGCGGCCGGGCGCCCGGCGAGATGTTCGAGGCCAAGGCGCTGTTTCAGATGAAGTTCTACGGGCTGGTTCTCTGGCGCACCCGGGGGGTCGTCCCGCGGCTGCTGCAGCTCATGTACCTGGGCGACAGGGAGGTGCTGCGGTACTCGCCGTCGGAGTCCGACCTGCTCGCCGTCGAGCGCAAGCTGCTGGCGCTCTGGCAAGCGATCGAACGCGCCACGGTGACGCGCGACTTCCGACCGCGGCCCAGCCGGCTGTGCGACTGGTGCTCCCACCAGTCGCTCTGCCCGGCGTTCGGCGGCACGCCGCCGCCGTGGCCCGAGCGGGTCCCCGGGCCCGACGAGCTGCTCCCCCACCAGGTACGGGCGGCCGAGCGGTCGGCCGCTCCGGCCTGACCGCCTGGCCGCGGCGCGCTCAGACCGAGGCGACCACCGCCGCCAGCGTCGCGGGCTCCAGCTCCTCCAGGGATCCCACCACCCGTCCGCGTGGACCCGGGTCGAGATGCACGCCGGGCACGTCGGGCACGGCCACCACCGCGCAGCCGGCCGCGCTGCCGCTGGCCAGCCCGGCCGGCGAGTCCTCGAGCACGACGCACCGCGCCGGGTCGGCTCCGAGACGGGCCGCCGCGCTGAGGTACGGCATCGGGTCGGGCTTGGCGCGCGCCACCTCGTCGCCCGCCAGCGTCGTGGCGAACGGCCCGGTCCCGTGCGCGAGCACGGCGTCGACCAGCACCCGGTAGGACGACGACACCAGCGCTTGCGGCACGCCTGCGCGTGCAAGCGCCGCGAGCAGCCGGGCGGCCCCGGGTCGCAGCGGCAGCGGCTGCCCGAACAGCTCCACCATCCGTTCGAGCAGCCACCGCGACGTCCTGGCCACGTCGTCCGGCGTCGCCGGTGCGCCGAGCATGGTCAGCAGCGTCGGGACGGCGACCTCGAGCCGGGTGCCGACGATCGCCGCCTTCATCCACGGTGTGAACGTGCCGCCGGCGCGGGCCGCCAGCTCGTGCTCGGCCACGGTCCACAGCGGCTCGGTGTCGACGAGCAGCCCGTCCATGTCCCACAGGACGGCCTGCAACGGGGCGCAATCGACGGGCGTGCGGGGCAGAGCGGCTCCTGACGTCGCGGCGGTCACGGACGAGCGACCGGATGGTGGCACGCCGCCAGGGCACCGGCGCAGCCGGATCGGCACGTGTTCGTCACGTACGGTGACGAGCAACCCCTCCTGCGTAGGGCCAATCGGGTGTCGTCCGGCTGGGCCGCGCAAAGGCCGACAAAATCCCGAGTCCCGTCCGCTCGACCGTCGCACGCACGGGCGATGCGGCGGCGGTCATCGCCCGGTTGCGCGGATTTCACCCGGATGGAGGATCAAGACGGGGCTGTCCGGCAGGTGTACGGCGCACTGATCAGCGGTACTCTGCGTGACATCGTCGTCCTCGCACACGCCCCCTGATCGCTGGAGCTCTCCATGCGCACCCGTCTTCCCGCCGCCCTCGCACTCACCGCAGGTGCCTTCCTGGTCGGTTCCCCCGCCGCGCTGGCGCAGACCGCCGACTACCCCGGCACGGGCGAGTCGGTCCTGCCGACCGTCGTCCAGCAGGCGCCGGCCGACGTCGGCGTCAGCGATGCGCGGCCGTCGGTGCTGCCCTTCACCGGTGGCGAGATCGTCCTGATCAGCGTGGCCGGCACCGCGGCTCTGGCCGCCGGCACCGCGTTGGTGGTCGGCGGGCGCCGCCGCTCCAGCACCGCCTGATCCCTGCGCCCTCCCCGTCGGCGCGTCCTCGCGGCTGCGCTGCTGGTCCTCCTCGGCGTCGCCGTCGTCGGAGCGCTCGCAGCCCGGGACGCGCTCCGGGCGGCTGACCTCGCGGAACAGGCACGCTCCGAGCTGCGCGCAGCACGGGACGACGACGCTGCGCCCGACGACGTGCTGCTCCGCCTGAGGTCCTCCGCCGATCTGCTCGCCGAGGCCGACGACCGCCTTCACCGACCGGCGACGACCGTGGTGGCTGCGGTGCCGCTCCTCGGCCGCTCACTCGACGCCGAGCGCGCGGTCGTCGACGCCGCACGCGCCGCCGTCGGCGCGGCGGTCGTGGCCGCCGAGGCCGTCCCCGACCTCGAGCCCGAGGACGGCGGCCTGCCCGTCGAGCGCCTGGCGCGCCTCGGCACGGACCTCGACCGGGAGGTCGGCGCCGCCGAGCGGGCGCTGCGCCGGCTCGAGCGCACGTCGACCGCCCTGACCCCCGGTCAGGTGGGCGAGGCGGTCGCCGAAGCGCGCGCGGACCTCGAGCCGGCCGTCTCCGCGCTGCGCGGCGCGGCGTCGGGCTCGCTCGCGGCGGCCGACCTGCTCGGTGCCGACGGACCGCGGTCGATACTCGTCGTCCTGCAGAACAACGCCGAGCTGCGCGGCGCCGGCGGCTACTTCGGGGCCTTCGCGCTCGCCACCGGCCGAGACGGCAAGCTCGCCGTCGGGCCGTTCCGCGACCCGACCGACGTCAGCCACCCGCCCGAGCGGGCGGTGCAGGTCGAGGCGCCGGCGGAGTTCCGCGAGGACTACGGACCCTTCCTCGCCGACACGACGCTCTGGCAGATGTTCAACATGTCGCCGGACGTGCCCGACAGCGCAGCAGTCGGTGCCGCCGTGGCCGGCAAGCTCCTCGGGGACCGGCCGGACGCCGTCCTCCTGCTCGACACGGTCGCGCTGGGCCGCCTCGTCGAGCTCGGCGACGCGCCGGTCCGGCTCCCGTCTGGCGATGAGGTCGACGGTGACGACCTGCTCGAGGCGCTCCTCGTCGACACCTACAGCGATGCGGGCGACGACTACCGCGCCCAGGCCGCCCGGCAGCGAGAGCTCCGCGCGGCCGCCGGCACGACGGCCGCCGAGCTCCTCACGAGCAGCGACGTGGAGGCCGACGACGCCGCGCGTGCCGTGCGGCGGCTCGTCGCCGGCCGCCACCTCGCCGTCTGGGCCGCCGACCCCGAGACGCAGGAGCACCTGGTGGAGGCGGGCGCCGCGGGGCGGCTGGCCGCCGGGTCGGGCGATCTCGTGCACGTCAGCGTCAACAACCTCACCGCCAACAAGCTCGACTACTACGTCGACCGGCAGGTCGAGCACTCGGTGACCCTGCGGGACGACCGCGCCGAGGTGGTGCAGCGGGTCGTGCTCACGAACCGGGCTCCGGCGGACCTCGTGCCGTACGTCGCCGGGCAGCGCCAGCCGGGCACGTCCGACCTCCGCGTCGAGCTGTCGACCTCGCCGCGGGCGCAGGTCGTGTCGCTGACGGTCGACGGCGCCGATGCGCGTGGCGACGTGCGCCGCGGCGAGGACCGCACCCGGGTGCTCACCTACGTCACGCTGTCGCGTGGCGAGCAGGTGGAGGTGGAGCTGCGGTACGCGCTCGACCTCGAGGACGACGCCTACCGGGCGACCCTGGTCCCGCAGCCGCTGGCGCGCCCGGCCGAGCTGACGATCGAGATCACCGGCCAGGAGCTCGCCGTCCCGGACGGCTTCAGCCGCGACGGCGCCGTGCTGCGCCGCGCCGAGGAGTGGGAGGGGCAGGAGCTGCTGGAGGTCGCTCCCGCGCCCCGGTCGACCTGGGAGCAGGTCCGTCGTGCGCTGCGCGACTTCTGGTCGGAGCCTGTCGCACTGCCCTGATCGCCTGTCCTGGCGATCTGTGTCTGCGACGATGGCCGCTCGCGTGCCGCGACGGGCGGTCAAGGAGGAGCCGGACCTGGTCGAACAGGACGAGAAGGGATCGGAGGAGGCGCGTTGGCCGCGGGGACGGACGGCAGCCCGGTGACGATCCCGGCTGCCCGCCTGACGTCGCCGGAGTCTCCGCGTCCCGCCTCGCCACTGGCCGCGGTCGTCGCCCACCGCTGGCGCTGGTTGCTGCGCAACCGCGTCGCACCGTTCTTCCTCGCCCTCGACGTGCTCGCCTGGGCTCTCGGCTCCTCGCTCGTCGACCACGGCGCCGTGCTCGATCTCGCGCTCCTCGTCGCCCTCGTGACCGTGCTCGGCAGCGGTGGCCTGTACCGCTCGCGACTGACCTTGTCGGTGCTCGAGCACTGGCCGAGGCTGCTCGGCCGCAGCCTCGCTGCGGCCGCGATCGTCGTCTGCGTCGACGCTCTGCTCTCTCCGTTCGGCGACGTGCAGCCGGGTGTGATCGCGACCGGGCTCGTCGTCGGCGGCTTCGTGGTGCTGCTGCGCGCGCTCGGGTACGCGGCGGTGCGGACCATGCGCGCCCGGGGGCTCGTCAGCCACCGAACCGTCGTGCTGGGCGCCGGCAAGGTCGCCGCGCAGGTCATGCACACGCTGTGCGAGCACCCCGAGTACGGGCTCGACCCGATCGGCTACCTCGACTCCGAGCCGCTGCTGACGCCGCAGGAGCTGGGCGCACCGGTTCTCGGCGGCAACGACGCGCTGGCCGCGACGATCGGCGAGTACGAGATCGACACGGTCGTCATCGCCTTCGGCAGCATCAAGGAGGACCAGCTCGTCGAGGTGATCCGCACCTGCGACCGGCTGGAGTGCGAGATCTTCTTCGTCCCGCGCCTGTTCGAGCTGCACGCCGTCAGCGCCGACATGGACGCCGTCTGGGGGATGCCGCTCATCCGGCACCGGCGGGCGGCGTTCCTCTCGGTGTCGTGGCAGGTCAAGCGACTGCTCGACGTCGTGCTGTCGGCTGCCGCGCTGGTCGTGCTCGCGCCGCTGCTCGGCGTGCTCGCGCTGGCGGTCCGCCTCGAGGGCGGCCCCGGGATCCTGTTCCGCCAGACCCGGGTCGGCATGGACAACCGCCCGTTCGAGCTGCTGAAGTTCCGCAGTCTCAAGCCGGTGGACGAGACCGAGTCGCAGACCCAGTGGTCGATCGCGCACGACGACAGGGTGGGGCCGGTCGGACGGCTGCTGCGCACGACGTCGCTCGACGAGCTGCCGCAGCTCTGGAACATCCTGCGCGGCGACATGTCGCTCGTCGGGCCGCGGCCGGAGCGCCCGCACTTCGTCGACACGTTCTCCTCGACACTGCCCCGCTACCTCGCGCGCCACCGCGTGCCGGCCGGCCTCACCGGCTGGGCGCAGGTGCACGGGCTGCGCGGCGACACCTCGATCGAGGACCGCGCGCGCTTCGACAACTACTACATCGAGAACTGGTCGCTCGCGCTCGACCTGCGCATCCTGCTGATGACGCTGGCCAGCGTGCTCACCCGCCGGGGCGCCTGACCGGCGCGCTACGGGTCAGCGCGCGGCGAAGTACTTCGCCTCGGGGTGGTGCACGACGACCGCCGCCGTCGACTGCTCGGGCACGAGCATGAACTCCTCGGACAGCTCGATGCCGATGCGCTGCCACTCGAGCAGCGACTGCAGGTGCACCTGGTCCTCGACGTTCGGGCAGGCCGGGTAGCCGAAGGAGTAGCGCGAGCCGCGGTAGGCCTGCTTGGAGAGCATCGCCTGCAGGTCACCGCTGTCCTCGGTGGCGAAGCCGAGCTCGGCGCGGATGCGCGCGTGCCACATCTCGGCGAGCGCCTCCGTGAGCTGGACCGACAGGCCGTGCAGCTCGAGGTACTCGCGGTAGGCGTTGCGGGCGAACAGCTCGGCGGTCACCTCAGAGACGTGCGAGCCCATCGTCACCGCCTGGAAGGCGACGACGTCGGTCTCGCCCGAGTCCGCGGAGCGGAAGAAGTCGGCCAGGCACAGGTGCCGGTCGCGGCGCTGCCGCGGGAAGGTGAACCGGCAGCGCTCCTCCCCCGACTGCGGGTCGAGCACGAGCAGGTCGTCCCCCTTGCTGACGGCCGGGAAGTACCCGTGCACCACAGCGGCCTGCACGATGCCCTCGCTCTGCACGCGCGCGAGCAGGTCGCGCAGCCGCGGCCGGCCCTCAGTCTCGACGAGCTCCTCGTACGACGGGCCGTCCCCGCCGCGGGCCCCGCGCAGGCCCCACTGGCCGAGGAACAGCGCCCGCTCGTCCAGCCAGGACGCGTAGTCGGCCAGCGCGATGCCCTTCGACACCCGGCTGCCCCAGAACGGCGGCGCCGGCACCGGGTTGTCGGTGGCGACGTCGGAGCGGGCGGGCAGCTCCTCGGGCTCGGTCTCCTCGCGCTCGCGACGGGCCGCCGCGATGGCGCGCGAGCGCTCGTGCCGGGCCTTGCGCTCGGCCTCCTTGGCCTGCTCCGCCTCCGACACCGCGCTCGGCACCTCGCCGCGCTTGCCCGCCATCAGGCGGTCCATCAGGCGCAGCCCCTCGAACGCGTCCCGGGCGTACCGGACGTCCCCGTCGAACACCTCGGCGAGGTCCTGCTCGACGTAGGCGCGGGTGAGCGCGGCGCCGCCGAGGATGACCGGGTAGCGGCCGGCGATCCCGCGGGAGTTCATCTCCTGCAGGTTCTCCTTCATGACCACCGTCGACTTCACCAGCAGCCCCGACATCCCGATGACGTCGGCCCGGTGCTCCTCGGCGGCGTCGAGGATCGCGCTGACCGGCTGCTTGATGCCGAGATTCACGACGTCGTAGCCGTTGTTGGACAGGATGATGTCGACGAGGTTCTTGCCGATGTCGTGAACGTCGCCCTTGACGGTGGCGAGCACGATCCGGCCCTTGCCGTCCTGGCCCTCGACCTTCTCCATGTGCGGCTCGAGGTGCGCGACGGCGGTCTTCATGACCTCGGCGCTCTGCAGCACGAAGGGCAGCTGCATCTGGCCCGAGCCGAACAGCTCGCCGACCGTCTTCATCCCGTCGAGCAGCAGCTCGTTGACGATGTCGAGCGGCTTCCGGCCGGCTGCCATCGCCTCGTCGAGGTCGGCCTCGAGGCCGCCCCGCTCGCCGTCGATGATCCGCCGCTTGAGCCGCTCCTCCAGCGGCAGCGCCATGAGCGCGTCGAGCCGCGAGCCGGCCGACGCCTGCGCGTCGACGCCCTCGAACAGGTCGAGGAACGCCGTCAGCGGGTCGTAGCCCTCTCTGCGCCGGTCGTAGATCAGGTCCAGCGCCACCTCGCGCTGCTCGTCGGGGATCCGCGACATCGGCAGGATCTTCGAGGCGTGCACGATCGCGCTCGTCAGGCCG
The DNA here is from genome assembly GCA_046565705.1 of Actinomycetes bacterium. Classification (GTDB taxonomy): domain Bacteria; phylum Actinomycetota; class Actinomycetes; order Mycobacteriales; family SCTD01; genus DATLGD01. The sequence goes on from JBKHYE010000065.1 coordinate 9,073, forward strand.
GCCGACTGGCACTCGTGCAGGAAGACGCTGTTGAGCACCTGGCGCGCGGCCGGCTTGAGGCCGAAGGAGATGTTCGACAGTCCGAGCGTCGTGCCGACCTGCGGCCGGCGCTGCGTGAGCAGCCGGATCGCCTCGATCGTCTCGAGGCCGTCGCGCCGCGACTCCTCCTGGCCGGTGCCGAGGGTGAACGTCAGGCAGTCGACGAGCACGTCGCTCTCGCGCAGGCCGTACTGGTTGACCAGGACGTCGACGAGCCGCTCGGCGATCGCGACCTTCTTCTCGGCGGTGCGGGCCTGGCCCTCCTCGTCGATGGTCAGCGCGACGACGGCCGCGCCGTGCTCCTTGACGACGGGCATGACGCGGCGGAACCGGCTGTCCGGGCCGTCGCCGTCCTCGAAGTTCACCGAGTTGATGACGGCCCGCCCGCCGAGGCACTCGAGACCGGCTTCGATGACGTCGGGCTCGGTCGAGTCGAGCATGATCGGCAGGGTCGACGCCGTCGCCAGCCGCGACGCGGCGTCGCGCATGTCGACGGTGCCGTCGCGACCCACGTAGTCGACGCAGAGGTCGATCATGTGGGCGCCCTCGCGCACCGCCTCCCGGCCGATGTCGACGACCTTCTCCCAGTCGCCGGCGATCATCGCCTCGCGAAAGGCCTTGCTGCCGTTGGTGTTCGTGCGCTCCCCGACCATGAGGACGCCGGCGTCCTGCACGAACGGCACCGTGGCGTAGAGGCTGCTCGCGCCCGGCTCGACGACCGGGTTGCGCGCCGGCACCTCGCGGCCGCGGACGCGGTCGACGACGTGGCGCAGGTGCTCGGGCGTCGTGCCGCAGCAGCCGCCGACCAGGCCGACGCCGTAGTCGCGCACGAACCCCTCGAGCGCGTCGGCGAGCTCGGCCGGCTTCAGCGGGTAGACCGCGCCGTCCTTGCCCAGCTCGGGCAGCCCGGCGTTGGGCATCACCGAGATCGGCACGGTCGCGTGCTGCGACAGGTAGCGCAGGTGCTCGCTCATCTCGGCCGGCCCGGTGGCGCAGTTCATGCCGATCACGTCGATGCCGAGCGGCTCGAGCGCCGTCACGGCGGCACCGATCTCCGAGCCGAGCAGCATGGTCCCGGTCAGCTCGACGGTGACCTGGGCGATGACCGGCACGTCGCGGCCGACCTTGGCCATGGCGCGCTTGGCGCCGACGACGGCGGCCTTGGTCTGCAGCAGGTCCTGGCTGGTCTCGATGAGGACGGCGTCGACGCCGCCCTCGATCATCGCCTCGCACTGCTCCTGGTACGCGTCGCGCAGGACGGCGTACGGCGCGTGGCCGAGCGTGGGCAGCTTCGTGCCCGGACCGACCGAGCCGAGCACCCAGCGCGGGTGGTCCGGCGTCGACCACGCGTCGGCGGCCTCGCGGGCGACGCGGGCGCCGGCCAACGCCGTCTCCCGGATCCGCTCGACGATCCCGTACTCGGCCAGGTTGGCGAAGTTCGAGCCGAAGGTGTTGGTCTCCACGGCGTCGCAGCCGACCTCGAAGTAGGCGTCGTGGATGCCGCGGACGACCTCCGGCCGGGTGACGTTGAGGATCTCGTTGCAGCCCTCGTGCCCCTCGAAGTCGTCCAGGGAGAGGTCGGCCGCCTGGATCATCGTGCCCATCGCCCCGTCGGCGACGACCACGCGCGACCGCAGCGCCTCGAGCAGGCTCGGCCGCTCGGGCGCGGAGGACTCGGGCATGCCGGCCAGGCTACCGGCGCGGCGTCCACCGACCGGCGCCGCGAGCGCGCGACCGGGCCGAGCCCGTGCGCCGGCCGGGGCGATAGGTTCCTGCGCAGCGCAGCCGCCGGACGCCCGTCCCTGTCGTCGGAGGACCCGTGAGCGATCCCACGTACACCACCATCCTGTGCGGCACCGACGGCTCGGAGTCCTCGTTCCGAGCGGTCGACCGCGCCGCCGCCGTGGCCCGCGACGCCGGCGCGACGCTGCTCCTGGTGTGCGTCTACCGGCCCATGTC
>JBKHYE010000066.1:0-33341 GCA_046565705.1 Actinomycetes bacterium
GGTGCGCGTCGAAGGTGTTGCCGGGACGGGCGAGGTCGAACCGGAAGTGGAGTCCCTCTGCTGCCGCAGTGGCCGTCATCGTGTCGATCATCTGCTGGGCGCGAGCCAGGCCACCGCCGTACTTGCGAGCGAGCCGCTCCGCGTACCCGCCGCCCTGGTCGGGCGAGGCCGGCGCGTGCGGATCGAGCTCGAACGAGCGCCACACGAGCTCGACGTCGTCGCGGTGCGGGAACTGCGCCAGCGCTGCCTCGAACCGCCGCTTCCCCACGTAACACCAGGGGCACACGACGTCGGACCAGATCTCCACCTTCATGTGCATGTGCAACTACCTGGCGTCGTGGGTGATTCCCGCGGGTACGGGCGCTGCGTGCCCGAAGGTCACCTGCTCCACCGCGCGGCGCGCGACATCACGGGCGACCTCGGCGGGACGGTGGTCGCGGCGTCGTCCCCGCAGGGCCGCTTCGACGCCACGGCGGTGGACGGGCTGACCCTCATGCGAACCGAGGCGTACGGCAAGCACCTGCTCCACCGCTTCGACGGCGGTCCGGTGGTGCACGTGCACCTCGGCTTGCGCGGGCTGCACCTGCGCGACGACGACCCGGCTACGCCGCCGCGCGCCGGCGTCCGGCTGCGCCTGGCCGGCCGCGCTGCCGCCTGGGACCTCATCGCGCCGTCGCGGTGCGAGCTGCTCGACGACGACGGCGTCGACCGGGTCCTCGCCGGCCTGGGGCCGGACCCGCTGCGCGACGACGTCGATGACCAGGACGCCGTGCGCCGGCTGCGTGCAGCTCGTGGCTCCGTCGGAGCCGCAGTGCTCGACCAGTCGGTGTGGGCGGGCATCGGGAACGCCTGGCGGGCTGAGCTGCTGTTCCTGGCGCGCCTCTCACCGCACCTGCCGTGCTCGTCGTTGACCGAGGACGACGCCGCGCGGCTCTGGCGGCTCACCCGCGAGCACTTCGTCCTCGGCCGTGACGCCGGCCAGGTCGTCAGCGATCCGTCGACGCCGGACGAGCGGTGGGTCTACAAGCGGGAGACCTGCCGTTCGTGCGGGGCGCCGGTGCAGGTCGAGGAGCTGGCCGGACGGACGTCGTACGCCTGTCCGCGCGAGCAGCACTGAGGGAGAACACTCCTCTGCAGGGGGTTCACGGGCAGAGCGCGTCGAGGTATCGTGTCGAACACAGATTCGAAACTGAGACCAGTTGCCCTACCTCCTCGACGCCGGCCCGGCCGGTAGCGCTCTGGAGCGCGTCCTGGTCGCGGCGCTGCACGGTGTCGCCGGTCCGGTGCAGTCACCGGGTCCAGGGCAGCAGGTCGCGCCGGCGGGCGAGGCGTCCGGGGTGTCCGCGGCGGCGCAGCCGCAACCGACAGCGACCGATGCAGGGCGGGCAGATGGGTCCTGGGCGGCCACCGGAGCAGCCGGAGAGCGACCACTGGGGGACATCGCCGCCACGAGGGGCACCGCCACCCGCCGTCGACCACGGCGGTCCACCGACCAAGGAGATGCAGCGCTACCAGGCGTTCATGTCGATGGTGCCGCGACGCCGCGGCGGCGCGAGGACGCGGGTCCCCGCACCCCTTCGGCCACCTGATCACGGCCAGCGTCGACGCACTGGAGGCTCGGGCGGGCGTGCTGCCCGGCACGCTGACCGGCCCAGACGGTCGCATCTCGCTGACACCCGAGGCAGTGCGCAGGCTCGGCTGCGACGGCCCGCTGTCTGCCGTGCTGCTCGACGCTGCCCGCCACCCGGTCGGCGCGAGCAGCACCCGACGGCACGCGACCGAGCGCGAGCGCCGAGCCATCCGCGCGCGGCAGGGTGAGCTGTGCGGCGTGAACGCGTGCCCGAACCGGTGGACGATCCCGCACCACGTCGAGCCGTGGTGGAAGACCGGCATCACGCGGCTCCGCGACCTGCTCGGCGTCTGCGAGCACTGCCACCACGACGTGCACGACGGACACCGCACGCTGCTGCTGCGCGACGGCCGGCTTCTCGAAGAACGGCTGGGTCCAGCGCCCGACTGACGGCTGCTCGGCGGGCGTGTAGGGACCCGGAGGGCGCGGCGCATGGGCCGCAGCGGGACGGGTAGCCGGGTCCCGTGGAAGCGATACCCGAGGTGCGCGCGGCTGCCACCCGCCTTGCCGCTCTCTCCTACGAGACGCTCGACCTGGTCGAGGGTCTCGAGGCGGTGGCCGGCGTCGCGGTTGCGGCGCTGCCCTCGGTCGTCGGCGTCAGCATCACGGTCGTCGTCGACGGCGACCCCTTCACCGTCACCGCGACGTCGGACGAGATGGCCGCCCTCGACGCCACGCAGTACATCGACGGCGGTCCGTGCACGACTGCGGCGAACCAGCCGGAGACCCTCATCGTCGACGACGTGCTCGACGAGCAGAGGTGGCAGCTGTACGCGCAGGCAGCAGCCGCCAACGGCGTGCGCTCGAGCATGTCGCTCCCGCTGCGCAGCAGTGGCGAGCCGCTGTTCGGCGCGCTGAACCTCTACGCCGGCGAGCCGGACGCGTTCCGCGGGAAGGAGGCGCAGCTCGCCGAGCTGTTCGGGGCACGGGTGGAGGATCTGGTGTCGAACGCCGACCTGTCCTTTATGACCCGCGAGCACGCTCGCGAGCTGCCGCAGCGCCTCGCCGAGCGCGAGCAGGTCAACCAGGCGATCCGGGTCCTCATGGATCTGCACGGCTGGACGGCCGAGGAGGCGCGCGAGCGACTGGACTTCGCGGCGGGCCACGCGGGCACCTCGCGCGCAAGCGTCGCGCGCGTGGTCATGGTGCTCGACACTTGACGTGACGGCCGGTCGCGGCGGACCGACCCAGGTCTAGACCGGCAGCGGCGTCCCGATCAGCTCCTCGGTCAGCTCCCACAGCCGTGCCGCGGCGGCGTCGTCGAGCGCCGTCGACGGCATGTCGTGCAGCTCGGGTGAACCGCGGAACTGCCCGAATCCGCCGGGGCCGACGAGCGCGCCGGACGGCGTGCTGCGGTCGAGTGCCCGCAGCGTCGAGAGCGCGCCGGCGGCGGCGTCCTGCCAGATGAGCCGGATGACGCGCGTCGCCAGCGGCGCGAGGAAGCCGACGTGGCGCTCCTGCAGCTGCCGGGCGAACAGGTTGGTGCTGCTGATGCCCGGGTGCACCGCGACGGCCGACACCGGCGCGCCGGCCGCGACGGCACGGCGGTGCAGCTCGCGGACGAACAGCAGGTTCGCCTGCTTGGTGTTGGCGTAGACGGCGTGCTGCAGGTAGGGCGACGGCGCGACCAGCTGCTCCCGCGTGGCGCTCGCCGACAGCCGGCCCCCGCGCGCGGCGAGGCTGCTCACCACGACGACGCGGCCGGCGGCAGCCTTGAGCTGCGGCCACAACGCCGCGACGAGCGCGGCGTGACCCAGGTGGTTGGTGCCCATCTGCCGCTCGAAGCCCTGCGCCGTGACGCCGAACGGACCGCCCATCAGGCCGGCGTTGCAGACGAGGGCGGCGAGGTCGCCGTGCTCGTCGGCGATGCGCTTCGCCCCGGCAGCCACGCTGTCGAGGTCGGCGAGGTCCAGCTCGACGACGCTCGTGCGACCACGGCCGCCCAGGCCGGCGGCGGCTTCCTCGCCCTTGCCGACGTCGCGGACCGCGAGCACCACGTGCGCGTCGCGCTGCACGAGGTCGCGGGCGGTCTCGAGGCCGAGTCCGCTGTTGGCGCCGGTGACGACGAAGGTGCGGCCGGTCTGCGAGCCGAGTTGGCGAGCGTCCCACTTCATGGCCGGCAGGCTACGGACACCCTCCTGCGCCGCGCGCGGGGTGTGCGCCGTGTCGTCCGTCACCCCGCGCGTCAGCCGTCGACGGCGAGCACGAGCGGCAGGACCGGTCCGCCCCCTGCCTCGCGCAGGACCCGCGCGCACTCGGTGAGCGTCCAGCCGGTGCTGGTGACGTCGTCCACGAGCAGCACCGGGCCCTCGGGCAGCGCGACGCCGGCCGGGACGGCGAACGCGCCGTGCACCGCGCGCAGCCGCTGCGCGCTGTTCGACAGGCCGGTGCCCGGCGGCTCCTCGCGGATGCGCTCCAGCGAGCCGAGCAGCGGCAGCCGTCCGAGCTCCGCCAGTCGCCGCGCGAGCGAGGCCACCAGCAGCGGACGGGCCCGCGACGGCACCGCGACGACGCCGGCCGGGCGCTCCGACCATCCCCAGGACGCCAGGACGGCGACGACCGCCTGCACGACGTCGTCCGGCACCTCAGTGTCGTCACCGGCGAGCAGCGCCCGCAGCCGGGTGCCCCAGCCGATGTCGGACAGCCGGCCGAGCGCCCGCCCGGTCTCGGCCTGCACCACGGGCGGGATCCGCCCGGACAGCGCGATGCCGGCTGCCGCCATGCCGGTGGGCCACATCCGTCGCGGCTCGACCTCGACGCCCGGTGTGCCGAGGGCGGCACGTGCGGCGTCGAGGCTGGCGGGGGTGACGTCGATCGGCCACGGCCTGCCGGTGCACCGGTCGCAGCGGCCGCACGGCGCCGCGGTGCCGGCCTCGACGGCGGGGTCGTCGAGCTGCCGGCGCAGGTACAGCATCCCGCACTGCTCGGTCGCGACGTAGCCGCGCATCGCGTCCTGCTCGGCGCTCCGGTCGGCGGCGACGCGGGCGTAGCGGTCGGCGTCGTAGTGCCAGGGGCGACCGGTCGACGTCCACCCGCCGCGCACGCGCTGCACGGCGCCGTCGACGTCGAGCACCTTCAGCATCGTCTCGAGCCGCGTGCGCCGGAGGTCGACGTGCACCTCGAGCGCCGCCGTCGACATCGGTCCCGGCGACTGCTCGAGCACGGCGAGCACCTGGCGCACCTGCTCCTCGGGCGGGAAGCCGAGCGAGGCGAAGTAGCGCCAGATCGCCTGGTCCTCGGCGCCCGGCAGCAGCAGCACGTCGGCGCGCTCGACCCCGCGCCCCGCGCGCCCGACCTGCTGGTAGTAGGCGATCGGGCTGGCGGGTGCGCCGAGGTGGACGACGAAGCCGAGGTCGGGCTTGTCGAACCCCATGCCGAGCGCGCTCGTGGCGACGAGTGCCTTCACGCGGTTGCCGAGCAGGTCGTCCTCGGCCTGCCGGCGCTCGGCGTCGTCGGTCCGGCCGGTGTACGACGCGGCGTCGACGCCGCGCGAGCGCAGGAACGCCGCGACCTCCTCGGCGCCGGCGACCGTGAGCGTGTAGACGATGCCGCTGCCCGGCAGCCCCGGGAGGTGGTCGGCCAGCCAGGCCAGCCGATGGGCCGCGGTCGGCAGCTCGACGACGCCGAGGTGCAGCGACTCGCGCTCGAGCTCACCACGCAGGACGAGCGTGTCGGCGCCGAGCTGGCCGGCGACGTCGTCGACGACGCGGCCGTTGGCCGTGGCGGTGGTCGCGAGCACCGGCGTGCCGGCGGGGAGCTCGTCCAGCAGCGTCCGGATGCGGCGGTAGTCGGGCCGGAAGTCGTGACCCCAGTCGGAGATGCAGTGCGCCTCGTCGACGACCACCAGACCGGCGCTCGCGGCGAGGCGGGGAAGCACCTCCTCGCGAAAGCCGGGGTTGTTCAGCCGCTCCGGGCTGACGAGCAGGACGTCGGCCTCGCCGCGGTGCACGGCGTCGTAGACCTCCTGCCACTCCTCGACGTTGCTGCTGTTGACGGTGCGCGCGCGGGTGCCGGCGCGCTGCGCAGCCGCGACCTGGTTGCGCATGAGCGCGAGCAGCGGGCTGACGATGACGGTCGGCCCGGCGCCGCGGGCACGCAGCAGCGCGGTCGCCACGAAGTACACGGCCGACTTCCCCCAGCCGGTGCGCTGGACGACCAGCGCGCGGGCGCCGTCGACGAGCGCGGCGATCGCTGCCCACTGGTCGTCGCGCAGCACGGCGCCCTCGCCGGCGAGCGCGCGCAGGTGCCGCTCAGCCTCGGGGCGCAGGTCGGTGGTCGTCGCGGTGGTCACTCGAGCACCCTAGGCACGCGGGCCGACAGCGGCTGCCGCCGTTCACACAGGCGGCAGCGCCACCCGCACGCCGCGTTCGACCGGGACGACGCCGGGCAGCCCGCGCCGCTCGACCTCCGCGAGGAACGTCTCGACGGGGTCGGTGAACACGCCGTAGTCGCCGTGGTGGATCGGCACCGTGCGCGCGGGCGACACGAGCTCGAGCAGGTCGGCGCCCTGCCGGCCGTCCATGGTGACGAGCACCCCGAGGCCGAGCACGCCGGGGAGGCGGGTGCCGCCGAGGTGCCACAGGCCGACGTCGATGTCGGGGTAGCGCCGCGGGACCTCGCGCAGGTCGTCGTGCACGAGCGTGTCGCCCGTGACGTAGAGGCGCAGCGGCGGACCGCCCGCTGGCGCGAACTCGAGCACGCTGCCCATCACCGGCGGCAGCAGCGCCTTGACCGGGCCCTTGGCGTGCGTGCCGGGTGCTGCTGTCACGGTGAGGGTGCCGCTCGTGCCGGAGATCCGGTGGCTCTCCCACGTGCGCAGCGCGACGACGTCGGTGAAGCCCCAGCGCTCGAGGGCGCGAGCCGACTCGGGCGTCGTGACGATGAGGGTGTCCTTCGCCAGCCCGTCGCGCGCCCGCCGGTCGAAGTGGTCGCCGTGCAGGTGGGAGAGCACGACGGCGTCGAGCAGCGGGAGGCCGGCGAGCGTCGACGTCGGCTCGGTCTTGCGCTTCGACCACAGGCCTTTGCCGAGGTAGGCGCGCTCTCCGCGGTGCAGGAAGTTGGGGTCGGTCAGCACCGTCATGCCGTCGACCTCGATCAGCGTCGTCGCGGTCCCGATCCAGGTGAGGCGTCCGGTCACCGCGGGCCCGTACCCGGCTGCTGCCGGGTCACCCGCGGCGCAGCACCAGCACCAGGCCGAGTCCGACGGCCTCCACCACGACGAGCGCCACAGCGAGGACCGGCAGCCCGACGGCCGCCAGCACCAGCGCCGTCACCAGCGCCGAGACGGCGTACAGGACGGCCCACGGCGGCACCGGGGCAGTGTGCGCCCGTCGAGGCGACACCACCAACGGGCACAATGGCCCGGCGCCGGTCCGCCGGACGCGACACGGGAAGCGGGTGGCATGAGCGAGTGGGGCAGGGTCGCCGAGGACGGCACCGTCTACGTCAAGACGGCGGACGGCGAGCGCGCCGTCGGGTCGTGGCAGGCGGGCTCGCCGGAGGAGGGGCTCGCGCTCTTCACGCGGCGTTACGAGCAGCTGTCGACCGAGGTGGCGCTGCTGGAGCAGCGGCTGCGCGCCGGCGTCGGCGACCCCAACGCCGTGCGGCAGAGCGCGCAGCGGCTCAAGGCCAGCGTGCCGACGGCCGCCGCCGTCGGCGACCTCGCCGGCCTCGAGGCGCGCGTCGACGCCCTGCTCGAGAAGACCGAGGCCGCCGCCGAGGAGGCCAAGGCGCGCAAGGCCGAGGCCCGGGCGCAGGCTGCCGTCAGGAAGGAGGAGCTCGCGGCCGAGGCCGAGAAGCTCTCGACGAGCTCGGAGTGGAAAGCCGCGGGGGAGCGGCTGCGCGCCATCGGCGACGACTGGAAGCGCCTGCCGCACCTGGAGAAGAAGACCGAGGACGAGCTGTGGGCGCGCGTCGCGGCGTCGCGCAAGGCGTTCGCCGAGCGGCGCACCGCGCACTTCGCCGCGCTCGAGGAGCAGCGCGAGGTCTCCAAGGCCCGCAAGGAGAAGCTCGTCGCCCAGGCCGAGGCGCTCAAGGACAGCACCGACTGGAAGCCGACCGCCGACCGGTTCAAGCAGCTGATGAGCGACTGGAAGGCCGCGGGACGGGCGCCGCGCGGCGTCGACGACGAGCTGTGGGCGCGCTTCAAGGCCGCGCAGGACGCCTTCTTCGGCGCCCGGTCGGCCGCATTCGCCGAGCAGGACGAGCAGTACCGCGGCAACCAGGCGGTCAAGGAGGAGATCCTCACCGAGGCCGAGGCGCTCGTCGCGGGTCTCGACGACGGCAGCGTCCCGCTCGAGAAGGCCAAGAGCCGCATGCGGTCGTTGCAGGACCGCTGGGAGAAGGCCGGCAAGGTCCCGCGCGACGCGGTCAAGCCGCTCGAGGCGCGGATGCAGGCGGTCGAGGACAAGGTCCGGGCCGCCGACGGCGCGCGCTTCGCCCGCCCGGAGGAGTCGCCGTTCCTCGTGCGGCTGCGCGAGAAGGTCGCCGAGCTCGAGGGCAAGCTCGAGAAGGCGCGGGCCGCCGGCCGGCCGACCGCCGAGATCGAGTCGGCGCTGGCCACCCAGCGGCAGTGGCTCGAGCAGGCCGGCGGGAGCGTCGCGCCGGCACCTCGCAAGGACAAGCCGAAGAAGGACAAGCGCCCGACGACGGCGTGGGTGCGCGCCGACTCCTAGCCGGTCCCGTCCCGCGCGATCTTCGTCTTGTGCGTGCCCGTCCCGCTCGCGGGTCGGGCACAGGACGAAGATCGCGGGAGTTGGCGGGGCCGGGTCAGGCGAGCTTCGCGCGCAGGAACTCCACGGTCCGCGACCACGCGAGCTGCGCCTGCTCCGCGTCGTAGGTGCCGAGCTTGTTCGTGTCGTTGTGGAACGCGTGACCGGCCGGGTAGAAGTGGAACTCCACCTCGACGCCGGCCTCTGAGCGGATCTGCTCGGCCTGCCGGCGCGCGTCGTCGGCGGGGTAGAAGTCGTCGCGCTCGCCGTAGTGGCCCTGCACGGCCGCGGTGAGCCCGCGGTAGCTGTCGGGGACCGCCGGGCCGACGCCGTAGAAGGACACCGCGGCGCCGACCTTGTCGCCCTGCTGCGCGGCGAGCAGCAGCACGAAGCCGCCGCCCATGCAGAACCCGACGGCGCCGACCTTGGACGACGTCACCGCCTCGTGCCCGAGCAGGAAGTCGACGGCGCCGCCCAGGTCGCGCGCGGCCTGGTCGACGGGCAGGCTCATCATCATCTCGCCCGCCTCGTCGGCGTCGTGCGTCGTGCGCCCGCCGTACAGGTCGGGCGCCAGCGCGACGAAGCCCTCGGCGGCGAGCCGGTCGCAGACGTCGGCGATGTGGTCGGTGAGCCCCCACCACTCCTGGATCACGACGACGCCCGGACCGCGGCCGCTCTCGGGCAGCGCGAGGTAGCCGTGCGCGGTGCCGCCCCCACTGGGGAAGGTGGTGTTCTGCCGGGAGCCCTGCTCAGCCACGTCTTGCCCTCTCGTCGGTGAGGGCTCTGTCCTACACCGGCTCGGGCGAGGGCACCACGTCGGGGGAGGGCTCGAGCGGCGGCGGCGGCAGGACCTCGGGCTCGTGCAGCGGGCCGGGGTCGTCGGGGACCGGCGTCTCGGGGTCGAGCGGCGCCTCGCCGGGCGTGGGGGCGTTCGGCGTCGGCTCGAGCGGTCGGGCAGCGCGGGGGCGGTTCGCGAGCGGTCTCACAGCTGTTGCCCTTCCCCGATCAGGCGGGCTCACGCCGGGCGATGCGCATCGACGACGAGCCGGCCGACGTGGTCGGCGAAGGCGGCCTTCCTGTCCATCGCCCCGGAGGGACCGGCCACGACGAGCGCCCGGGGGCTGCGCAGCGGGCGGTCGTCCAGGGTGGTCGACGCCGGCTCACGACCACGACGGGCACCGCGGTGACCGCGCGCGTCGTGCTCGGCGCCGACCGCCCCGTCCAGGCCGTCGCGCCCGTCGCGCCGCCGCTCGACGTGCCGCCACCGGAGGCGTGCGCGCCGCTGGCGCTGCCGGTCGAGCTGGTGCCGTTCGCACAGCACCTGGAGTACCGGCCGGCGGCGGTGTCCCTGCCGCTGTCGGGCGGTGACCGCGCCGAGCTGGTGGCGTGGGCCCGGTTCGTCGACGGCGCGCCGGTCGACGCCGCTCGGGCGTTCGTGCTGACCGACGCGCTGCCCCCGCGCTGTACGGCGTCGCTGGCCGTGCCGACGGTGGACCTCGCCGTCACCGTGGTCGCCGACCTCGACCGCGAGCCCGTCGACGACTGGGTGCTGCTGCGCATGCGACGCAGAGCGCCTCCGGCGGGTGGTGCGTCGACGACAGCGAGGTCCGCGGTCGCGACGGGCATCTCTGGGCCGCGGGCCGGCAGACCCGCCTGGTGCTCGACACGGCGGCGTGACGTCGGCGGTGCCGCTCGTCACGCCAGGGCGTGCACGTTCCCGAGCTCGTCGAGCAGCCCGGCCGGCCCGCGGCGCACGAACCACTCGAGCTCGTAGGCGTCGGCGAACCCCGGGTCGTCGAGCTCGGCCGGGTCGATCTGGCTGGTGTGCGCTGCCATCGCCCGGCGCTTGGCCGCCAGCTCCGACGGCGTCGCGGCGAGCGCTGTCGTGATCTCCGCGGTGACGCGCCCGTAGCGGGTGCCGCGCACCGATGCGGTCGCGGCGTCGAGCACGTGCGCGCCGGCGAAGTGCAGGTGCTCGCGGTCGACGGTCGACTCGTAGACGGTGCGCCCGGTGAGCCCGGCTGCGTAGCGCCCCACCAGGTGCACGGCGACGTGGTCCGGGTGACCGTAGATGCCGTCGGCGTCGTAGGTGACGACCGCCTCGGCCTGCTCGCGCTCGACCAGCCGGGCCAGCGTTGTGCCGAGCGCGCGCAGGTCGGCTCGCAGCAGCGCGTCCGGGTGGGCGGTCGACTCCCAGCCGGGCAGCCCGCTGTCGCGCCGGCCGAGCAGCACGAGCCGCGCGACGCCGAGCTCCTCGGCGGCTCGCTCGAGCTCGGCGCGGCGGACGGCCGCGATGTCGTCGACGGCGAAGCGCGGGGTGCCCATCTCGCCGGCGGTCGCCGTCACGAGGACGACGCGCGCGCCGCGGTCGGCGAGCCGCCGCACCGTGGCGCCGGTGAAGACCGCCTCGTCGTCGGGGTGGGCGTGCAGGACGACGACGGTGCGGCCGTCGAGCCGGCCCGCGGTCGGCAGGGAGGTGTCGAGCAGGAGCGTCATGCGGCGGTCCAGGGGCGGGGCACCGCGGCGCGGTGCGGGGCTGTCGGGGACGGGAGGCGTCAGCCGCGACAGCGACACGGGCAGCAGGCAGCGGCGCGCACGAGGGCGCGGAGGCTGCGGTGCCGGGTCACCCGGGGAGTATCGCACGATCCGGCGCCCGGCTTGAGCCCCTCAGATGAGCCCCTCAGAGGAGTGCGACCGCCACGGCGACACCGACGACGACGACCGTCCAGCGCAGCACGGGCACCGGCAGCCGCCGCGCCACCCGGGCACCCATGTAGCCGCCGACGACGGCAGCGGGCGCCGTCACCGCCACCGCCCCCCAGTGCACCGGGCCGAACAGGGCGAACGCGACCAGCGCGACGGTGTTGACCAGCAGGGCCACGGCGCCGCGCAGCGCGTTGACCTCCTGCAGGCCGCGGGCGAGGAACAGGGCCAGCACCGCCAGCAGGATGACCCCGAGGGCCGCCCCGAAGTAGCCGCCGTACACCGCCGCGAGGAAGACGACGGCGTGCAGCAGCGGCGAGCGGTGCGCACCGGCGTAGCCGGGCAGGCCCTCGACCAGCCGGGACATCCGCGGCTGCACCGCGAGCAGCGCCGCGGCCGCGAGTACGAGGAACGGCACGACAGCCTCGAACACCGCCTCGTCCGTGGTGAGCAGCAGGGCGGCGCCGACAGCGCCTCCCGCCAGGCCGGTCGCACCCAGAGCGCGCAGCTCGGCGCCGGTGCCGCGCAGCTCCTCCCGATAGCCCGCCGCGGTGCCCGCGTAGCCGGGCCAGACCGCCGTCGTGCTCGTGACGTTCGCCGCCAACGGCGACAGCCCGGCCGCGATCAGCGCGGGGAACAGCAGCAGCGTGCCTCCGCCGGCGACCGAGTTGATTCCGCCGGCGAGCACGGCGACGCCGCCGAGCAGCACCAGCTCGAGCGCGGTCACGGGACAGGACCCTGGCACGACGAGAGCCGCCGCCCCGGCAGGGACGGCGGCTCTCGGTCGGCGCTCGGTCTAGGCGACGTACTCGCGGAGCGCGTCGGCGCTGCCGCAGGCCCGGATCTCGGCGAGCGTGTCGCGCTCGATCTGGCGGATCCGCTCGCGGGTCAGGCCGAGGTGGCGGCCGACCTCGTCGAGGGTGCGCGGGCGGCCGTCGTCGAGGCCGAAGCGCATCCGCATGACGATGGCCGAGCGCTCGGGCAGGCTCGACAGCACCGCGGACAGCTGCCCGTGCAGCAGCTGCGACTCGACGGCCTGCTGGGGGTCGATCGAGTCAGTGTCGGTGATGAAGTCGCCGAGCACGGCGTCGTCGTCGCCGACCGGCGCCTGCAGCGACAGAGTGTCGCGGCCGTAGCGCAGGATCTCCTCGACCTTCTCGGCGGTCATGCCGAGCGGCTCGCCGAGCTCCTCCGAGGTCGGCTCGCGCCCGAGCGTCTGGGTGAGGTCGCGCCGGGTGCGGGTGACCTTGGTGATGAGCTCGGCCATGTGCACCGGCACGCGGATGGTGCGGCCCTGGTCGGCCAGCGCGCGCTGCAGCGCCTGGCGGATCCACCAGGTGGCGTAGGTCGAGAACTTGTAGCCCTTGGCGTAGTCGAACTTCTCGACGGCGCGCACCAGGCCCAGGTTGCCCTCCTGGACCAGGTCGAGCAGGTCGAGGCCGCGGCCCTGGTAGCGCTTGGCCAGCGAGACGACCAGGCGCAGGTTGGCCTCGAGCAGGTGGCGCTTGGCGCGCTCGCCGTCGCGCTCGATCTCGGCGAGGTCGCGCTTCATGGTCGGCGTGAGCTTGAGCTCGCCGGCCTTGTTCTGGCGCAGCTTCTCGCCGGCGAACAGGCCCGCCTCGATGCGCTTGGCGAGCTCGACCTCCTGCTCGGCGTTCAGCAGGGCGACCTTGCCGATCTCGCGCAGGTAGGCCTTGACGAGGTCGATGCCGGGGGGCGCCTCGTCGAGGGCCAGCGGCGCGTTCTCGTCGTCGGCGTCGGCGACCGCCGCGGGAGCGGTGGTCTGCGGCGTCGGCACGTCGGCCTCCGGGGCGGTGTCGGTCTGGGTGGGTGTCGCGGGGGCGTCGTGCCCCTCAGAGACAGACGCCTCGGCGGGCGCCGACGTTCCCTGGGCGGGTGCGGTGCTGGTCACGGTGCGGCCGGCGGGGCGGCTCTCCTGCGGACCGGCGACCCGCTTGACCGGACGCTTCTTGGCGGCCGGCTTCGCCGCCGTCTTCTTGGCCGACACCGCGGTCCGGCGGGGCGCCTCCTCGGACTCGAGGACGGCGCCGGCCTCGGACAGGCTCTTGAGGACCGCGCGCGCCTGGGCAGGGCCGATCCCGGCGTCGTCGAACACGGTCCGCAGCTGCGCGAGCGTCAGGCGGCCCTCGCGCTCGGCGCGGGCGACCAGCGTCTCGACGACGTCGGCGGGACGGGCAGGGGCAGGCATGGTCAGGTTCTCCGGCTCGTGGTGGGTGGTGGTGCTGTGCTGGTCGGGGTCCCCGGTCTGCGGCCGCGCCTCGCGCGGAGGACCGCCGGGGCGAGGGCGCCGACGGGACGTCCCGAGCGGCGGGCGTCGTGGAACGCCGCCGTACGAAGAGACAACGATCCCGTGACAGCCGCGATTCCGCGAGTACCCGTTGCGGTGAGGCTGCTCACAGGTTCCGGGCTGGATACCCGTGCCTCGATGCCTCAACCATCCGAAAGCTGGCGAAACGGGACAGAGCTCAGGACCAGCCGAGCTCGTGCAGGCGGTCGTCGTCGATGCCGACGTGGTGGGCGAACTCGTGCACGACGGTCACCTGCACCTCCTCGACGAGGTGGTCGTAGTCCTCGGCGAGCAGGCACAGCGGGATGCGGTACACGCTGATCCGGTCCGGCAGGACGCCGCTGTAGTGCTCGCGCTCGGTGAGCGGAACCCCCTCGTAGAGCCCGAGCAGGTCCGGCTCCTCCGGATGCTCGTCCTCGACGACGACGGCGACGTTGCGGAACTGCGCGGCCAGCTCGGGTGGCAGGGTGTCGAGCGCCTCGGCCACGAGCTCCTCGAACTCCTCCGGCGGCAGGATCTGCACGGCTCCACTACCCCCCGACCGGCCCGCGATCTTCGTCATGTGCACGTCCCTGACGCGCCGGCGGCGTGCACATGACGAAGATCGGCACGGGAGGGGGTGGTGGGAGGGCGGGTCGCAGTCGGTCCGGCGCGGCTCAGTCGAGGTAGTCGCGGAGCTTCTGCGACCGGCTCGGGTGCCGCAGCTTCGAGAGCGTCTTGCTCTCGATCTGCCGGATCCGCTCGCGGGTCAGTCCGAACTCCCGGCCGATCTCGTCGAGCGTGCGGGGCTGGCCGTCGACCAGCCCGAACCGCATCTTGACGACGGCGGCCTCCCGGTCGGTGAGCGTGCGGAGCACCTCGTTGAGCTGCTCCTGCATGAGGCCGTAGGAGACGACCTCGGCGGCCACCGGGGCGTCGGCGTCCTCGATGAAGTCGCCGAGCGAGGAGTCCTGGTCGTCGCCGATCGTCGTCTCGAGCGACACGGGCTCGCGGGCGTAGCCCTGGATCTCGACGACCTTCTCCGGGGTCATGTCGAGCTCCTTGGCGAGCTCCTCCGGAGTGGGCTCACGGCCGAGCTCCTGCAGCATCTCGCGCTGCACGCGGGTGAGCTTGTTGATCTGCTCGACCATGTGCACCGGGATGCGGATGGTGCGTGCCTGGTCGGCCATCGCCCGGGTGATGGCCTGCCGGATCCACCAGGTGGCGTACGTGGAGAACTTGTAGCCCTTGGTGTAGTCGAACTTCTCGACCGCGCGGATCAGGCCGAGGTTGCCCTCCTGGATGAGGTCGAGGAAGAGCATGCCGCGGCCCAGGTAGCGCTTGGCGATGCTGACGACCAGGCGCAGGTTGGCCTCGAGCAGGTGCCGCTTGGCGCGGGCGCCGTCGTTCACCAGCCACTCGAGGTCGCGCCGCAGAGACGCCGACAGCTTGGGCGCCTCTCCGTCGTCGGACTGACGCAGCTTCTCGGCGGCGAACAGGCCGGCCTCGATGCGCTGGGCGAGCTCGACCTCCTGCTCGGCGGTGAGCAGCGGGACCTTGCCGATCTCCTTGAGGTAGGCCCGGACCAGGTCGGTCGAGATGCCGACCTCGCCCTCCGCGGCGATCGGCTTCTCGTCCTCGTCGTCGTCGTCGGTGGGCGCGCTCGGCTCGTCCTCGTCGTCCTCGTCGTCGTCGTCCTCGGTCGCGGGCGCGGGCGCCGCGTCGGTGACGGCGGCACCCATCTTCGGGTCGGCCGCCGCGACGACGGCCGGGTCGACGGACCCGCCCTCGGTCGGCTGCCCCAGCTCTGCCTCGAGCTCGGGGTCGGCGACGTCCTCGACCGTGGCCAGCTCGGCGAGATCGGGCTCCACGGCGTCGTCGACGTCGTCGCCGGCGGACGTGCCCTCGACGGCTCCCTCGACGTCGGCCGGCGTCGGCTCCGCGGCCTTCTTGCTCTTCTTGGCGGGGGCTGCCTTCTTGGCGGTCCGGGCCGGTCGCTTGGCGGCCGGGGCGTCGTCGGCCGGCGCCGCGGGACCGACGGCGTCGTCGACGGTCGCACGGGCGGAGCGGGGCGGTGTCACACGGAGTCCTTCGTCAGCGTTCGGTGCAGGTCACGGGCGGACCGCTCGCAGCGGCGTGGGCAGAGCCGCTCCCAGGGGTCCGGTGTGCTGCCCGCTCGGCCGCGTCACCGCGGTGTGGCTGACGGCCCTGACGGGCGGGCACACCGCGGTCGCTACCCGGTCCGGGGACGACACGGCCTCCAGTATCGCTCTTCTCCGGCTCGGCGCGAGGTCCGCCGCGCGGGATTCGGCGCTCAGTCGCGCGGAGAGGCCGCGGTGACGGCGCGGCGGGCGCGCTCGTCGAGCAGCAGCGGGACGACCGGCTCCGCCGGCTGGCCCATCGGCACGACGACGGTGCCGTCCGGCGCCACGGTGGTGCCGATGCCGTGCAGCTCGAACAGGCCGGTCAGCTCGCGCGCCTGCGCCGGGTCGAGGCCGTAGCCGGACGGCGGCGGGAAGAGCTGCTCGTCCGCGGTCGGCGGGTCGTTGTCGGCGCCGCGCCAGTAGACCGGCGCGGAGCGCTCGGCACCCTCTCGCGTCTTGCGCTCAGGGGCGGTGGTGCTGGCGTGGTGCGCGAGGTCGCCCTGGTCGCGCATGAAGCGCAGCGTGTCGGCGAGCACCTGGCGCTGAGAGGCCACCCGGCGGCGGGCGGTCTCGGCGGCGTCGACGAGCTCGGTGGGGCTCTGCCGCGGGTTCTGCGTGACGGCCGACTCCACGAGGATGCCGAGCTTGTGCCGCAGCCCGACGGCGTTGCGGCAGATCCCCTCGTCCTCGTCGCCGGCGGTCTGCGTGACCTCGTTCTCGCCGACCTTGTAGAGGCCGTACTCGTCGGCGGTGTACCCGGCGGCGACCGCGCCCTTGCCGATGTACTGCTCGGCGAGGGTGCGTGACAGGTCGCGCACCTGCGCGTCGACGTTGAGGTTGCGTGGCCACAGGTACAGCACGTCGTCGTCGTAGAGGACCGGCACCGACGGGCCGTACTCGTGCAGGTCGAGCACCAGGTGCGGCTCGTCGTCGCGCAGCACGGTCGCGAGCACCCGCGCCTCGGGCGTCCGCAGCGCCAGGTGGTCGCGGTTGATGTCGACGCCGTCGGCGTTGCCGCGGGTGTTGGCGGCCCGGCCGTCCGGGTTCGCGCTCGGGATGAACAGCAGCGTCTGGCCCTTCAGCTGCTCGACGAGCAGCTCGTCGTCGGTGAAGGCCAGGTCGCGCAGCCAGGCCAGCGCCGTCTCGCGTCCGGCCGGCTCGTTGCCGTGCTGCGACCCGACGACCATCGTCGTCGGGCGCGCGTCCTGCCGCCCCGGTACGGCGAGCCGGACGAGGTGCAGCGGGCGCCCCTCGACGGTCCGGCCCACCTCGTCGATGCCGACGCGCCGGCTCGCCGCGACGAGCTCGAGGAACGCCAGCTCCTCCTCGTGGGTGGTCCAGGACGCGCCTGCGCGCTGCTCGAAGCCGGTGCGCGGTGCGTCGTCCGGCACGCCCGAGCCGGGAGCGCCGGTGCCCGTGCGGTCGCGGGCGGCCCAGGCGGTCGGCGCGGACAGCGCGAGCCCGGCCAGGCCGGTGACCTGGAGGAAGCCGCGACGGGTCAGGGACGGCCGGCAGTCGGAGGGCGAGGGCGAGGGCGAGGGCGAGGGGGACGCGGTCATGAGGCTGGAGGTTCGCCGTCGGACCGGTCGGCTCCTGCCCGGTTACCGCCCGACCGGCTTGAATGTCCCAACGGTGCCGTTCGGCTCCCGGCAGCTCGGGGTGCCGCCGTTGGCCGGGTGGTCGTCGGTGAGGTACGGCGCGCCGCTGCAGACGTCGACGTGCTCGCCGGTGAGCAGGAAGCGCGCCTCCTGCCAGCCGGCCGCCGGCTCGTTGCGCGGGTCGCCGTGCGGGTCGTCGCCCTGCGTCGGCGGCACGTTTCCGTTCGGCGGCGTCGCGTTGCCGCTGTCCCAGTAGACGAGCGCGGAACCGCGGTGCGGGAACGCCTTGAACGGCTGCAGGTGGCGGGCGTCCCAGTGTCGGCCGTCCGGCAGCGCGTCCATGATCTCGGCGCCGGCGGTGCGCGCCATCACCTCTGCCGCGATGTTGGCCACCTGGTGGTCCGACCAGGCGACCTGCAGCATGACCTCGTGCGGGGGACTGCCCGGCAGCGCGCGGGCGCCGAGCGCGTGCCCGTAGCCGTTGCCCTCGCCGCGGTCCCACAGCATCTGGATCAGCGCGAACACCAGCTGACGCTCGAGCGGGTCCTGGTAGGTGGCGTAGTACGCCTCGCCGTACGCGCCCTCCCAGTCGACGCTGCGGTTCAGCAGCGTCGAGTAGTTCATCCCGGGCACGCCGAGGATGCTGCGGCTGATGTCGGGGGAGAGCGCGGTGAGCGGCGCTCCCATGATCCCGCCCTGGCTGTTGCCGTCGTAGAAGGCCTGCGTGCCGTCGCCGTCGTCGACGACGAGCAGGGGCTCCCCGTCCTGCTGGAAGGCCGGGTGGGCGGCGAAGCCCCGCGGGTGCACCGAGGCGCGCTGGGCGAACATGAAGTTCAGGAAGCCCTGCTGCGCGCGGTCCGGCAGCGACGGGAAGCTCGAGACGTCCGCCAGGATCGCGGCGACCGTCGGCAGGTCCTGGGTCGCCATGCCCCACCAGTCGAGCGCGCAGCCGGCGAAGCCCTCGCGGCGCGGCCACTTCACGTCACCGATCTGGTCGCGCGTGCCGAGCAGGCCGTGGCCGTACATGGTGCTGTAGGAAGGGCCCTCGTCGAGCGGCACGTCGCACACGTACGGGACCCGCACGACCGGCTGGGCCGGGTTCTGGTCCGGCAGCCCGTCGAGGTCGGTGTCGAGCAGGCGACTGCCCGGTATCGGCGCGTCGAAGGGCAGTCGCTGCGGCCCGAGCTGGGTGTCGGTCTGCTGCACCCGGTCGAGGAAGTTCGGCACCGACACGCGGCCCTCGACACGACGGACCCGTTGCGACTGCTCGGCTCCGCGTGAGTCGCGCCAGGTGTCGACGCGCTCGTCGACGGCGTCGACGGTGAACTCGGGCGACGAGCCGGCCACGCGACGGTCGGCGAGGTCGTGGTCGCCGAGCCCGGCGAACGCCTCGTCGCGCATGTGCAGCGCCCGCTCGGTCAGGTTCCGCTCCGACGCCACCGTGAAGTCCCACGCCTGGTACAGCGACGAGCGCTCGACCCCCGCCGCCTCGACGTCGTCGAAGACACGCTGCATGCGCTCGCCGGGCGTCTCGCTGTCGCGCTGCGCGGCGAACGCGGTGGTCGGCGCGATCTCGGCGCCCGAGGCGTCCTTGAGGTGCTGCATGACGACGACGTAGCGGGTGGCGGGGTCGAAGTTCACCGCCGGTCGCAGGATCAGCGCGCGCCGGCCGGGCTCGGTCTGCGCGTGGCTGTCGAGCTCGCTCCAGAACGGGTGCCGCGCGCCGGTGCTGGTGTTGATGATCTGGATCGGCGCGTCGGGCTCCAACGACAGCGGGATGTCGGTGACCTGGTCGCGGTGGTCGTAGTCGTCGGGCTCGTTGAGGCCGACCTCGCTGTGCGCGCGGTCGGTCGTGCCCCAGGTCTGCGGGAGGTCGAGGCCCGGCACGAACGTGAGGACCATCGAGCCGGGTGACCAGCCGTCGTTGCGGTTCCACTCGCTCGGGTCGACCGGCTTCCCCTCCCCACCGAGGTCGCCGCTGGCGAGGTCGGTGCCGTTGCGCGGCATCGCCGTGACGGGCAGCGCGATGCGCAGCCCGGTGCCGGTCGTGCTGTCGGGCGTCGTCCATCGGTCGTTCGGGAACGGGAACAGGCACAGCGCCGGGTCCGTCGGGTCGCAGCCGGCCGCCTCCTGGGCGGCATCGGGTACGACGTCGGGGTCCAGCGTCGGCAGCGGACCGGCGGCGGCGGCCAGCGACGTGCCGAGGACGGCGGCGGCCGCCGCGGCAGCGACGAGCGGGCGGGAGAGGGAGCGGGGGCGCATGCCGCACGTTTCGCCGTGTGGCTGCCGGGCTCCTGCGTGACGCAGCACAGACCGGACGCGGGGGTGCTGTGACTGCGCCCGAGGCACAGGACCGTCTCGGTGTCGTGACGTTCAGCGCGCCGGGTCGACGCCGGTCGGTCGTGCCCGGTAGGCAGGCGGCGTGCGGAACGGACGCCTGCCCCTCGCGCTGGTGGCGCTGGCCCTGCTCGGCCTGACGGCGTGCGGCGACGAGGGCGCAGACGTCACCGGCACGGGACCCACGAGCCCCGCTGCGACGCCGACCACGCCGACCGCGACGTCGCCGACCGCTGAGCCGGCCGCCACGACGCCCCCGCCGACGACGTCGGCGGCGCCGACGTTCCCGCCTGCTGCCGAGGCCGTGCAGCAGGGCGACGTCGTGTGGGCGGTGTACCTGGCCGTCGCCCGGGTCGGCGACGACGGGCGCCCGGACGACCCGGCCGGCGACCTCGACCGTGCCCGGCGGCAGGCGGCCGCCGCGGGCTACGAGGGCGCCATCGGCGGCGGCCAGGTCGAGTGCGACCGGGGTGCGCGTGAGGCGCTGCGCCTCGACCCCGGGCGTGACTACTACACCGTCTCGATCTTCTTCGCCACGCGCGCCGACGCCGAGCAGTTCGTCGCGGCCTACGAGCCCGGCGTCGTCGGCACCGCCGAGATCACGGCCTACTGCCTCGACTGACCTGCGCCGGTCGGCTACAGCAGCGAGCGCAGGACGAACGGCATGATGCCGCCGTGGCGGTAGTAGGACTGCTCGCCCGGCGTGTCGATGCGCACGACGACGCGGAACGACTGATCGCCGTCGTCGCCCGACGCCTTGACCGTCAGCTCGCGCGGCACCGGGCCGTCGCCGGCGATGCCCTCGATCGTGAACGTCTCGTGCCCCGTCAGGCGGAGCGAGGAGACGCTGTCCCCGTCGGCGAACTGCAGCGGCAGCACGCCCATCCCGATGAGGTTGGAGCGATGGATGCGCTCGTACGACTCCGCGATGACGGCGCGGACGCCGAGCAGCGCGGTGCCCTTGGCGGCCCAGTCGCGCGAGGAGCCGGAGCCGTACTCCTTGCCGGCGAGCACCACCAGCGGGGTTCCCTCGGACTGGTAGGCCTGCGACGCCTCGTAGATCGTCGTCTGCTCGCCCTCCGGCAGCTTCAGGGTCACGCCGCCCTCGGTGCCCGGTGCCAGCTGGTTGCGCAGCCGGATGTTGGCGAACGTGCCGCGGATCATGACCTCGTGGTTGCCGCGGCGTGAGCCGTAGCTGTTGAAGTCCTTCGGCGCGACCCCGTGCTCCTGCAGGTACCTGCCGGCGGGGGAGTCCACCTTGATCGAGCCGGCCGGCGAGATGTGGTCGGTGGTGACGGAGTCGCCCAGCAGCGCCAGCACCCGCGCGTCGCGGATGTCCTCGAGCGGTGCCGGGTCGCGCTGCATGCCGTCGAAGTACGGCGGCTTGCGCACGTAGGTCGACTCCGGGTCCCAGGCGAAGGCGTCCCCCTCGGGCACCTCGATCGCCTTCCACCGCTCGGTGCCCGCGAAGACGTCGGCGTAGGACTGCGCGTACATCTCGCTGCTGATCGCCTCGCCGACGATCTGGGCGACGTCCTGCGGGGACGGCCAGATGTCGCGGAGGTAGACCGGCTCGCCGTCGGACCCCGTGCCGAGCGGCTCGGTCGTGAGGTCGAGGTCCATCGTCCCGGCGAGCGCGTAGGCCACGACCAGCGGGGGCGATGCGAGGTAGTTCATCTTCACATCGGGGTTGATGCGTCCCTCGAAGTTGCGGTTGCCGGACAGCACGCTGACGACCGCGAGGTCGCCCTCCTCGACCGCCCGCGAGACCTCCTCCGGCAGCGGCCCGCTGTTGCCGATGCACGTCGTGCAGCCGTAGCCGACGGTCTGGAAGCCCAGCTTGTCGAGGTACGGCGTGAGGCCGGACTTCTCGTAGTAGTCGGTGACGACCTTGGAGCCGGGCGCCAGCGTCGTCTTGACCCACGGCTTGGCCTGCAGGCCCTTCTCGACGGCGTTCTTGGCCAGCAGGCCGGCACCCACCATGACGTACGGGTTCGACGTGTTGGTGCACGACGTGATCGCGGCGATCGCGACGGCACCGTGGTCGAGCTCGACGTCGTCGCCCGACGCGAGCCGCGTGCGCACCGGGTTGCTGGGCCGGTCGGACACGTCGACCGACGCGTTGACGCTCACCGGCTTGTCCCGCGGGTCGTCGTGGCCGGGCACCACGGGGTCCGACGCCGGGAAGGACAGCGCGCTCGCCTCGTCCGTGCCGTCGTCGGCTCCCGGCGGCAGCTTCTGCGCGGGCACGCCGGGCTCCGGCTGGGCCGACCGCACCTCCGTCGTGGCGTAGTCGGCCAGCGCCGCGCGGAACGACCGCTTGGCATCGGAGAGCGCGACGCGGTCCTGGGGGCGCTTCGGTCCCGCGAGCGACGGGACCACGGTCGACAGGTCGAGCTCGAGGGTCTCGGAGAAGCGCGGCTCGGCGGACGGGTCGTGCCAGAGCCCCTGCTCCTTGGCGTAGGTCTCGACGAGGCGGACCTGCTCCTCCTCGCGACCGGTCAGCCGCAGGTAGGCCAGGGTCTCGTCGTCGAGCGGGAAGATCGCACAGGTCGAGCCGTACTCGGGGCTCATGTTGCCGATGGTGGCGCGGTCGGCGAGCGGCACGTTGGTGACGCCCGGCCCGTAGAACTCGACGAACGTGCCGACGACCCCGTGCTTGCGCAGCATCTCGGTGACCGTGAGGACGAGGTCGGTGGCCGTCGCGCCGGCGGGCAGCTCACCCGAGAGCTTGAACCCGACCACCTTCGGGATGAGCATCGACACCGGCTGGCCGAGCATCGCCGCCTCGGCCTCGATGCCGCCGACGCCCCACCCGAGGACGCCGAGGCCGTTGATCATCGTGGTGTGCGAGTCGGTGCCGACGAGGGTGTCGGGGTAGGCCTGCAGCGTCCCGTCGACGGAGCGCGTGAACACCACGCGGGCCAGCCGCTCGAGGTTGACCTGGTGGACGATGCCCGTCTCCGGCGGCACGACCTTGAAGTCGTCGAACGCCGTCTGGCCCCACTTCAGGAACTCGTACCGCTCGCGGTTGCGCTGGTACTCCAGCGCTCCGTTCAGCTCGAGCGCCTTGCTGCTGCCGAAGTGGTCGGCGATGACCGAGTGGTCGATGACCAGCTCGGCGGGCGCCAGCGGGTTGATCTTCCTGGGGTCGCCGCCGAGGTCGGCCATCGCCTCGCGCATCGCAGCGAGGTCGACGATGCACGGAACGCCGGTGAAGTCCTGCATGAGGACGCGGGCGGGCGTGTACTGGATCTCGGTGTCCGGCTCAGCCGTGGGGTCCCACCCGGCGATCGCGCGGATCGAGTCGGCGGTCGTGTTCTCGCCGTCCTCGGTCCGCAGCAGGTTCTCGAGCAGCACCTTCAGGGAGTACGGCAGGTCGGCCGCGCCCTCCACGGCGTCGAGCCGGAAGACCTCGTACGACGTGCCGCCGACGTCCAGCGTGCTGCGGGCGCCGAAGCTGTCCTTGCTGGCCATGCGGCTCTCTCCTCGTCCCGACGGGTCCGTGTCCCCGTCGATCTCGTCACGCTAGTCAGGGGTGGCCGGCCGTCCGGCCGGGGGTGCGCAGGGCGTCCTCCACCAGGTCGAGGACGGCGGGGACGTCCCTGGGCGGCCGCCCGGAGGCGAGCGCGCTCACGAGGCCGTCGTGCACGAGGCGCAGCAGGTCGGCCAGCAGGGCGACCGGCACGTCGTCGCGCACCACGCCGGCCCGCCGCTGCCGGCGCAGCCGCGCGACCGTCGCCGCACGCACCGTCTCCTGCCGCTCGGCCCACCGCTCGGCGAACTCGGGGTCGGTGCGCAGCCGGCGGCGCACCTCGAGCTGGACGCCGAGCCAGCCGGGGTCCCGCTCCGACAGCTCGCGCATCACCTGCACGAGCCCGGCCTCGGCGATCCGCTCCGCGGTGCGTGCGGCGTCGTCCTCCGCGAGCGCGAGGAACAGCGCCTCCTTGTCGCGGAAGTGGTGGAAGATCGCGCCGCGCGACAGGCCGGTCTCGCTCTCGAGCACCCGCACCGTGGCGCCCTCGTAGCCGTGCCGGGCGAACGCGCGGCGGGCGGCGTCGAGGATGGCGCTGCGCCGAGCGGTGAGCTGCTCCTCCGCGACCTTCGGCACGGCCGCAGACTAGCAAACCGTACGTACGTCTTGTTAGTCGTGCTGGCTGCTCGCACCCGTGGTGCGCTCGGCATCGGCCGGCTCCGCCGGGCTGGGCGACGTCGTCGTCGTGGGGGACGCGCTCGCGGTCGGCGAGGTCCTGGGCTCGGCCGTCTCGGCCGCATCGGTCGGCGAGGTCGTGGGGTTCGCCGTGCTCTCGTGGTCCAGCGTGGCGTCGGTCTGCTCCGGCGCCGGCGACGTCGGCGTCGTCGTCTGGGTGCGCGCGGCGGGGGTCGGCTCCGACACCACGGTGACCGTCGTGCGCGGACGGTCGCCGGCGGGCCGGACCGCGACCGGCCCGGGGTCCGGCGCCGGCGCCGACGGAGACGCGGACACCCCCGCCTCGACCTGCACCACCACCGGCTCCGGCGACTCGAAGGCGCGGCTGAGGGAGCCGCCCGCGAGGCCGACGAGGACCGCGGCGCCGACGGCGCCCGCGATCAGCGGTGGAGAGAAGGGCAGCACGAGGAGGTCGTTCCCCGATGTCGCGGTCTGTGACTGTCGCGTGGGCAACACTTCCCTTGCCGTCTCAGCGGAGCGCGCCCCACCAGGCCTCGGCCGTCTGCTCCGGGTGCGTCGTGGAGGTGTTGTGCGCGCCGGGCAGCTCGACGACGCGCCCGTCGGGAGCGGTCGCCGCGAGATGCTCGGCCCAGGCCCCGTCGCAGAGGTGGTCGTGCCGGCCGCGGACGACGACGAGGGGCACCGCGACCGCGCGGACGGCGTCCTCCGGCCGGTCGGCGAGGGCGGTGCGGAGCAGCCGCCCGAGTCGTCGACCGCCGCGGACGTACTCCGGCAGCACCGCCGCGAGCTCGCGCGGCCGCTCGTGCCGCACCGTCCGCAGCGTCCGGCCCACCAGCGGCCCGGCGGCGCGTGCGGCGGGCGGGAAGGTGATGCCGGCGAGCACGAGCGCGCGCACGCGGTCGGGCGCCGCGAGCGCGGCGCGAAGGGCCGCCTGGGCCCCGGTGGAGTGGCCGACGAGCACGACGCCCGCCGAGGTCGGCCCGGTGCCGAGCCAGGCCGCGACGGTGCCGCTGACGTCGTCGAGCGACGACGGGCAGCGCGACGTGCGTGTCGCGCCGAACCCGGGCACGTCCAGCAGCCGGACCGGGCCGACGGCCGCTGCGGCCTCGAGCGCCGGGCGCAGGTAGCCGAGGGCACCGAGGCCGGGCACCACGACCAGCTCCGGCCCCGGTCCCACGCCGCCGACCAGGCTGCGGAGCGGCCGCAGCGGCAGGGCCTGCCAGTGCTCGTGCAGCGTCAGCGCTTGACCCTCAGCTCGGCCAGCTCGTCGAGCTGCACCTGGAGCCAGCGGCGGACGTCGTTGTGCCGCACGACCTGCGCTGCGTGCCGGTGCCGCTCGCGGCGCAGCTCCGGCGGCATCGTGAGCGCCTCGTGGAGGGCGTCGGCCTGCTGCGCGATGTCGAACGGGTGCAGCGTGACGGCGAACCGGCCGAGCTCGTCGTGGGCGCCGGTCGCCTCCGACAGTGCGAGCACCATGCTGCGCTCGTTGACGACGAGCGCCTCCTTGGCCACCAGGGTCATGCCGTCGGCCACGGCGTTGACGACGAGCACGTCGCAGCGCCGGTACGCCGCCGTGGCGAGCGCCATGTCGGACGCCAGCCGCAGGTCGACCGGCTGCCACTCCGCCGTGCCGTACTTGGCGTTCACCGCCGCGGCGGCGGCGCCGATGTCGGCGAGGTAGGCGGCGTACTCGGGCACGTCCTGCCGGCTGGGCTGCAGCAACGCGAGGAAGACCACCGAGCCGTGCAGCTCGGGGTGCTCGTCGAGGAGCAGCTCGAAGGCGGTGAAGCCGCGGACGATGTTCTTGCTCGGGTCGGTGCGGTCGACCCGCAGCAGCAGCGAGGCGTCGCCGAGCTGCGCGTCCAGCGCGGCGAGGTGCTCGTCGGCGCCCTCGGTGTGCGCCGTCTCCTCGAGGCTCTCGATGTCGATGCTGATCGGGTAGGCCCGGGCCCGCACCCGGCGGCTGCCGTACTGGACCTCCATGTGCTTGAGGTCGACGAGCAGGCCCAGCAGCTCCTGCACGCAGAGCAGGAAGGCGCGGGCGTCGGCCTCGGTGTGGAAGGCCACGACGTCACATCCCAGCAGGCCCTCGAGGAGCCTCTCCCGGATGTCGGGAGGCAGCACCCGCCAGGCATCCGGCCCGGGCCACGGGATGTGCACGAAGTGCGACAGCAGCACGTCGGGGCAGTGCTGCCGCACGAGCTCGCCGACGAGGTAGAAGTGGTAGTCGTGCAGCATCACGACCGCTGCGCCGCCCGCCGCGACGACCTGCTCCACGACGGCCTCGGCCGCCAGCCGGTTCGCCGCCGCGTACCCGCCCTCGAACGCCGCGCGGTCCTGCCGGGTCAGTGCCGGGCTGGTGCCCAGGCTGTGCAGCCGGTGCTGCAGGAACCACAGCAGCGGGTTCGCGACCGTGCCGTAGAACGCCTCGTGCACGTCCGGCGGCACCTCGACGAGCCGCAGCGCGACCGACCGGTCGACGTCGGCGCCGTCGACCAGCCGCGGGTCGTCGTCGAGCGCGACGCGCACCGGCTCGCCTGCGGCCTCGCGCGCCACCGCGACGTCCTCGTCGCCGGCGGCGACGCACACCCAGACGGCGTCGGACAGGTGGCCGGCGAAGCCGGACAGCGCCGTCACGAGCCCGCCGGCGCCGCGCGAGGCGGTCCGGGCACCGGTGGCGGGGTCGCGGTCGAACGACACGGGTCCGCGGTGCGACAGCAGCACGACCGGCAGGTGGTCGAGCACCTGCGGCACCGGCGACGACGCCGCGGTTCCTGACACGTCGCCGATCCTGCCCCGAGTCCGTTCGAACCACGCACCGGGGGGCAGACCGGATCCCGCTCCCGAACCGGCCGTCGTCGACCAGGAGGCCCCGTGTCCGACCAGCCCCATCTGCAGGACCCGTCGCGGGCCGCCGCCCCACCGCCGGCCCAGTCGCAGCAGCCCCCGGGCAGCGAGGCCGCGCTGACGCCGCAGGCCGACCACGGCGAGCAGTCGTACCGCGGCACCGGCCGGCTGAGCGGCCGTCGCGCGCTCGTCACCGGCGCCGACTCGGGCATCGGGCGGGCGGTCGCGCTCGCCTTCGCGCGTGAGGGCGCCGACGTCGTCCTGTCCTACCTGCCCGAGGAGGAGGACGACGCGCGCGAGGCCGCCGGCTGGGTCGAGAAGGCCGGCCGCAAGGCGGTCCTCGCGCCGGGCGACATCAGCGACGAGGCGCACTGCACGGCGCTCGTCCAGCGGACCGTCGACGAGCTCGGCGGCATCGACCTGCTCGTCAACAACGCCGCCCACCAGATGGCGCAGAGCGGCATCGAGGCGATCAGCACGCAGCAGTTCGACCGGGTGATGAAGACCAACGTCTACGCGATGTTCTGGCTGTGCCGTGCGGCGGTCCCGCACCTGCGACCGGGCTCGTCGATCATCAACACGTCGTCGATCCAGGCCTACGAGCCGTCGCCGTCGCTGCTCGACTACGCCACGACGAAGGCGGCGATCGTGAACTTCACCCGGGGGCTGGCGATCGAGCTCGCCGAGCGAGGGATCCGCGTGAACACGGTCGCGCCCGGGCCGATCTGGACGCCGCTGATCCCGGCGACGATGCCGGTGGAGCAGGTCGAGGACTTCGGCAGCGACACCCCGCTCGGCCGGGTCGCGCAGCCGGCCGAGGTGGCGCCGGCGTTCGTCTTCCTCGCGTCGGAGGAGGCCGGCTACATCACCGGCGAGCGCATCGGGGTCGCGGGCGGCAAGCCCTTCCCGTAGGGGCGTGCGGCATGGTGGACCGGTGGGGAGCGCGCTGCTGACCGACCGGTACGAGCTCACCATGC
The DNA here is from genome assembly GCA_046565705.1 of Actinomycetes bacterium. Lineage (GTDB taxonomy): Bacteria > Actinomycetota > Actinomycetes > Mycobacteriales > SCTD01 > DATLGD01. The sequence goes on from JBKHYE010000066.1 coordinate 27,405, forward strand.
TCGACGCCGCGCTGGTGTCCGGACTGGCGGCGCGCCCGGTGGTCTTCTCCGTCTTCGCCCGCCGGCTGCCGGCCGGCCGGCGCTACGGCGTGCTCGCCGGCCTGCACCGGTTCCTCGAGCACCTGCCCGCGTTCCGTTTCGGCGACGACGAGCTGTCGTGGCTGGTGGGCGAGGGCGTCGTGCGTGTCGAGACGGCGAAGCACCTGGAGCAGTGGCGGTTCGGGGGCGACGTCGTCGCCTACGCCGAGGGCGAGGTCTGGTACCCGCGCTCGCCGCTGGTCCAGGTGCGCGCGAGCTTCGGCGACGGCGTGCTGCTCGAGACGCTGCTGCTCTCGTGCCTGAACGGCGACTCGGCCGTCGCGGCCGCGGCGTCGCGGCTGCGTACCGCGGCCGGCGACGCGCGGCTGATCGAGATGGGCAGCCGCCGGGCGCACGAGCAGGCCGCGGTGGCGAACGCCGTGACGGCGTGGGTGTGCGGGTTCGACTCGACGTCGAACCTCGCGGCGGGCCGGCGGTACGGGGTGCCGACCAGCGGCACCGTGGCGCACGCGTTCGTGCTCTCGCACGCGACCGAGCGCGAGGCGTTCCAGGCCTACGTCGGTGCCGCGGGCAGCGACACCGTGCTGCTCGTCGACACCTACGACGTGCTCGACGGCGTGCGCACCGCGGTCCAGGTCGCCGGGCCGCGGCTGTCGGCGGTGCGCATCGACAGCGGCGACCTGCCGGTGCTCCTGCCGCAGGTGCGCGCCCTGCTCGACGAGCTCGGCGCGCACGGGACGAAGATCGTGTGCACCGGCGACCTCGACGAGACGTCGATCCCGGTGCTGCGCGCCGCCGGTGCCGACGCCTTCGGCGTCGGGTCGCGGCTGGCTGCCGGCGGCGGGCACCCGAGCGCCGGCCTGGTCTACAAGGTCGTCGAGCAGGACGGCGTCGGCGTGGCCAAGCGCTCGATCGGCAAGGCGGACGTGCCCGGCGCGAAGGCGGCCTACCGGCTGCTCGACGACGACGGCCGCGCCGTGGCCGAGCTGCTGCTGCCGCACGGCGCATCGCCGCCCCGGACCGCGCACCGCGCGTTGCAGCAGCGCGTCGTCGAGCACGGCGAGGTCGTCGTCGAGACCGGCGCGGCCGCAGCCCGCGAGCACCACGCCGCCGCGAAGGCGGAGACCGACACCCGGCTCGAGCCGGGGGAGCCGGTGCCCACCCGCTACGAGCAGAGCCTCGCCGAGGAGGAGATCGCATGAGCCGCTACGACCCCACGACCGCGCTCGTCGTCGTCGACGTGCAGAACGACTTCGCCGACCCCGCCGGCTCTCTCTCGGTGCCCGGCGGTGCCGACGTCGTCGAGCGGGTCAACGCCGAGGCCGACGCCGCGCGAGAGGCCGGCGCGCTGGTGGTGTGCACCCAGGACTGGCACCCCGCCGACACCCCTCACTTCGAGAAGGACGGCGGCACGTGGCCCGTGCACTGCGTCGGCGGCACCTGGGGCGCCGAGCTGCACCCCGGCCTGCACGGCTGGCTCGCCGAGGTCCCGGCGGTGCGCAAGGGCACCGGCGGCGAGGACGGGTACTCGGGCTTCACGGTGCGCGACCCGGTGACCGGTGCGGAGAAGCCGACCGAGCTCGCCGACCTGCTGCGCGAGCGCGGCGTCGAGAAGGTCGTCGTCGCGGGCATGGCGACCGACTACTGCGTGCTCGAGACGGTGCTCGACGCCGTCCGGCTGGGCTTCGACACGACCGTGCTGACCGACGCCGTGCGCGCCGTCGACGTCCAGCCGGGCGACGGCGACCGGGCGCTCGCACGGATGGCCGAGGCCGGCGCCGCGCTCGTCTGACCGCGCATACCGGGACGACCCACGCGAAGCGAGCAGGAGATCGAGGTCACACGGCGAACCCTTCGCCTGGACCGTGCCACCGCGCGGCCGCGGGACGTCCCAGCCTCTGGAGCCGCACATGCGCACCCGTCCGCTCGCCGCCCTCGTCGTCACCGCGACGGCCGCGGCCCTCACGTCCTCGGCGCTCGCGGCGCCGAGCGCGCTCACCATCGACTCGGCCACGCGGAGCGGCTCCGTCGTGACGGCGGCCGGCACGGCTGCCTTCACCGGCGTCGACGGCCCGACGGCGGTGGGCGGCACCGAGACCCCGTTCGCCAACGCCGATGTCGCCAAGGCGTACGGGATCGACCTGGTCGGCGCGTCGATCGCGCCGCTCGAGGACGGCTCCGGCCTGCGCTTCGTGTGGCAGCTGTCGTCGCTGCCGCCGGTGACGCCGCCCGAGGGCGTGCGCTACACGTGGTCGTTCGGAGTAGGCGACAAGACCTTCCAGCTGCAGGCCAAGCGCACGAACGTCGTGTCGACGACGACGCCCGAGGACCCCGCCGGCCACGCCGGTGCGCTCGCCGGTGGCGGCTTCTTCCAGCTGCGCGGCAACTGCGGCGACACCTACCTCGACACCGTGCCGCTCTCGAACTGCCCGCACCTGGCGTTCCTCGAGGGCGCCTTCGACCCGGCCGCGGCGACCGTGCACATGGACGTGCCGTTCGGCCTGGAGGTGGCGCCGGAGATCGCACCGGGGGCCGTGATCACCGAGGTCCAGACCGCGACGATGAGCATCTCGGCGGCACCGCAGGCCGCTGCCTCGACAGCGAACGCGTCGGAGTTCATCAACGGCTGGGAGCCGTACTACGCGCCGGGCGGCAACGTGTCGGTCGCGGTCGGCACCGAGAAGAGCAACCCGGCCACGCTGTCCTACCGCCCGACGTCGCTCGCCGAGGGCAGCTGGACCGGGACGGTCGACCGCGTCCCGTCGGCGGCGACGCTGCTGTTCGCGCGGGCGTGCGAGGGCGGCGCGTCGTCGTGCACCTACACCTCGGTGCCGCTCGGCTGACGCAGCCGCCGCGGCGTCTCGTGAGCGTCGTCGACCTGCGCGGCCGCGAGGGCGCGGGCACTGCCGGCCGCGTGCTCGGCGAGGCCTTCGCCGACGACCCTGTCTGGTCGTGGCTGGTGCGCGGCCGCGACCGGGACGCTCGGCTCAGGACCGTGTTCGCCGCCGTCGCCAGGGCCGCGCAGCGGCGTGCCGGCGCGCGGGTGCTCGCGACGGCCGAGCAGACCGCCGCGGCGGTCTGGCTGCCGCCGGGACTGCACGGCACGGACGTGGCCGACGTGCTCCTCACCGGACCCGTCATGGTCCGCGGGCTGCGCGCCGGGGTGCTGCGCGGCGCGCGCCTGCAGGCGGTGCTCGAGCGGCACCGTCCCGAGGCGCCGCACTGGTACCTGGAGGTGCTCGGCGCGGTGCCGCACGCCCGCGGGACCGGCTCCGGCCGCCGGGTCGTCGAGCCGGTCCTCGCGGGCTGCGACGACGCCGGCCTCACGGCGTACCTGGAGAGCTCGAACCCGCGGAACTGGCCGTTCTACGAGCGGCTCGGGTTCGTGCGCGGCGAGCCGCTGCCGGTGCCGCGCGGCTGCCCGCTCATGGTGCCGATGACGCGGGCGCCGCGCTGACCGACGGTCAGGCGCGGTGCCGGCGGCGGTCGACGACGGCGCTGCCGACCAGTGCTGCGACCGCGAGCAGGACCAGCACGGCGATGCTGACCGTCGTGGAGGACAGCGGTGAGGACGACGACGCCGGCGTTGCGGCGAGCTGCTCCTCCGCCGGAGCGGCCGGCGGCTCGCCGCCGATCTCGGCCTCGACGTGTGCGTGGTCAGCACCGGTGTGGTCGCCGGCGTGGTCGTGCACGGCCTCGACCGTCGGGTCGGCCTCGACGGCCGGTGAGGCGTCGACCTCGACCGTCACGTCGACCGGCCCCGCGACCTCGACGGCGGCGGTGCGGCCGTCGTCGAAGGTGACGTCTGCGTACACCAGCCGGCCGTCGTCCTCGACGCAGTAGCGGTAGGCCGCCCCCTCGCGGTCGACCGGCTGGCCGACGGCCGTGAGGAAGCGCTCGAGGTCGAGGCCGAGCGCGGCGTGCAGGTCCTCGACCTGCAGCGCCGACCCGTCGGTGACGCAGTCGCCGCCGCCGTAGACCGCCCGCTCCCACAGCTGCAGGTAGGTCTCGGCGCCGTCGAGCATGTCGTCGATGATCGCGGCGCCGCCGCCGGCCTCCGGCGCGACCTCGTCGGCGGCGCGCGCGACCTGCTCGTACCAGTCGGCGAACACGCCGTAGTGCGAGACGCCCTCGGTGTTGATGTCGTAGTCCTGCAGGCCGCTGACCTGGCGCTCGAACCGCACGCCGCCGATCGGCGCCTCCCAGCCGCTCTCGTAGTCGACGACGCCGATCTCGCTGACGCCGGGCTGCCCGCCGAGGCCGTTGGTGTCGGCGCCGTAGCCGAGACCGAAGTCGTGGCCGATCGGGGCGTTCTTCGCGGCGAACTCGCGGTGCTGCACCCACGACTCGACGAAACCCGCGGCCGAGTCGGTGCGCGGCGCGACCTGGCCGTCGGCCCGGTAGATGCGCTGGTAGATGACCTCGTTGGCCCAGCTGTGGCTGGAGATGACGGCCGGCTTGACCGGCGCGCGCCCCTCCCGCTCGGCCCGCTCCAGCTCGGCCGGCCACAGCTCGTCCTCGATGAGGTCGAGGGCCTCGCGCTGGGCGGCCGCGCTCATGTGGTCGGGATCGAAGATCATCCCCTTCTCGACCATGCGGGTGATGAGGTGCCGGCCGAGGTCGGTGAGCCCGCGCCGGTTGCAGTGCGGCCCGGGTCCGTACACCGGCGCCGCCACGCTGGTCAGCCCGCCGAACTGGTCGAGGATGCGGCCGGCCAGGGCGTCGACGCCCTCGCCGTCGCCCGGCGTCGCGTCGGTCGGCACAATCTGCGTCTTGTCGTGCTCGTGGCCCTCGACGCCGTGCTCGTGGCTGTGGCCGTCGGGCTCGCAGCTGCGCATGTCCCACCAGTGGCCGGTGACGTGCCGGTTGCCGGTGTTCACGACCGGGCCGGTCGTGCCGCCGTCACCGGTGACGCCGGACAGCGCGTTGTCGAACTTGTTGACGAGCTCCATCTGGCGCACGCCCATGTTGAACACCTCTTGCAGGCGTTCGTCGATCTGGTCCTTCGTGCACTGCGGCTGGTCGAGGACCTCGCGGCAGTCGAACAGCTCGGAGATCTCGATGCCGAGCACGACCGCCAGCCGGCCGTCGTTGATGACCTGCCGGGCCTGCGCGGGGCTCGTCACGATGCGCAGCCACCCCTCGCCCGGCCCGCCGTTCTGCGCGTCGATGTAGTCCTGCAGCTCGAACAGCCGCTGCGCCTGCAGACGGACGCCGTCCATCTCGTTGCAGCTGTTCTTCTTCTGCGGGTAGACCTGGCACAGCGCCGTGTTGTCGACGAGCAGGTTCGTCAGCAGCCGCAGCCCGCCGGCGTGCGCGCGCTCCAGCCAGCGCCAGTAGAACTGCTCGTGCGTCAGGGTGCGGTTCCGCGGCCAGCTGGCGAACGTCGGCCAGCCGACCGGGTCGTACTCGGCGACGTAGTCGGGGGAGTTGCCGCCGAGCGGCACCTCGAGGAACTGGTTGAGGGGCTTGCCCTCCTGATCGCAGCCGCCGAGGGCGAACTCGACGCCGTACTCGTGCCACGGCCGCCCGCAGCGCAGCTCGCCGCCGAGGAACTCGAAGGCCATGCCGTGCACGTGCGCCTCGAAGAAGCCGCGAGCGCGGTCGACCTCGCTGTCCGCGACCGGCTGCGGGTCGCCGCTCGTGCCGGTGTCGATCTCGGGCCAGGTGGCGCACGCGGTGCCGTTCGGGTCGGCGTCGGTGGCGTCGTCGTCACGCACGTGCCGCAGGACCAGCGGCGTAGCGGTCTCGGCGCCGCCCGGCACGACCCGCACCTGGCCGTCGGCGACGGTGAGCGCCGCCTCGCGAGACGGGACGGTGAAGGCGAACTGCGGCGCCTGCGCGCCCTGACCGCGCGCCTCCGGGTCGTCGCCGGCGGCGACGACGCGCCACTCGCCG
>JBKHYE010000067.1:0-7367 GCA_046565705.1 Actinomycetes bacterium
GTCGACAACCCGCCGATCCTGCTGATGGCCGGGCCGGAGGTGCTCGAGGGGAACCTGCGACACGCCCGGCTGAGCCGCAACGAGCTGTACAGCCAGCTGCGCCTCGCGGGCGTGCAGAACCGCGACCAGGTGCGCGCCGTGGTCATGGAGACGACCGGTGACGTCAGCGTCCTGACGACCGGCGCGTCGCTGGACCTGGACCTGCTCGCGGGGGTCCGCGGCGCCGAGCTGCTCCGATGAGCACGAGACTGCGGCAGGTACGCGACCGTTTGCGCGGCAGCCTCTACGCGGTGCCAGGCGTCTGCGTCGTCCTCGCCATGGCATTGGCTCTCGGACTCGTGGCCGCCGACCGGGCGCTCGAGGACGACGTCCGGTTCACCTTCGGTGCGGGTGCTGATGGCGCCCGCGAGGTGCTGAGCGCCATCACCACGGCGATGATCACCTTCACCGGTCTCGTCTTCACCATCACGATCGTGGTGCTGCAGCTGACGAGCAGCCAGTTCTCTCCGCGCGTGCTGCGGACCTTCCTGCGCGACCGGCTGACGCAGTGGGCGCTCGGCGTCTTCACCGCGACGTTCGTCTACGCCGTGATGGTCCTGCGCACCGTCCGCAGCGGTGGCGACGGCGACGACGGGTTCGTGCCGGGGCTCTCCACGACGGTGGCGCTCGTGCTGCTGCTCGGCAGCGTCGCGCTGTTCGTCGGGTACATCCACCACGTCGCCACGGCCATCCAGGTGTCGTCCATCATCGCCGCGATCGGTGACGAGACGCGCGAGGCGATCGATCGGCGCTACCCGGCGAGCGACGGCACGCCGGTCGACGCGACAGTGCTGCCGCCCTCGGACCTCCCGCAGGCGGTGGTGCCCTCCCGCAGGTCGGGCGTGCTCAGGTCGATCGACGACCAGCGGTTGGTCGACGTCGCCAGCCGCGCCGACGTCGTGCTGCGGTCCCACACGCGCGTCGGGGACTACCTGCCCGAGGGTGCGCCGCTGTTCGAGGTGCTCGGCGACCCGACCGGCCTGGACCTGGAGGCCGTCACCTCGTCGGTGGAGCAGGGCCGTGAGCGCTCCCTGCAGCAGGACGTCGGCTTCGGCATCCGCCAGCTCGTCGACATCGCCGAGAGGGCGCTGTCGCCGAGCACGAACGACCCCACCACCGCGGTCCAGGTGCTCGACCAGCTGCACGACCTGCTGCGCCGGCTGGCGACGCGTCCGCTGCGCACCGGCGTCCACCTCGACGAGAACGGCGCGGTGCGGCTCGTCCTGCCACCCGAGCGGTTCGAGGACCACATGGCGCTGGCGCTGGAGGAGATCCGCCAGTTCGGGGCCGACCACCGGCCGGTGCGCGAGCGGGTCGAGGCGCTGCTCGACGACGTCGAGGCGGCGGCGCTGCCGGCGCACCGCGACGCCGTGCGCAGGTGCCGGTGAGCCGGGACGACGCCGCGCCGCCGGCGGCCGAGGCCGTCCCCTCCGGTGTGCGGGTGGCCGCGGCGTGGGCGTGGCGGCTGCTCATCATCGTGGCCGCGATCGCCGTGGTCGGAGCCGTCCTCGTCCGGCTGTACCTGCTGACCGGGGCGTTCGCGGCTGCGCTGCTGCTGGCGGCCGGGCTGCAGCCGCTCGCGGCCCGGCTGGTCCGGGCGGGCGTGCCCCGGCTGGTGGCCGCATGGCTGACACTGCTCGGCTTCCTCGGCGTGCTCGGCCTCGCCGGCTGGCTGATCGGGCGGGCCGTGATGGACGAGCTCGACGACCTGCAGGCCAGCGTCGTCGAGGGCATCGACCGCGTGCGCGACTGGCTGGTGACCGGTCCGCTCGCGCTCGGCAGCGGCGAGATCGACGACTTCGCCGACCGGGTCATCAGCTCGCTGACCGACGACTCGAGCCGAGTGACCGACGAGGTCCTGACGGTCGCGACGACGGCGACGCACGTGGTCACGGGCGTCCTGCTGTCGCTGTTCATCCTGTTCTTCCTGCTCGCCGACGGCCGGCAGGTGTGGCTCTGGACGACCCGGCTGTTGCCGCGGCACGCGCGGCTGCGCGTCGACGAGGCAGGCCAGGCCTCGTGGTCCACGCTGACCGCCTACGTCCGGGGCATCGTCGTCGTCGCGCTCTGCGACGCCGTGCTCATCGCGATCGTGCTGTGGGTCGTCGGCGTGCCGCTCGTCCTGCCGCTGGCGGCGCTGACGTTCTTCGGCGCCTTCGTGCCGGTGGTCGGGGCCACCGTCGCGGGAACGGCCGCGGTGCTCGTCGCGCTCGTCGACCAGGGTGTCACCGCCGCGCTGGTCGTCGGTGCGGCCGTGCTGGCGGTGCAGTGGATCGACAGCGACGTGCTGCAGCCGATCGTCGTCGGTCGCGCCGTCGAGGTGCACCCGCTCGCCATCGGCGTCGGCGTCACGCTGGGCACGCTGGTCGCCGGCATCGGCGGCGCGGTGGTCGCGGTGCCGCTGATCGCCGCCGTCAACACCGCGGTGGTGTCGCTGCGCGGCGGAGCCGACGGCGACACCGGGACCGAGAGCGAGACCGACACCGGGACCGACACGGGGACCGGGACTCCGTGACCGCGCGCGAGATCGCCGACGACGTCGTCACGCGCGCAGCGGAGCTCGGTACGCGCCTGGTCGTCTTCGTGCTCCTGGCCGGTGCGGTCGTGATCGTCGGCCGGCTGCTGCGACCCCTGGTCCGCTCGCGGCTCGACGAGCGGGGCCGGCCGAGCTTCACCCGCGTCTTCTCCGGGCTGTACACCGCGGTGGTCACGGTGGTGGGCGTGCTGCTCGCCGCCACGCTCGCCTTCCCGTCGGTGCGCATGGTCGACGTGCTGGCCAGCCTCGGCATCGTGTCCGTAGCGGTCGGGTTCGCGTTCAAGGACGTCCTCGAGAACCTGCTGGCCGGCGTGCTGCTCCTGCTGCGCGACCCGTTCAAGTCGGGCGACGAGATCCGCGTGGGCGAGTTCGAGGGGACGGTCGAGGGGGTGACCGTCCGCGAGACGCTGCTGCGCACGCACGACGGCCAGCGCGTGCTCCTGCCGAACGCCGACGTCTACACGAGCGCGCTCGAGGTGCTCACCCACCGACCGCACGCTCGCGTCGACTTCCCCGTGGTGCTCGACGCAGAGGCCGACGTCGACCTCGCGCGCCGCACGGCGACGGGCGCGATGCGCGAGCTGCCGGGCGTGCTCGCCGAACCGGGCCCGGACGCGGTCGTGACCGGTGTCGCCCCTGGTGAGCTGACGCTGCAGTGCCGCCTGTGGACCGCCGCGGACAGGGCGTCGCGGGCGCGTGCCGCCGACGCCGCCGTCCCCGCGGTGATCGTCGCGCTGAGGTCCGCCGGCGTGCCGCTGGCCACCGGCGACGTCGTGGTGCGTCGTGCGGACGGAGCGACGCCTGACAACCGACGGGTGGAGTGACGGAGACGCCCGGGTCGAGCGATGCTCTGTGACAGTCGCGCGTCGACCCTCGGGTGGCCGGCGTACGCGCGAGCACCTGCGGGCACCGCACCCGGGTCCGCCTCACGGGAGGAACGACCATGATCGGCTTCATCGTCGCCGGGCTCGTCATCGGAGCCCTCGCCCGACTCATCAAGCCCGGCAAGCAGCACCTGAGCCTGCTCATGACCCTGCTGCTCGGGCTCGCCGGCAGCGTCATCGGCGGCGTCGTGGCGAACCTGCTCGGCACCGGCGACATCTTCGAGCTGAACGTCCTGGGCTTCGTCGTCGCCGTCATCGCCGCAGTGCTGCTGATCGGGGTCTTCGAGGGCGCTGCGGCCAAGAAGTCCTCCCGCACCTGACCGGCCGGACCAGCAGCGCGAGGAGGAGACCGGCGTGGTCGAGGTGCTGCTGCTGGTGCTCATCCTGGCGCTCATCGCCGCCAACGGCGTCTTCGTCGCCGCTGAGTTCTCGCTCGTCACCGTCGACCGCTCCACCGTCGAGCGCGCGCACCGCGAGGGAGACCCGCGCGCGGAGGGAGTGCTCGCAGCGCTGACGTCGCTGTCGACGCAGCTGTCCGGAGCGCAGCTCGGCATCACCGTCACCTCGCTCGCCGTGGGCTTCCTCGTCGAGCCCGCACTCGGCGGCCCGCTCGCTGCCGTGCTGGCAGCGTCCGGCCTGCCGAGCGCCGCTGCCGTCGGCGTCGCCGCGACCGCGGCGCTCGCCCTCGCCACCGTCGTGCAGATGGTCTTCGGCGAGCTGGTGCCGAAGAACTGGGCGATCGCCCGCCCGCTGCCCGTGGCCCGGCAGGTCGCGACGCCGCAGCGCGTGTTCAGCCGGGTGGCAGGACCCATGCTGCGCGTGCTGAACGGCAGCGCCAACGGGCTGCTGCGCGCGGTCGGCATCGAGCCGCAGGAGGAGTTGCGGTCGGCCCGCCGGCCGTCGGAGCTCGCCGCCGTGGCGGAGCGGTCCTCGCGCGAGGGCGTGCTGGACAGCGCGACCGCGGAGATGCTCAGCCGGGCCGTCGACTTCCCGGTGCGGACCGCCGCGGACGTCATGACGCCGCGCACGCGCGTGCGCTTCGTCGACCAGCACATGACCGTCGCGCAGCTGCTCGACGTCGTCGCGGAGACGGGCCACGCGCGCTTCCCCGTCATCGGCGCGTCGTTCGACGAGGTCCTCGGTGTCGCGCACTTCAAGCACGCGCTCGCCGTGCCGCCGGACGAGCGGACGTCGACGACCGTGCGCGACGTCGCGCGTCCTGTGCCCGAGGTGCCGGCGACCCAGCCGCTCGAGGACCTGCTCGACGCGCTGCGGGAGCCCGGCTGGCAGCTCGCCGTCGTCGTCGACGAGTACGGCGGCACGGCCGGGATTGTGACGCTCGAGGACCTCGTCGAGGAGATCGTCGGCGAGATCGAGGACGAGCAGGACGAGCCTGGCGCCGGAGTGCAGCAGCTCGACGACGGCAGCTGGCTGGTGCCGGCTCTGCTCCGTCCCGACGAGCTGAGCCGCGCCGTGCCGCTGCGGCTGCCCGAGCCGGAGCGCGCCGACACGCTGGCCGGGCTGCTGCAGGAGCGGCTCGGAGCGGTGCCGCAGGTCGGTGACGTCGTGCGCGTCGAGGCGTGGGACCTCGCGGCGGACGAGGACGTGCCGACACCTACCGAGGTGGAGCTGACGGTGACGCGGCAGCGCGCGCGGACGACGACCGAGCTGCGGCTCGCGACGGTCCGCAGCAGCGAGGAGCCGGCGGGTGCCTGACGTCGTCGCCCTGCTGCTCGCGGTCGCGCTGCTCGGTGGGAACGCCTTCTTCGTCGGCGCCGAGTTCGCGCTGGTGAGCACCCGCCGTGAGCAGCTCGAGCCGCTGGCCGCGGCGGGCGGGCGGCGGGCCCGGACCGCGCTGCGGGCGACGTCCGAGCTGTCGCTGATGATGTCCGGCGCGCAGCTGGGCATCACGGTCTGCTCGCTCGGCCTCGGCGCGGTCGGCGAGCCGGCCGTGGCCCACCTGCTCGAGGGGCCGTTCGCGGCCGCCGGCGTCCCGGACGCGCTCGTGCACCCGGTCGCCTTCGCGCTCGCGCTGACCGTCGTCGTCGCGCTGCACATGGTGCTCGGCGAGATGGTGCCGAAGAACATCGCGCTGGCGGGGCCCGTGCGGTCCGCGCTGCTGCTGGGTCCTGCGCTGTACCGGGTCGTCCACGCGCTGCGGCCGCTGATCGCCCTGCTGAACGGCATCAGCAACCTGGTGCTGCGGCATGTCGTGCGCGTCGAGCCGCGCGACGAGGCGGCGGCGTCGTTCGCGGCCGACGAGGTCGCCGACCTCATCGCCGAGTCGCACCGCGAGGGGCTCGTCGACGCCGACCAGCGGGCACTGCTCCTGGGCACGGTCGGGCTCGAGCGCAAGCGGGTCGGCGACGTCCTGCTGCCGTCGGACGAGCTCGTCGTGCTCGACGGCGCCGAGACCGCCGGCGACGTGGAGGATCTCGCCGGCAGGACCGGCTACTCGCGGTTCCCCGTGCGGCGCGACGGCCGGCTGCAGGGCTACGTGCACGTCAAGGACCTCGTCGTGGCGAGGTGCGACCGGGCCGACCGGCTGCCCGACGACCTCGTGCGCGCGCTGCCGCGCCTGCCGTCGTCCTTGCCGCTGGCGCGTGCGCTGCGCGAGCTGCAGCGGCAGAGCGCGCACCTGGCAGCGGTGACGGACGACAGCGGAGCCGACCTCGGCGTCGTCGCGCTCGAGGACGTGCTCGAGGAGGTCGTGGGCGAGGTCGGCGACGCCACGCACCGCGGGGAGCACGACCGCTCTCGAGCCGTCGCTGGACCGCGAGCGCGCCGCACCGACGCCGGCGGCCGCCCGGCGCCGTCGTCGGGGTGACGCGCCGGCGTCACACGACCGAGCCGCAGCTGCCACACGCCGCGGGGAGGGCCCTGGGGTCAGCGGCCCCGCGGGCCGTCCCGCACTCCGGAGGTGTCCCCATGGGCATCGGCGTCAGCATCTTCCTGCTCGCGGTCGGCGCGATCCTCGCCTTCGCCGTCATCGCCGACATCACCGGCATCTCGGTCGACACGGTCGGCGTGATCCTGCTCATCGCGGGTGCCGTCGGACTGCTGTGGTCGCTCGTGGTCGCGGGTCGCGACCGCGCGGACACCGACCACCGGGTCTAGCGGGTCAGAACGGTCCCCGGCCACGGGGTCGGCGCTGCGCCGTCGTACTGCGCGGTGATCTCGCGGGTCGTCCACTCGCTCAGCGCGCGCAGCTCCGGCGACCGGGGGAGCACGAGCAGGTCGCCCCGGGCGCAGTACTCGTCGACGGCGGCGAGCACCGCGTTCACCTGTTGCAGCAGCTCGGGCGTCCCCTCGGGCATGGGCACGTGGCTGTCCATGCGGTCCTGCCCGCGGTCGTAGGCGCTCTGCCGCTCGGCGTGAATCTGCTCGATGAGCGGCCCGAAGCGGGCCGTGAACATGTCCGCGAGCTCGAGCAGCCGTCGCGGTGCGGTGTGGTCGGTCGACTGCTGGTCGCCGACCAGGAGGAGCTGGAACTCGCGGAGCAGCGCCTGCATGTGCTCCTGCTGCGCGGCCCACAGCCGGAGCGGGTAGTCGCGCAGGACCGCCTGGCCGCGGATCGGCGTCGGCTCGGGCGGCGATGCTGTCACGACGCGGAGTCTGCCAGCCGCGGCGGTGCGGCCCCGTCAGCAGCGATGCCGACCTCGCGCCGTCGGCAGCGGTGGGTCACACTCCACGCGTGAGCAGCGAGGTCACCCGCGGCGGAGGCGGCGTTTGACGCCGAGCCGGCCGCCGTGCGGCGCTGCGCTGCCGCCGGTCGACTTCGAGGCGCTGTTCGCCCAGCTGCCGACGTCGTACATGGTGATGGACCGTGACCTGCGCTTCGTCGCGGTCAACGATGCCTACCTCGCGACAACAGGGCGCACGCGTGAGGAGCTGATCGGGACCCACGT